>CANQIP010000002.1 GCA_947623955.1 uncultured Clostridia bacterium | reverse complement strand
ACATACATAAATTATACTAAGACATACGACGGCATAACCCGCAAAGTTAAGAAACTGGACATACACCGTTTATCGGAACTTAAAGGCTACATAGATAAAAATTATTAAATAAAAAATCCCCCGTCTGCCTTTGTTACGCTACGCAAGCTTGCACCTTGCTATGCTACAACACACAAGTGTGTTGTTCAACCAACAGTCGGGGAATTGAGATAGATAATGCCGTGATAAAGCATTTCACAAACAATGTAATTATATCACGGCACTCCAAAAAAATCAAGTATAAAGGAGTGTTTTTTTCATGCAAGAAAAATTAAAAGCCGTTGCGTATGCTCGTTATAGTACGGATATGCAGACCGAAAACAGCATAGCATATCAGCTTGACGCAATCAAAAAATATTGTAATGAACATGGCATCTTGCTTTCCGGCGTGTATAAAGACGAAGCTATGACCGGAACAAACACGAACCGCCCCGGCTTTCAGTCGATGATTTCCGATGCAAAGCAGCATTTGTTTAATGCCGTTGTTATTTATGATATATCGCGCGGCTCACGTAATGTCGCGGATTGGTTTGAATTTCGTAACGAAATGGCACTGCTCAACGTAAAGGTGATTTCAGCAAATCAAGAGCTTGGCGATGTGCTCGATCCGAATAATTTTCTTGTTGAACTTATCAATGTCGGTCTGGGACAGCACATGGTACTTGACACGCGCAAAAAATCTATTGCCGGAACATCGGCGCGGGCGAGGGAAGGCGCTTTCTGCGGAGGCGTGCCGCCGCTCGGCTATGATATTGTTGACGGAAAATATATTATAAATCCCGCAGAAGCGGAGGTCGTAAAAAAAATTTTCAGAATGTATGCAGACGGCAAAAGCTATGTTGATATTTTAAGCGCGATAGGCACCGTTACCGGCAAACGCGGACGACCTATCGGAAAGAACAGTCTGCACGGCATATTAAATAATGAGCGTTACATCGGCGTATATACATGGAATAAGCGCATAACTAAGGTTATGGGAAAATGGGCGGGTGGCAAGCCTAACCCGAATATAGTACGCATTGAAAATGCCATACCTGCAATTATTGACGATGAAACATGGGGGAAGGTGGAAATAAGAATGCGCGATAATAAACGCAACGCAGCCAATAAAGCAAAGCACAACTACTTATTAAGCGGTCTTATTGAGTGTGAGGAATGCGGAGGAACATACGTAGGACATACAAGCAGAAATAAAAAAGGTTATGAAACCCGTTACTATGTATGCGGCAATAAATACCGCACACATACTTGTCATGCCAAAAACCTAAATGCTGATGAACTCGAAACATTTGTAATACAGTACGTCCAGGCATATTTGTTGAGCATAGATTTCAGTGAAATGGCAGAAAAGATATGTAATGAAGTAAACAGCGCATCGCAGGATTTGTCAGCAGAACGCAAGGAACTCCGTCAAATAGTTGCCAAAATAAATAACGGAGTAAATGCCATACTTAGCGGCATGAAATTCCCGGAGCTTGAGGACGAACTTGACCGATTGAGAATAAGAAAGAGCGAACTGGAAGATATTATCACACATAATGAGCAAACCGCACAGAAACTAAGCAAAGACAAGGTGCTGAAAATGCTTCAAGGTGCAGTTGAAAACTGCGGAAAAGATGACAAGTCGATGATAAAACAAATGATAACTAAAATATACGCCCATGCCGACGGCTCTGCCACTGTCAACATAGGCGTACATATAAATGGTTGCGGGGGAAGGATTTGAACCAACGACCTTCGGGTTATGAGCCCGACGAGCTACCGACTGCTCTACCCCGCGATATAGCGTTTCACCTTTACGGTGCTTATATATTTTACCATATCGAGACGAAAATGTCAATATTTTTGCGGATTATTTTCATTTAATTCCGATGTCATATTCCGACAAAAAAAGATATTGTTTTTATTGCTTTTTTGGTATATAATATATTTATATATCTGCGAAAGGGTGGTCTTGCATGGATAAGGTCTTGTCGGATCTCCGCGTACGGCTGGAAAACCACATTTCCCCGCGCGCGATGCGAACGGTGCGTCCGTTTCTGACCGTTCAGTTTTTGACCTTTATGCTTATGGGCATTATAAACACGGTCATTTCCGTAGCGTCAGCCACACTTCTGGACATACTCACCATGCGCTTTCTCCCGACGGGGAACGCGTACAGAATACTTGCCGCGCACACGAACGCCAATTTCATATGCGGATATATCATCAGCATCGTAACATCGTTCTTCCTGAACTCGAAATACACCTTCCACGTCAAGCCGACGCTGCGAAGATTTATCAAATTTCCGCTGAGCTATATACCGAATTTCGTATTTCAATATATTTTCGTATTCATATTTACGGCTCTCGGACTGCACCGCACCACCGCTTACATATTCGCGGCGATTATAGGAACGCCGATAACGTTCGCGGCAATGAAACTCTTTGTGTTCAGCCGAAGGAAATCCACAAATGAAAATTAACGGAGGAAATTATGTTATCAAATGTTTACTCGCGCGGACTGGCGGGAATAGACGGCTTTCCCGTGACGGTCGAAACGGATATTTCAAACGGTATGCCCGCGTTCGACATCGTGGGACTGCCGGACGCAGCCGTCAAGGAGGCAAAGGAACGCGTGCGCTCCGCAATCAAAAACACGGGCTTTAAATTTCCGGCGCGGCGCATAATAATCAACCTCGCGCCGGCGGCGCAGAGAAAAGAAGGCTCGGGCTACGACCTGCCTATGGCTGTCTCAATTCTGAGCGCGATGGACAGGTTCTCGGCGGACGGCAACTACATAAAAAAATGCGTATTCCTCGGCGAGCTGTCGCTTGACGGCACGGTAAACGGTATAAACGGCGTACTGCCGATGGTCATATCCGCGTACAGAGAGGGCTTTACGGAGATGTTCGTGCCCGCCGAAAACGCCGACGAGGCAGCTGTTATAGACGGCGTGAACGTCTACCCGGTAAAATCGCTCGAAGATTTGTGCAATCATTTTGAGGGGATTAAAAAAATACCGCGTCACACCGTTGACCTTACGGAATATTTTGCGCGGTCTGCCGCGTCGGTGCTCGATTTCTGCGACGTTAAGGGACAGGAGAACGTTAAGCGCGCTCTTGAAATCGCCGCCGCGGGCAACCACAACGTACTCCTTATCGGCAGCCCCGGCACTGGTAAAACAATGCTCGCGCAGCGTATGCCGTCGATACTGCCCGACCTCACGTTCGACGAGGCGCTGGAGGTCACGAAGGTACACTCCATAGCCGGACTATTGAGCAAGGACGAGCCACTCATATTAAAACGGCCGTTCCGCAGTCCGCACCACACCATCTCGGCTGTCGGACTGTCGGGCGGAGGCACGGTTCCGCGCCCGGGCGAACTGTCGCTCGCGCACAACGGTATACTGTTCCTCGACGAGCTGCCCGAATTCAGCCGATCGACGCTTGAAATAATGCGTCAGCCGCTTGAGGACGGCGTTGTTACAATATCACGCGTGAACGCGACGCTCACATACCCGTGCAACATCATGCTCATAGCGTCGATGAACCCGTGCAAGTGCGGTTACCTCGGCGACACGCGCAAGCAGTGTACGTGTACGCCCGCGCAGATAAACCGCTACCGCAGCAAAATATCGGGGCCGCTGCTTGACAGAATTGACATACAGGTCGAAGTGCCGAACGTCGATTACGACGATTTGAGTTCCACTGCGAACGGCGAGACGAGCGCGGACGTTAAAAAGCGCGTGAACAGGGCGCGCAAGGTTCAGCTCGAACGGTACAGGGATTTGAGCATATACTCTAACTCGCAGCTTGACGCGGGCATGCTGCAGAAATACTGTCCGCTTGACGGCGAGAGCAACGCGATGCTCAAAGCCGCGTTCGACAACCTCGGTCTGAGCGCACGCGCGCACGGCAGAATTTTAAAGGTCGCGCGTACAATCGCCGACCTCGAAGGCAGTGAAAACATAAAAGCGGCGCATATCGCCGAGGCGATACAGTACCGCAGCCTTGACAGAAAGTATTTTGAATAAAAAAAGAACCGCGGCAAACGAAAACTCGTTTGCCGCGGATTTTTATAATTTGGGTTCAAAGCTTGGCATAAGCTGAAGTTTAAACAGATTATTTTTATGCTTTGTGTCGATGAGCGTCTTTTTATCCGCGTCGTCGATTTCGCCGGTGCGTATATATCTGTCGAGTTCCGCGTAGGTAAAACCGAGGTTGTCCTCATCGGTTTTACCGCTTAGACCGTCGGTCGGAACCTTGTTCACGAGCGACGAGGGCAGACCGAGAATATTTCCTATCGTCTTGACCTCCGTGACGGTGAGGTGCGCAAGCGGCGAAAAATCACCCGCCGCGTCGCCGTAGCGCGTGGAGTAGCCGACCCAGTCCTCGGAGAGATTGCACGTGTTCGCGACCCTGCCGTTATTACTCTGCGACACGGCGTAAAGCGTCGCCATTCTTATTCTCGCGGGCAGGTTCACGCGCGTCTGATTTGAGATTTCCATATCCTCGGGCATACTGCCGAGCAAGCCGTCAACCGCGTTTTTTATATTGACGACGTAATGCTTTATGCCGAGGTGGTTCACGAGCGTGTACGCCGCGTCAATATCCTTCTGTTCGCCGCACGGCATAAGCACGCCTATAACCCTGTCCTTACCGAGAGCCTCGGCGCATATTGCCGCCGTTACCGAGCTGTCCTTACCGCCTGATATGCCGACAACGGCGTTGCAGCCCTTACCGTTCTCCTCGAAAAATCCGCGCACCCATTCCACGCAGTCGTTTTTTACCTTTTCCCAGTCTGCCATTTTACATACCTCCGTTTAGATCAGCGGCGCGACAAGCCGTATAATGTGACCGGTAAGCCGCGTCATAATCTTGAATTTCTTTAAGTCCTCAATTGTGATTTTCTGACACTTTTCGAGCGTGTCTTTAAAATCGCTCTCAACATCTAAAATTGCCGGTATATTCATCATGTATGCCGCGCACTCGTAGTGCAGATACAGACTTCGGTAGTCGTGATTGATCGTGCCGACTATCGCGCGTTTGCCGTCGCTTACCGATATTTTTGAGTGTACAAAGCCCGGCGTGTACTCGTAAATTTCTATGCCTGCTTTCAAAAGCTCCTTGTAATACGTCCGCGCCAGATACAGCGCGTAAGCCTTGTCGGGAATGTGGGGCATGATTATTTTAACGTCCACGCCTCTCTGCGCCGCGTACTTCATGCTCTCGTACATCTCGTTGTCGATAACGAGGTACGGCGTCATGATATACACGTAATCGGTCGCGCTTTCGAGGTTGTGCAGATACGCGCGTTTGCCTATCTGCATGTCGGCGAACGGCGCGTCGGCGAACGGCACCACAAAACCGTCCGATTCGGTTTCGACGCCCGATGAGGCAAGAATGTATTTCCCTCCGTTTTCAAGCGTATCGCTGTTTACGTTCCACATGTCGAGGAACATGGACGTAAAGCCAGCCACGCCCTTGCCGCGCATCATAAAGCCCGTGTCCTTCCAGTGTCCGAACCGAACCTTCTCGCCTATATACTCGTCCGCGATATTTATACCGCCCGAAAACGCACATTCGCCGTCTACGACAAGTATTTTGCGGTGGTCGCGGTTATTCTGGTGCGTGGAGATAAGCGGCACGATTGGCGAGAACACACGCGCCTTTATACCGAGCCGTCCGAGGTATTCGTCATAATGGCGCGGCATTACGGTGATGCAGCCCATAGCGTCGTAGAGAACCCTTACCTCAACGCCCTGTCTCGCCTTCGCGCGGAGTATGTCAAGTATCTCCGACCACATACGGCTCGTGGTGTTTATGATGAAAAACTCCATAAATATGAACTTTTCCGCCCGCATAAGTTCGCGTTTCATATCCTCGTACATTCGTTTTCCCGAGGGGTAATACTGAACCGCTGTTTCTTCATAAGCGGGCGAACCGCCGTACTTTTCGAGGTACCTCACAAAATCACTCTCGCGCCTGTCCATGGTATCGAGACGTTTTTCAAGCTCCGCGTCCTTTTCAAGGTAGAGCCTGTTCGCCTCATGGATATTGTCGTAGTCGTCCTTTATGTTCCATGCTACCGTGCGTATTCGCATAAACAGGTACAAAAGTCCTCCGAATACCGGTATAATGGCAATAAGCATTACCCACGTCATTTTAAATGTCGGCTCGTTTTCACGGTTGACCTCGACTATTATAAGAATTGCGCTGAATATAGTCGTGAAACCTATGAGCACGTTCGAGTAATCCGAAATCCATATATACATGAAAACAAAAGCCGTTATCTGGAGCAGCAGCATAACAAGCGCGAAAAGCTTATTTGAATAAAGAAGTCGGTTAAGCTTTTTCATTTGCTTTTATATCCTTTACTTAAGTGATTTTATGTACGCGAAGGTTTTTTCCTCGCCCTCGTCCAAAAGCATACGCAGCCAGCTTTCCAAAAGGGCGGCTGTTTTCGGGTGCATGAGGTTTTTCGCGTTGCCCTTTTCGAAGTAGTCTATCGGGTTGTGGTCGGTGTAGTTGTCGCCCTGATATATTTTGCCCGCCGCGACGCGGTCGCAAAACATCTCTTTCACATATCTAAGCGGCATTTCGACGGCCTCCATGCGATGAGTCGCGTTATTGTAGTCCGTCCAGTACTCGAAATGGTGCTTGTTGCGTCCTTTGTGGTGTATCCACGCCATGGAGTAGCCGTACTCGCGCCGTTCCGCCTCCGTCGGACTTCTGTCGCCGAGGTAGAACCGCGCGCCCGGCAGGAATTCCGTGGGCGAGTATTTCGATAAATCGTGCCTGAGCCCCTGCCAGAATATACCGCACTTCATGCAGTGGTATATTACCTTGTGCCTGTGGCGCGTTATCGTGCGGAAATGTTTTATAAAGTGCAGCATATGAATTGCCTCTCTAAAAAAATTCTACATCATTATATATCTTATCATAAAAAAAGAAAAATTACAACAAAAAATATATTTACAACCCCATCGTAATATGTTACAATAACTATAACACATTATAACTTTAGAGAGGTGCATCACAATGAAAAAACTGCTGATAACCGCCGCGGCTGCGATATGCGTATTCGGCGGCATAGCGGCGCGTGCGGAAATAATCGGCGCGGTGTACACGACCGATATCGGCGCGCTGATAGACGGCTGTCCGATAAAATCGTACAACATATCCGACAGCACATACATAAAAGCCGAGGATCTGCGCGGCTACGGCTTTGACGTGGCGTGGGACGAAAACGCGCGCACGCTCAAAATCACGCCCGACGACAGCGCGGCGAGAACTATACCGTCAGCCGAGGAAATAAATACCAAAAAATCCAACATACCGTTTAATCAAAAATTATACGACGTGTATTCGACCGATATAAAGACATACGTGAACGGCTCGGAGATACACGCCTGCAATATCGACGGCGAAACGCTCGTAAAGTTCCGCGACCTCGAAAGCGTTGCGTACGTAAATTACGACGACGGTAAGCGTCTCGCGAGTATCGACGTTATATCGAAACGGCTCGACGACGAGATGAGCGTCGCGGAGGGTATGACCGATTTGACGCTTTCCGAAGGCGTGACGTATCACGGTCAGGTAAAGGACGGCAAGCCCGACGGCATAGGCGTTATTACCGACAAAAGCGCGGACGAGGACAGGGTGAATAATATCATGACGACCGCGCACTTTACAGCCGGTGAAAAGGACGGCATCTATCGCACTGACGGCACGTATGAGGTTATACGCGGCAGCAGTCTCGGAACGTACATCGACCGCGGAGTGGGCAACACAAAGGTAAATTACAGCGTATCGTACAGCGATTACCACATGAATCCCGACACTCTTTACTGCTGTATATCCACGCTGGATTACGATAAAACGTACTCCGACAGCGTCGAGCGCGCTACGGGAACGGAGTGCCGCGCACAGACGGACGACGGCTATCTCTACGGCATTAAAAACACCGACATATACGATTATACGACCGTTACCGACGGCGATTACAACATCGCGCCGGAGGACGGTCTGCCAAAGTTTGACCGATTTGTGGGCGATTACGGCGCGAACGTTGTGACCGAGGACGGTACGGCGTACACACTTCCATACGGACCCGATTACGTTCATGCCGTGGCTGTTTCCGAGTCCGACACGGACAGCGACAAGTACATAGAAAACGGAATTCTTTACGAGGATATGCACGACGGAAACGCGCCGCGCGTCGTTGACACGGACGTTAAAGCGTTCGACGGCGAAAGCTACGTGATATACCTCAAAAACGACGGCAGCGCGTGGGTTTATCGCTCAAATTCCAAAAAGGCGCTCGGCTACGGCTGGATCGACGGCGAGGATCCGTCCGCGCCGGTAAAGTGCGCCGATGATGTGTCATATGTGTCGAGCTGCGACGGTCTGACGATGGCGTACATCAAAAACGACGGCTCGGTATACGTGCTCGGTACAAGCTATAACGGCGAGAAAGGCGTTGTCGAGACGCGGGACAACGGCATAGATTACACCAAATTCCTGCATGACACGGGAGTTAAAATGGGTGACGGATTTGTTTCGTGCAGCGCGGGTTCGGAGGTAGTGCTTGCGCTCAAGGAAAACAGCGACTTGTACGCGTGGGGCGCAAATAACGCGGGAGTTATCGACAAAAACGGCGGCGGCAACGTTTTAACGCCGACGAAGGTCGCGGAGGACGTGCGCGATTACATATACGACGGCGCGCTTTATATTATAAAAACGGACGGCACGCTTTGGTACAGAGGCAGGACGCGTCATTTTTCCGACAGGCAAATCGAAGGCAGCATACCCGACTTTACAATGTGCGACAAGGTGTACAGAGAGGTGTCGTATAAGATCGGCGAATAAATACGGTTTAAACGGGGCGCGGGTATTCCGCGTCCTTTTTGCTTGCGCTTGTAATCTTAATTGACTTTTTTCGGCGCGTATGGTAGAATATAATAGGTAGATTGTACACATAAAAAGCTTTGGAGAATGTTATGAAAAAACGGTTGGGTAAAATTTTTCTGCCGGTTCTGATGTGCGCGGTTGCGGTCGCGGTTATCGTGATAGGATTGGTTTATTTCAATTACATATCGCGCCGCATTTACAACGACAGCACAGACCACCTGGAGGAGATTTACGGTCAGGTAAACCGTTCGTTCGGCATGTTTGCCGAGCGTAATCGGGGATTGCTTAAAAGTCTGGACGATTATATCGCCGCCTCCGACAGCGGCAGCGGCGCAGTATCGGATTGCATAAACGAAAATCGCCAATACTGGAAATTTTCGGAGTTCTATTTTCTTTCGTCGGTGAACAAGTCCTGTATGACTGTCGGCGGTGCGGCGGACAGTTTTACCACCGACGACGCGTGGAACGGTCTCGCCGCGCCCGACGAGCCGATAATAGCAAGCGGCAGGCTGCCCGACGGCAGGGATATAACTCTTTTTGCCGTACATTCGCACGGCGGCGAATATAACGGCTTTGCTTATGACGCGATAGCCGTTAGCTACACGAACGAGGATCTTGCCGCGTCGCTCAAGGTTGACGCGTTTTCGGGAGAGTCCACATGCTTTGTCATTCATAAAGACGGTACTATACTCCTGTCCGCGCAGGCGGGCGGCAGCGTGTTCGGAAATTATCTCACATATCTTAAAGCCGCGTCCGATTTGGACGATAAGGGTCTCGGAAAAATACAGAGCGACTGGGAAAACGGCGCGTCGGGACTTAAACAGTGCAATATAGGCGGCGTAAGCCACTGCATACTGTATCAGCCGGTGGGCTATCAGGACTATATGCTTCTGAGCGTCGTGCCACAGAGCGTTGTAAGCGCGGGATTTTTGTCGGTGCAGAAAACGACGATGAATGTTTTAAGCATAATATTCCTGCTTGTGGGCGCGGCGGTTATCACGTTTATCGTGATACGCGGTCATAATATGTCAAGAAAAAGCATGACCGAGCTCCGTTACCGCGAGCGTATGTTCGACGTGCTCTCAAACAGCGTTGACGATATATTCATAATGATTGACGCCGCCGATTACGGCGTTGACTACATAAGCCCGAACGTGGAACGGCTTATCGGTATTCCCGTCGGCACGGTGAGGAAGGATATACGCGTGCTGGAAAAATGCGCCATAAACGGCAGCGTCGTTGTACCCGCCGACGAGCTTACGGAAATACCTCTTAACGGGTACATAAACCGCGAATGTGAGTATATGCACCAAAGCACCGGCGAACGGCGATGGTACAGAATGACGGTGTACCATATGAGTATACGCGAGGTGAGAAAATACATTTTCGTAATGTCCGACCGCACGCAGGAACGGAATATGAACGAGCAGATGCAGGAGGCGCTTAACGCCGCCCGCAGCGCTAACGAGGCTAAGAGCAACTTCCTTTCCAATATGTCGCATGACATACGCACGCCGATGAACGCTATCGTGGGATTTTCGGTGCTGCTCGAAAACGAGGCGGACGATCCCGAAAAGGTGAGGGAGTACACGCGTAAAATAACGGCGTCGAGCCACCACCTCCTGAGCCTCATAAACGACGTGCTTGACATGAGTAAAATAGAAAGCGGCAAAACGTCGCTGAACATTGAACGTTTCAGCCTTAAGGAAATAATCGACGAGCTCGGCATCATACTCGCGCCGCAGGCGAGGATAAAAAATCAGGAGTTCAATATACACGTGGACGGCGCGACGCCGGAGTATCTGATGGGCGACAGGCTGCGCCTTAACCAGATACTTATAAATCTCTTGTCCAACGCCATAAAGTACACGCCCGAAAACGGAAGAATTGATTTCATGATTACGGAAATCCCACATTCAGGCGACCAGTATGTGAAGCTTCGGTTTATCGTGCGAGACAACGGCATAGGCATGAGCGATGAATTTCTTGAAATGATTTTCACACCGTTCAGCCGCGAGGAAAACTCCGTCACGAACAAGATACAGGGTACGGGTCTCGGTATGGCGATAACGAAAAACCTCGTTGATTTGATGGGCGGTATCATAATGGTAAAGAGTAAGCCCGGTAAGGGCAGCGCGTTTACCGTGGAGCTGTCGTTCGCTCTGCCAGATTTTGCGGAAAGCGACGCCGACGAGCGTAAGAGTACCGAATTTGTGTACGACGCGGAGGCTCTGAAAGGACGGTTGTTCCTCATAGCCGAGGACAACGAACTCAACTCCGAAATTTTAACGGAGATGCTCGCCGCCGAGGGCGTGAAGTGCGACCTTGCCGTAAACGGCGCGGAGGCGGTGGAAATGTTCAAAAATTCACCCGCGGGTCACTATGACATGATACTTATGGACGTGCAGATGCCCGTGATGAACGGATACGAGGCG
Organism: uncultured Clostridia bacterium; assembly: GCA_947623955.1. Classification (GTDB taxonomy): domain Bacteria; phylum Bacillota; class Clostridia; order UBA1381; family UBA1381; genus Hominilimicola. Next base: position 187,806 of record CANQIP010000002.1, on the reverse strand, counting down.
ACGCGCCGAATACGCGCCTGCGGTCATCCCGACGCCGCCGACATTCCCATAGCGGCAATGACGGCAAACACATTTGCCGAGGACGTAAAAGACGCTATGGAGGCGGGCATGAACGGACATCTCGCCAAACCGATTGACATGAACGCGGTAAAAAGTCTGGTATATAAGCTTTTAACGGGAAGAAGAAAATAGGGAAGGTGGAACATATGAAAAAACTACGCGCTCTGCTGCCGATTATGCTTGCGTCGGTGTTTGCCGTAACGTCGTGCGGCGTCACGAATACTGCTCCGTCAAATTCCGACAGTGTGACGCTTACGATAATGGGTAAAAGAACCGATTTGCAAAAGGATTATATGGTAAAGATTTTTGAGCGTTACGAAAACGAAACGGGAAACAAACTCGATATTATCTCCGTGGACGACGACCAATATGAAACCGCCGCTGCCGAAAGGCTCAAAAACGGCGAAATGACCGATATATTTCTTCACTTCCACAACGCGGATTTGAGCCGATTTGACGTTGAGGGTAATTTCTGTTATCTCAACAATGAAAGCTGGGTAAGCGATTTGACGGACGGCGCGCGCGAATACTGCACCGACGCTGAGGGTAATCTTCTCGGTCTGCCGTTTTGGGAAAACTCCGTGTCGGGCTGCTACTACAACAAAACGCTGCTTGACAGTCTCGGACTTAAGAGCGCAACCACACAGGCGGAGTTCGATATGCTCTGCGAGGCTCTGTCGGCAACGGGTTACACGCCCATATGCTGGCCCGCGGAGGACTGCGCGTGGATGCCGCAGTTCGCGCTCGACCCGATATTTGCCGACAATCCCGATATGCTCGAAAAACTCAACGGCGGCGAAATAACATACTCGGACATTCCCGATGTAAAAAATATGGCACAATGGATTTCGGACGCGGCGGACAAGGGCTGGTTCGGGTCGAATTACCTTGAAACGGGCTGGGACGACATAAGCCCCGCGATGAGTTCGGGCGGCGCGGTTATGACGTTTATATGGGATACGTGGTTCTACACCGATTTGGAGGACGGCGGCAAGTATACGAAAGACGATTTCGCGCTTATGCCGGTGTTTATGAACACGGTTGACGGCGGCACGTTCGAAGGCGGCAACATAAATATGATGATGGTAAACAAGAACAGCGATAAAATGCAAGACGCGCTCGATTTTCTGTCGTTCTGCGCCGACGCGGAAAATTACAACGCGGCGTTCGACGGCATTGCGACCGTGAGCTGTTTCAAGGGTCAGACCACCAACGTGCAGTCCGATATGGTAACGGACATACTGCCATCCGTCGAGGCAAAGCAGCGCGTGTCAACCGCCGCGTCGAGGATAGTCGGTTACAGCGCGGACGATATGGTAAAGGTCATAAACGAACTTTTAAGCAAGCGCACGGACGTTGACGGCTGCGTGAGAATGATGGACGAGTACCGCAGGTTGGAAACGGAAAACAGATACGCCGACGAAACGGTACAATAAAAAGCGACGCAAAAAAAGACTCAAACCGAAATGGTTTGAGTCTTTTTCGTTTACACGATATGATCTGTTTCGGATCAGCCCAATTCAGCGAAATACTTGATTGTTCTGACCATCTGCGATGTGTACGAATTCTCGTTGTCGTACCACGAAACGACTTGAACCTCGTAAAGACCGTTGCCGAGGTCTATCACCATTGTCTGGGTAGCGTCGAACAGCGAGCCGTATCTCATGCCGATAACGTCCGAAGAAACGATCGGATCTGTGTTGTAGCCGAACGACTCCGACGCCGCAGCCTTCATAGCCGCGTTGATGCCGTCAACCGTTACATTGTCGCCCTTTACAACAGCCGTAAGGATCGTCGTCGAGCCTGTCGGAACGGGAACTCTCTGCGCCGAACCGATAAGCTTGCCGTTAAGCTCGGGGATAACAAGACCGATCGCCTTCGCCGCGCCGGTCGAGTTCGGAACTATGTTCGCAGCGCCCGCGCGCGCTCTTCTCATGTCACCCTTTCTGTGCGGGCCGTCGAGGATCATCTGGTCGCCGGTGTAAGCGTGGATCGTCGACATGATACCCGACTGAATGGGAGCGTAGTCGTTAAGAGCCTTAGCCATCGGAGCGAGACAGTTCGTCGTGCAGGATGCAGCCGAAATGATTGTGTCGTCCTTTGTGAGCGTGTTCTCGTTTACCGAATAAACGATTGTCGGAAGGTCGTTGCCCGCCGGCGCGGAAATAACTACCTTCTTTGCGCCCGCGTCGATATGAGCCTGCGACTTAGCCTTTGACGTATAGAAACCTGTACATTCGAGAACAACGTCAACGCCGAGCTCGCCCCAGGGGAGATCAGCCGCGTTCTTTTCCTCGTAAATCTTCAGTACCTTGCCGTCAACCGTAAGCGTGCGCGCCTCGTTGTCAGCCTCTACCGTGTGAAGGTTCGCGCCTATCACGCCGCAATAGCCGCCCTGAGCCGTGTCGTACTTCAAAAGGTTAGCGAGCATCGAGGGCTCGGTAAGGTCGTTTATCGCGACAACCTCGTAACCCTCCGCGCCGAACATCTGTCTGAACGCAAGACGTCCGATACGTCCAAATCCGTTAATAGCAACTTTTACTGCCATAATAAAAATTCCTCCTATAAATAATATGTTTTTTATGGGTACAAAACCCGATTACCTATATTTTACAACAAAATTAAAAAATATACAAGGGGTATCGTCAAATTTATATCATTTTATTTAAAAAATCTTTAAAAATATATATCTCTAAAATACCGTGATTTGCGAAAAAATGTCTTGCAAATACCGATACATTCTGATATAATAAGTAAAATATCCATAAAATGTATACATATGAGAGGAGCTGCCCGTTATGGAAAACAAATTTGAAAAGGAAGGACTTACCTTTGACGACGTGTTGCTTGTGCCGCAGGCATCCGACTTTACGCCGAACGAGGCTGATTTGCACACGAGACTGACAAGGGATATAATGCTTAACATACCGCTTATGAGTTCGGCGATGGACACCGTTACCGAGTCGGCTATGGCGATAGCAATGGCGCGCGAGGGCGGTATAGGCATAATACACAAGAATATGACGATAGAACAGCAGGCAGCCGAGGTGGATAAGGTAAAGCGCAGCGAGAACGGCGTTATAACAAACCCCTTCAGCCTCACCAAAGAGCGCACGCTGCAGGACGCGGACGACCTTATGGCGCGTTTCCGTATTTCGGGCGTACCGATTGTGGACGGCGACAACAAGCTTATAGGAATTATAACGAACCGCGACCTCAAATTCGAAACGGATTTCACTCAGAAAATATCGGACGTTATGACAAGTCAGAACCTCGTCACCGCGCCCGAGGGTACGACTCTCGACGAGGCGCAGAAAATTCTTTCGCGCGCGAAGGTTGAAAAGCTGCCGATAGTAGACTCCGAAATGCACCTTAAAGGTCTTATCACGATAAAGGACATCGAAAAGGCGGTTCAGTACCCCAATACCGCACGCGACAAGCAGGACAGGCTTTTGTGCGGCGCGGCGATAGGCGTTACCGCCGACGCGCTCGAAAGAGTTGACGCGGTGTACAAGGCGGGCGTAGACGTTATCGCGCTCGACAGTGCGCACGGTCACAGCGCGAACATTATAAATAAGGTCAGAGAGATAAAAGCAGCGTTCCCCGACCTTCCGATAATCGCGGGAAATATCGCGACGGGCGAGGCTGCCGAGGCGCTTATCGAGGCGGGCGCGGACTGCTTAAAGGTCGGCATAGGCCCCGGCTCGATATGCACGACGCGCGTTGTCGCGGGCATAGGCGTGCCGCAGATAACGGCTGTATACGACGTTTCACAAGTCGCGAAAAAGCACGATATACCGATCATCGCCGACGGCGGTATCAAGTACAGCGGCGATATAGTCAAGGCTATCGCGGCGGGCGGCGACGTTGTCATGCTCGGAAGTCTGCTCGCGGGCTGCGACGAAAGCCCCGGCGAGTTTGAGATATTCCAGGGCAGACGTTTCAAGGTTTACCGCGGCATGGGTTCTATCGCGGCGATGGAAAAGGGAAGTAAGGACAGATATTTCCAGACCGGCTCGAAAAAGCTTGTACCCGAGGGCGTCGAGGGACGCGTTCCCTACAAGGGCCCCCTCTCCGACACGATATTCCAGCTTGTCGGCGGTATACGCTCCGGCATGGGCTACTGCGGCACAAGGACGATCGAACTGCTCAAAGAGAACAGTAAATTCGTCCGTATCACAGGCGCGGGTCTTAAAGAGAGCCATCCCCACGACATCTACATCACAAAAGAGGCTCCAAATTACTCGCAGGGCTGATCACGCAAATATTAAAACGGCACATACGTGCCGTTTTTTTAATCCTGCTCCGTACGCGATACGCGCACTGTGCGCCGCGCTTGACATATCGGCGCGAAATATGGTAGAATATCGTTGTTGGAGGTGGACAGGTTGAAGAAAATATTTGCTATAGCGGTGTTCTGCGCGGTTCTTGTATTGGGAACGGTGTCGGTTTCCGCTGCGGCGAATGTGGTGACGCTTATGTACCACAGCGTTACCGAGGACACGGAACGTCTCGGCGACTACACGGTTTCGCCCGAGCAGCTTGAAAGCGATATAAAGTACTTTATGGACTGCGGCTACATACCCATGACCGCAAGCGAACTTGCAACGGAGAACCTTGCCAATATAAATAACAGAAAAGTGCTGCTGCTCACATTTGACGACGGCTACGACAACTTCTACACGGAGGTATTCCCCATATTAAAGAGGTGCAACGCCAAAGCGACGATGTTCCTTATAGGCTCGTACATAGACCGTTACGGCTACCTAAACCGCGACCAGATTTTTGAAATGGCGCACAGCGGTCTTGTTGAAATGGGCAATCACACAGACGCGATACATCACACGCCCGTGTCGCTGCTTTACGACATATATAACGACCCGTATACCATGTACGACGTTATTGAGGACGTGAGCCGCAACGGAGCGTTTATAAAGAGTATTACCGGCTACGACGTGACGAGCATATCATGGCCCTACGGCTACTACACGAGTTTCCTCGACTCGTCCGTAAAAAGGATGCTCGGCTACAAGATTTCCTTCGGAACGACCTACGGCGTAAACTATTTCACGGGCGACACATCCGTGCCGCTTAAACGTATGAACCGTGAAAGCTCCGCGTCAACTCAGTGGGTGTTTGACAGGGCGAACAAGTTTTTCTAAAGAACGGTGAATTTATGGACAGAACTGAAATTGAGGACTTTGCCGTAAAACTGAATAAGGACGACATACTCCGCGCCGTAGGCTGCGGAGAAAGCGGCGCGGCGCGCAATACGGCGTCGCGCTGTTTCGATGAGCTTAAAGACGAGTTTGCGGCTGCATCCGAGCCGTACGCCGCGGCGGTAAGGGAAAACGACAAAATATACTGCCTGCTCACGCTCGGCGACGGCGTAAGCAAGCTTACAGACCGTCTTTTCGCCGAGGGCGAGGCGGTGAAGGGTCTTGTCGCGGACGCTATGGCTGACGCGTACCTTTTTGAAATTGACGCGCTGCTTACGGAAAGGCTTAAACGCGAGTGCGCCGTGATGAATGTCGGTGTCGGCAAACGTCTTGCCGCCCCCGACGACTTTCCGCTTTCGGAGCAGACCGTTATCATATCGAAAATCGGCACGAGCCGCGTCACGGTGACAGACGCGTTCATGTTAAATCCAGTAAAAAGTATGGCTTACGCGCTGGAGCTTACCGATGACCGCGCGGTTTTCAACGCGCAGCACGACTGCTCGAAATGCGCCGCGAAGGACTGCCCGATGCGTAAAACCGAGTATAAAGGCGAATTTTCGATTTTGTCGGGCTACAGTTACGCGCCCGAAAACGCGGAAGGCTCGGCGGTATGTATAGACATAGGCACTACAACGGTTGTTTTTGAATATATAGAAAACGGAAAAGTAACCGCGTCGCATAAGGTCATAAATCCGCAGCGGCGGTTCGGACACGACGTGATTTCGCGTATCGAGGCGGCAAACAGAGGTAGGGGCGCGGAGCTTGCGTCCGACATACGATACGCGCTGATAAACGGATATAACGAGGTGACGCAAGGCAAAACGCCCGACAGAGCGGTAATAGCCGCGAACACGGCGATGGTACACCTGCTCATGGAATACGACTGCGCACCGCTTGGACAGTACCCGTTTACCGCCCGCACCGACACGATAAAAACGACGTTCGACAAGATTACCGCGTCGCAGTGCGCGCCCGTTCCGACGCTCATATTCGGCGGCATTTCGGCGTTTGTGGGCGGCGATATTACAAGCGGACTGTATATGTGCGATTTTGATTTGTCGGACAGGGTCAATCTTTTCATAGACCTCGGAACGAACGGTGAAACGGTGATAGGGAATAAGGATAAAATGCTCGCCGCGTCAACAGCCGCAGGTCCGGCGTTTGAGGGCGGGCTTATTTCCTGCGGCACGGGCAGCGTAGACGGCGCGATATGCTCGGCACAGCTAAACCCGTCGCGCTTTACCACGATAGGCGGCAAGCCGCCCATAGGTATATGCGGCACGGGTATAATCGAGCTTGTGTCGGAAATGAAGGACAGCGGCGTTATAGACGATACGGGTAAGCTGTGCGGTAAATATTTCGCGTCGGGCTTTCCTGTGACGGACAAGATAACGTTCACGCAAAACGACATACGACAGGTTCAGACCGCTAAGGGCGCGGTGCGAGCCGGAATAGAGTGCCTTATGCGCGCTTACGGCGCGGAATATGACGATATAGGCACGGTCTACATCGCGGGCGGTTTCGGCTACGGTCTGTCGGTAAAAAAGGCGTGCAATATCGGTCTGCTGCCGCCGGAGCTTGCGGATAGGGCGGTATCGGTGGGTAACAGCTCGCTCGGCGGCTGCGTGAAAATGACCGCCCGCGCCGACGGCGAGGACAGGATAAAACGCATACAAAGCGTGTCGTCCGATTTGCCGCTTGCTTTGGACGATGAATTTAACGGGCTTTACATTAAATATATGAATTTTTAAGGGGAGATTTTTATGCTGTACATTGGTTGTCACTTATCCGCGTCGAAGGGATATATGCACATGGGAAAAGAGGCTGACGGTATCGGCGCGAACACATTTCAGTTTTTCACACGCAACCCCAGAGGCGGCAGCGCGAAAGCGATTGACGGGGAGGACGTAAAAGCGTTCCTCGCGTTTATGAAGGAAAGGAACTGGAAATATATCCTCGCTCACGCGCCGTACACGTTAAACGCGTGCAGCGCGAAGGAGGAAACGCGTGATTTCGCGCTCCGCACAATGAAGGACGACCTTGCGCGTATGGAATACACGCCCAACCAGCTTTACAACTTCCACCCCGGCAGCCACGTCGGACAGGGAACAAAGGTTGGCATAGAGCTTATAATAAACCAGCTTAACGAGTGCCTAACGCCCAACATGACCACGACGGTGCTGCTCGAAACGATGGCGGGCAAGGGCAGCGAGGTAGGCGGTAAATTTGAGGAGCTCCGCGCGATAATCGACGGTGTAAAGCTTAATGAAAAGCTCGGCGTGTGCCTTGACACGTGCCACATCTACGACGGCGGTTACGACATTGTAAACGACCTTGACGGCGTGCTTGACGAGTTTGACCGCGTGATAGGTCTTGACCGCCTGAGGGCTATACACATGAACGACAGTAAAAACCCGTTCGAGAGCCATAAGGACAGGCACGAAAAGATAGGCGAGGGCAGCATAGGTTTTGACACAATGGTTAAAATCATAAACCACCCGAAACTTCAGGGCATACCCGTATTTCTCGAAACGCCGAACGAGCTTGACGGCTACGCGAAGGAAATAAAAATGCTTAAGGACGCTTATAAAGAACAATAAAAAAATTCCCGAAGGACTGCCCTTCGGGATTTCTTCTTATGCGTCAGCAGCAGCAATCATTGTTCTGGTTCTCACAGCCGCAGCCGCAGTTATTGCCGCAGCTGTTACTGCCCAATACGTTACCGTCCGTAAAGAGAAGAACCAAAACGACTATGACGATAATCCAAACCCATGAGTTGTCGCTGTTATTACCGAATAAACACATAATTATTACCTCCTTCTTGACATATACTATGCCGCAAGGGGGTAAACGGTTACCGTTCCGCCACAGCCGACTCCGAGAAAATATAGTTGCCGTTCAGGTCGCACGTCACGTACAGTATGATTTTCGGCATACCGGCGCGGCGTATGACCGTGACCCAGCCTTTTTCGGTGGCTGAAATCGGCGCGTAAAAAGCGCCGGGGTAATGCGTCTCGACGTAATTCGCTATATGCTCGTGCTGCTCACGGAAACGCAATTTGTTAAAAGGACCTCTGCCGTTCACCGCGCTGTATATTCCCGCGGCGGCGGCGCTGATTAAAAATGCTTTGGTGCTTTTTTTCATTTCAGTCCTCCTTGTGATACTCGTTGTACACTTCGCGTTTCGGAACATTTCGGTCGACGGCGGCAGCTTTGACCGCGTCCTTTACCGTAAGCCCTTCGCCGATGTATTTTTCCACATGCTCCTTTACGGATATGCTGTTCCATTCGTTTGCCGTTTCGATTTTTTCCGCAGCCGCACCCTCGACGACTATGACATACTCGCCGCGCGGCGCGTTTTCCTCATAGTACGCCGCCGCCTCGTCGAGCGTGCAGCGCATAACTTCCTCGTGTATTTTAGTAAGCTCCCTCGCGAGCGCGATACGTCTATTACCGCCGAACGCCGACTGCATATCGGCTATCGTGTTTTTGAGCTTGTGCGGCGCCTCGTAAAATATAAGCGTGCGCGTGTCGTTTTTTATGCTTTCGAGATGCTCGCGCCTGTGACGCTTATTCACCGACAAAAACCCCTCGAACGCGAACCGCGACGCGTTAAGTCCAGACAGTATAAGCGCGTTTACAGCCGCGACGGGTCCCGGTATGGACGTAACCTCTATGCCGTTCTCGATGCACAGCTTTACCATATCCTCGCCCGGGTCGGAGATAGCCGGAGTACCCGCGTCCGACACGAGCGCGACATTTTTACCGTCCTTTAAGAGTGATATTATATAGCCGCCCTTATCGCGCTTGTTGTGCTCGTGATAGCTTGTGAGTGGTTTTGTAATGCCGAAATGATTTAAAAGCTGCAGCGTCCTGCGCGTATCCTCGGCGGCTATGAGGTCAGCCGACGAGAGCGCCTCGAGACACCGCGCCGACACGTCGCCGAGGTTGCCTATGGGCGTGGCGCATAAGTACAGTTTTCCACTCATATTTTCACTTTGTCCTTCCGTAGATAATGTCAATTTCGTCCGTGTACGAACCGTCCGCGTTATGCACGACAAGCGGCGGCAAAACCTTTAATTCTCCGCCGCCGTCCTTCATACCCTCGACAAGCACAAGGTTCGGCGGTTTGCCCTCCGACGGACACACGAGCCGCAGCCTTTTCGGCTCTAACTTATATCCGCGCATACAGCACAAAATATCCGTAAGCCGCGACGGACGGTGTATCATAAAAAATCTGCCCTTCGAGATGAGCAGCTTTGCGCTTACCCTTACAACGTCATCGAGCGTGCATAAAATCTCGTGCCGCGCTATTGTTTTCGCGTCGGCCTCGCCCAAAAGCCCCGCGCCGCGTTTCATGTACGGCGGATTGCACGTTACTGTGTCAAAACTGCCGCCGCCGTAAATCGTTACCGCGTCCTTTAAGTCGCCGCGCGTTACGGTTACGCGGTCACCGAGTTTGTTGTACTCGACGCCGCGCCGTGCCGTGTCAGCCATATCCTCCTGAATTTCGAGCGCGTCTATACGCGGCGTATCGGTCTTTGCCGCGAGCAGAACAGGCACTATACCCGTACCGGTGCATAGGTCGAGCGTCCGTTTCGAGCGCGCGTCCTTTGCGAAATCGGATAATAAAACGGCGTCAACACCGAATTTGAAACCGTTTTTTTTCTGAATAATGAAATATCCGTTCTGCAAATCGTCCAAAATTTCGTCCGCTTTAAGCATTTGCCGCGTTATCAACTACCGCAAAGCTTATCTCACCGCCCGCGGCAAGCTTGCCGTCAACCGTAGCCTTAACCTCCGCCTTACCCATACCGTGGCGGTACGTCACGAGGTCGGCGTGCAGCACGAGCGTGTCGCCGGGTACTACCTGACGGCGGAACTTGAAGTTATTTATGCCGGTGAAAACGCCGAGCTTACCCTTGTTTTCCGGCATCGAGAGCAGCATTACCGCGCCAACCTGCGCGAGAGCCTCGGTTATAAGCACGCCGGGCATGATAGGGTTGCCGGGGAAGTGACCCGTAAACTGCGGCTCGTTCGCCGTCACGTTTTTAATACCCGTTATGCTCTTGCCCTCCTCAAACTCCGTTATCGCGTCAACGAGCAGAAACGGGTAGCGGTGGGGGAGTATTTTCTGAATATCCACGTTTGTGAGTACAATGTTTTCCATAGTCTTGTCCTTCCTTCGTACTAATCTCTTATATACGCCTTTTTATGGAATATATGCGTCGGGTCTTTAACGGTATCTATGCTTTCGAGCGCCCTGCCCGCGCCGAGCGCGACACAGTCCACTATATTGTCCGCAAGCACAGCCCTAACGCCCGTGGCGTCGCTTATACGCTTGTCGAGACCGTATATGAGCGACCCGCCGCCCGTCATAATAATACCGTCCTGTATAATATCGCCGTGCAGCTCCGGAGGCGTTTCCTCCAGCACCTCGCGCACACGCTCCGTGATGTTATGCACGAAATCGTCAAACGCGCCGCACAGCTCGTCCGACGATATTGTGACCGACCTCGGCAGTCCCGAAACGACGCTTATACCCTTGACCTCGCAGTAAAGCTCCTTGCCGCGCGGTATAACGCCGCCCACTTCAAGCTTTATCCTTTCAGCCGTGCGCGGCCCTATGAGCATATTTTTTTCCTTGCGCATATAGCGTATGATCGCGTCGTTAAACTCGTCGCCCGCGATTTTGAGCGAGCGCGACGCGACAATGCCTCCGAGCGAAAGCACGGCTATATCGGTTGTGCCGCCGCCTATGTCAACGACCATCGTTCCGCGCGGACGCGATATGTCAAACCCCGCGCCGAGAGCCGCCGCGACAGGCTCTTCGATAATATATATATCCTTCGCGCCCATTTCCCGCGCCGCGTCGATAACGGCTCTTTGCTCAACGTCCGTGACGCCGCTCGGAACGCACATCATAATACGCGGATGACCGAGCGTCCGCGCCAGAATTTTTTTAAAGAAATACTTAATCATTTCCTCGGTAAGCGTGAGGTTCGATATAACGCCGTCAATAAGCGGTCTTACCGCCTGAATGTGCGGCGGTGTTCTTCCGAGCATTTTGAGCGCGTCCTTGCCGACCGCGCACACCTCGTTTGTCCTGGTGTTCACGGCTATAACGGTAGGCTCGCGCAGCACAATGCCCTTGTTTTTGATGTAAACAAGCATCGTTGCCGTTCCGAGGTCTATACTTATATCATTATCGAACATAAATTTACTCCCAAATCATATGTTTGTAAATATATTATACATTATTATTCCCGTCAACTCAATACAAATTAAGAAGTTTTTGAGCATTTTTGTAAAAAATGTTGTCAATTTCTTCCGCGCCGAGTCCGAGCGTTTTAATATACTCCGCCGCGTGCGACTGTTTTTCCCACGGCGAGTCGGTCGCGTAAAGTATTTTTTCACTGCCGTGGTTTTTGATAATACGCGTAAGCTGTTCTTTGTCAATAAAATCTACGGTAAACGCAGTGTCTAAGTAAACGGGCGTGCCGACGAGGTACTTTTCAACGTCGTCCCACATGTCCCAGCCGCCCAGATGCCCGGCGACGATTTTTTCACCGCCGACATAATCAAGAGCGCGGCGCAGCCTTTCCGGCTCGCAGTGTACGGGCGGATCCGTGCCGTGATCCTTCCCTGCGTGGAGCAGCACGATAAGGTCAAGCTCCTCGCACTTTTTAAATATCCTTAAAGCCTCCGGACTGTCAACGTAAAATTTCTGATACTCGGGGTGCAGCTTTATACCTTTAAGTCCCTTTTCCTTTATATCGTACAGAACGCTCTCCCAATCCTCCTGTTCGGGATGCAGACTGCCGAACGAAAACAGCCCGTCCGTCTCGTTCACGATTTTTGCGAAACTGTTTATGCTCGCCGACTGGTGCGTATTTGTCGCGATGGGCATCACGACCGAGTAATCTATATTGTTTTCCGCCATTGACTCTTTAAGCGCCGCAAGCGTCGCGGGAATAACGGCGCGGACGTCGTCGCGGAAACGGTTGTGTATGTTGCTTTCGAGCGACGCCACCGCCCGCGCCGCTATTTTATCGGGGAAAATATGTGTGTGAAAATCTATAATCATGTTAAGTCTCCTAAAAATATATAACGAAAAAAGGCGTTGCAGCAAAACAACGCCTTTAGCCTTCCGTATGTATTATGCCTGTGCCGGAGCGCCGACGGGGCATACACCCGCGCACGCGCCGCATTCTATACATGTATCGGCGTCGATTGTGTACTGAGTATCACCCTCGGAAATCGCGCTTACGGGGCATTCAGCCGCGCACGCGCCGCACATGATGCATTCCTCTGAAATTGCATAAGCCATTTGACACACCTCCTCATGATATAACTATTTCAGCTATTACTACTTTAACACAAAACAGTGTTTATTTCAAGACAACTTTAGTTAGCCCTATCTTCCTTCGCCGCGTCGTTGTTTTTACCGCGTTTCAGGGGCTTTACATCCGATACATCGAACTCTTTTAACGTCTTTTCATGCTCGTCCTCAAGCTTTACCTTTACAAGCCCTTTTAAAAGGCTGACGAATTCGACCGTGCCGTTGCCGGACGGTGTGGAAACAGCCGCGCCCTGTTTCGGCGTGACCTTTAACAGTTCCTCATACGTGTCCTGCTCGTATTTGAGACAGCACATAAGTCTGCCGCACGCGCCCGATATTTTTGACGGGTTAAGCGACAATCCCTGCTCCTTCGCCATTTTAATGGAAACCGGCACGAATTCCTCCAGAAATTTGCTGCAGCATAAACTTCTGCCGCACACTCCGATTGAGCCGAGCGTTTTCGCCTCGTCTCTCACGCCTATCTGACGCAGTTCTATTCTCGTGCGGAAAACCATTGCCAGATCCTTGACAAGCTCGCGGAAATCTATTCTTCCGTCGGCGGTGAAGTAGAACAGAATTTTACTTCCGTCAAACGTGTACTCGACCTCGACGAGTTTCATTTCAAGCTTGTGGTCGGCGATTTTTTCGAGACAGATTTTGTACGCCTCTTTCTCGAATTCCTTGTTGTATTTGTACCTTTCCGTATCGTCCTCCGTCGCTATGCGGATAACGTCCTTGACGGGCTTTTTGAACTGCTCCGTCCCGATTTCGCGTTTGCCCATAACGACGTCGCCGTACTCCATACCGCGCGACGTTTCGACTATAACGTGGTCGCCCGTCTTAATGTCAAATCCGGCGGGATTGAAATAGTACGTTTTTCCGGCGCTTTTAAAGCGAACACCTATAACTTCCATATATATCTAAAACCTTTCCGTTCCTTTATTTCGCGTGCTTTACGCCGCTTTTGATTTTTTCAGCCATTTTATTTGAAATCGTGCATACGAGGAGCATATCCCGTTTGTTTTTCCTGTACAGGATATACCATAAATCCTTTTTGGAAAACACGGTCACGCGCATATTCTGCGCACGCGGCGAATTTTTCGGACGCTTTCTCGTGACCGATTTAACGCCCGACAGCGCGACCTCGTATTCCTTGTTCCTGTGACCGATTTGACGGTTCGCGCGGAACCGCGTATTTTTCAAAGAATATGTATACACCGCGCTGTAACGCGTCAGCACGAAAAATCCGAGCGCGCAGAACATGAGCAGCGTTATTATCGTGCCTATCACCTTGTAACGCGGCAGAGCGAATATTATGAACCGTCCGACCACCAAAAGAGCCACAGCCCACAATACGGAGTACAAAAATTCCTTTTTACCGCCCGTTCTTTTTTCCTCCAATTTGATTTCTCCTCACAGCTTTGATCCCGTTAATTATATAACATATCGCGTAAATTGTCAACCGCACGAAATTTACTTCTTGCGCAGCATATTTACCATTTCGTTCACGGTGCGTATGCCATAAGCCGCAAAACCTTCGGGTACTTTAACGCCGCGCATCGACTGTTTCGGCACGAACGCCGACTTAAATCCAAGCTTTGCCGCCTCGTTTATACGCTTTTCAAGCCTGCTCACGCCGCGCAGCTCGCCGCCCAGGCCGACCTCGCCGATAAATACCATGTCGGGACTTATCGCGACGTCCGCCTGACTTGACGCTATCGCCGCGCACACGCCCAAATCGACGGCTGTCTCGTCGATTTTGAGACCGCCCGCGACGTTTATATACACGTCCGAATTGGACAAATTCATTCTCGACCGCTTTTCGAGTATCGCGATAAGCATTAAAGAGCGATACATATCTATACCGTTCGCCATACGGCGCGGGTTGCCGAAACCGGTCGGCGTGACGAGAGCCTGTATTTCAGCCATAACACCTCGGCTGCCCTCCATGGCGCATACGACCGCGCTGCCCGAAATGTTCTCGCTGCGCCCTTCGAGCAGCGTCGCCGACGGGTTCTCCACCTCTTTAAGACCCGTGTCGAGCATTTCAAACACGCCTATCTCATTCGTCGAGCCGAAACGGTTCTTTACGGCTCTCAAAATCCTGAATGACAGCTGCCTGTCGCCCTCGAAGTACAGCACGCAGTCAACCATGTGTTCAAGCACTCTCGGGCCCGCGATCGCGCCCTCCTTCGTGACGTGGCCTACAATGAACATCGCCGCGCCCGTTGATTTCGCGACGCGCATAAACGCGTTCGTCGCTTCTCTCACTTGCGGCACGCTGCCAGCCGCAGACGATATTGCCTCGTGGCTCATCGTCTGTATCGAGTCGATTATGACTGTTTCGGGCTTAAGCTCGTTTATCGTTTCAAGTATAAGCTCCACATCCGTCTCGGTTATCAGGTACAGATTTTCCGACGTAACGCCGAGCCGTTCGGCACGTATTTTTATCTGTCCCTCGCTCTCCTCGCCCGATACGTACAGCACCTTTTTCTCCTTGCCGAGCGTCTCGCATATCTGCAAAAGCAGCGTCGATTTGCCTATACCCGGGTCGCCGCCCACGAGAATTAGCGAACCCTTTACTATACCGCCGCCCAGCACGCGGTCAAGCTCCTTCATACCCGTCTTGTATCGCGTTTCATATCCCGCCTTGACCTCGCCTATGCGCTTGGGCATACGCGCCGACGCCGTGCTCTCGCGCACGAGCGACTTCGTTGCCGACGTTTTCTTTTCGGGAGCGACGAGCGTCTCCTCGAGCGTGTTCCAGTTGCCGCACGACGGACATTTTCCGAGCCATTTCGGCGATTTATAGCCGCATTCGCGGCAAATATATGTGGTTTTCGATTTCATACGCTTTTTCCTTTCGGTTTTTATCCTAAAATATTATATACCATTTCCGCGCTCAATTCAATTACAAATTTTTGTTTTACATAATAATGTTACAAACGTGTTATTATCCTCTTTATCCCCGCGTTTATCCGCGCTTTTTCAAAGTAAAATTTACCGAAAGCTTGTCTTTTCATCGAGTTATCCACGTTTTTTACGAAAAACGGGGATAACTTTTCTGTTTACATAACATTTTCTGTCCCCGCGTGACGCATAACAAATATTTGCCGAATATGCCCGAGCGCGGCGGAAAATGTCATAAATGGCTTGACAAACCCGTCGATATTCAATAAAATATATGTATAAATAATTATTATCCGCATAGGAAAGGACAAGGTATAGATGAAAAATTCAGAGAAAACAATGGACAAAATCGTGGCTCTGTGCAAAGGACGCGGCTATGTGTATCCCGGCAGCGAGATTTACGGCGGACTGGCGAATACATGGGATTACGGCCCTTTGGGCGTTGAGTTTAAAAATAACGTAAAAAAGGCGTGGTGGAAGAAGTTTATACAGGAGTCGCCGTACAATGTCGGCATAGACTGCGCGATACTGATGAACCCCGAAACGTGGGTCGCGTCGGGTCACGTAGGCGGCTTTTCCGACCCGCTTATGGACTGTAAGGAATGTAAATCGCGTCACAGAGCGGACAAGCTTATAGAGGATTTCGCGCACGAAAAGGGCGAGGACATAACAGTTGACGGCTGGAGCAAGGAAAAAATGGTTGAGTACATCAGCGCGAACAATATTGTCTGCCCGAAATGCGGAAAGAGCAACTTCACCGACATACGCGAGTTTAACCTGATGTTCAAAACGTTTCAGGGCGTAACGGAGGACTCGTCGTCCGTCGTATACCTTCGTCCCGAAACGGCGCAGGGCATATTCGTAAACTTCAAAAACGTGCAGAGAACGAGCCGCAAAAAGGTACCGTTCGGTATCGGACAGGTCGGCAAGTCGTTCCGAAACGAGATCACGCCCGGTAACTTCACGTTCAGAACGCGTGAGTTTGAGCAGATGGAGCTTGAATTTTTCTGCGCGCCCGGCACAGACCTCGAATGGCACGCGTACTGGAAAAAGTACTGTATGGACTTCCTTTTGAGCCTCGGCATGAAAGAGGAAAACCTCCGCTTCCGCGACCATTCGCCGGAGGAGCTTGCGTTCTACTCGAACGCGACCGCCGACATAGAATTTGTGTTCCCGTTCGGCTGGGGCGAGCTTTGGGGCATCGCCGACAGAACCGATTACGATTTAAAGCAGCACCAGGAACACTCGGGCGAGAGTATGGAGTACATCGACCCCGTAACGAACGAAAGATATGTGCCGTACTGCATCGAGCCGTCGCTCGGCGCGGACAGAGTTGCGCTGGCGTTCCTTTGCGAGGCGTATGACGAGGAACAGCTTGAAGGCGGCGACAGCCGCGTTGTTCTGCACCTGCACCCCGCGCTCGCGCCGGTAAAGGCTGCGGTGCTGCCGCTGTCGAAAAAGCTCGACGAGGGCGCGACTGCGGTATATCAGAAATTGGCGAAAAAATACAACTGCGAGTACGACAACGCCGGCTCGATAGGCAAGCGTTACCGCCGCCAGGACGAGATAGGCACGCCGTACTGCATAACGTTCGACTTCGACTCGCTCGAAGACAACGCGGTGACGATAAGAGAGAGAGACAGCATGGAGCAGGAGAGAGTGAAAATTGAGGATCTTGAAAAGTTCCTTGATGATAAATTAAACTTTTAACGCGATCGGAGGTATTTCAAATGAAATTTTTCAGCGAATTTAAAGAGTTTATTGCCAAAGGCAACGCTCTGGATTTGGCTGTCGGTGTTGTTGTGGGCGGCGCATTTAAGGCAATAGTCGATGCACTTGTTAATTACATTATTATGCCTTTTATCGCTTTTTTAGGCAGTTTGATTGTGCAGGGTGCGGCTACGGTCGGCGCGGACGGAGTTGCCGAAACAATATCGTCATTCCAGCTTTGGACTATTCCCGGCACTCAAATTGCCATAGGTATGTTTATCGGATCTATAATCAATTTCCTGATTGTAGCGTTTGTACTGTTCTGCGTTGTTAAGGGAATTAACAAAATGAGAGAACGGTCACGCGGTGAAGAAGAACCCGCCGAAGAGGCACCCGCAGGCCCCACGCAGGAAGAACTTCTCGCCGAAATCCGCGACCTTTTAAAGGAAAAGGAATAATTTAATTACATAAAAATATCCGCCTTTAATAATGGCGGATATTTTTATGCCTTAATTTTCACACCGCCGCGTCGCGCGGTTTTTTTCGTATAAACGCAAAGTAGAACGAAACCGAAATTGCAGCCGCGACCGTCCAGCCGACGGGCCACGACAGCCATATGCCTATCTCGCTGTTCATCATGTACGACAGCACGTACGCAATTATTACGCGCAGCAAAAGGTCTGTGAACGTCGAAATCATAAACGGACGCATCTCACCCGCGCCGCGCAGAAGTCCGTCCGCCGCAAGCTTTATCGCCGCGATGAAGTAAAACGGCGACGCTATCATAAGAAACGCTCTGCCCACGTCCGTCACCTGCGCAATATCAGCCTCGGACGGGTTTACGAATATGTGCATCATGTACGTCGGGAATATGAAGTACGCGATAAAGAACGGCAGCGCAGTCACTATCGACATTATAACGCCGCTTTTAAATCCCGCGCGGACGCGGTCGAACCTGCCCGCGCCCGTATTTTGAGCCGTGTAGCTTGACATCGCGTTGCCGAGCGTCGCAAAGCTTGTTATCGTGAACGTGTTTAATTTAATCGCCGCGCTGTAACCGGCTATAACGTCAGAGCCGAAAAAGTTTACGCGCGTCTGTATAAACAGGTTGCCGACCGATACAAAGCTCTGCTGCAGAATACTCGGCACGGCGAACCGCGATATTCGTCCGAGCATGCTCCACGAAAATTTACTGTACCTGCCCGACTTTATTTTCCTCACGCGCACCACCATTACCGCGAACGCGCACGCCATGCTTATTCCCTGCGCTATAAACGTCGCCCACGCCACGCCCGCGACGCCCATTTTAAACGCAGCCACGAACAGTATATCGAGCGCTATATTGCCGAGCGACGACGCTATAAGGAAGTAAAGCGGCGTTCGGCTGTCGCCGAGAGCCGTAAATATGCCGGTGCAGATGTTGTAGAGGAACAAAAACGCCAGTCCCCATATGTAAACGGAAAGGTATATCACCGAGTCGGACATTATGTTTTCCGGCGTGTGCAGCATACGCAGCATAGCCGTACAGCTTACCGCGCCGACAGCCGTGAGTATTACCGCGAGCGCAGCCATCGCGATTACCGACGTGAAAATCGCCGTTTTCAGCTTTTCGTAGCTTTTCGCGCCGAAAAGCTGTGAGATAACCACCGCCGCGCCGACGTTCGCGCCTGTCGCGACAGCCATAAATATCATCGTTATCGGGTACGACGCGCCGACCGCCGCGAGCGCGTCCGCGCCTATGAACTTGCCCGCGACAACGCTGTCGACTATGTTGTAAAGCTGCTGGAACACGACGCTCAACAGCATCGGTACAAAAAATTTCCACAAAACCCGCGAGGTTTTACCTTCCGTAAGGTCTGTTATCAATCAAAATCACTCTTTTCGTTTAATTCAATTTCCACGGGGTACTTGCCGCTGAAACAGCCGTCGCAGTAGCCGCACCGTGCGTTCGGGATTATTTTTCGGAGCGACTCCACGCTCAAAAATCCGATACTGTCCGCGCCGATAAGCCGTCTTATACCCTCCATGTCATACCTGCACGCCACAAGCTGGTCGCGCGACGGCACGTCCGTGCCGAAGTAGCAGGGCCACATAAACGGCGGCGCGGACGAGCGCACGTGTACCTCTTTCGCGCCGAAACTGCGGAGAAGATGTACGATCCGCTTTGACGTAGTACCGCGCACGATCGAGTCGTCAACCATCACGACGCGCTTGCCCTCGACGGTGGAGCGCAGCACGTTCAGCTTAATTCTTACCGCGTTTTCGCGCATCGCCTGTGACGGCTGGATAAACGTCCTGCCGATATATTTATTCTTAACAAAACCGATACCGTAAGGTATGCCCGACTCAAGCGCGAACCCCATAGCCGCGCTTATGCCGCTGTCCGGCACGCCTATTACCACGTCCGCGTCGGCGGGATGTTCCTTCGCGAGGTACTTTCCCGCGAGCATACGCGAGTCATGCGCCGACTGTCCCTCTATAACGCTGTCGGGACGCGCAAAGTAGAGGTACTCGAATATGCACATTGTATGCGGCTTTGTGCCGACGTATGTCTTTATGCTCTTTATCTTGCCCTCGCACACGACCACGATCTCGCCCGGTTCAAGCTCACGCTCAAACTCCGCGCCCACGCTGTCGAGCGCGCACGTTTCGGACGCAAATATAATCGCGTCGCCGCGTCTGCCCATGCAAAGAGGACGAAATCCCCACGGGTCACGCGCCGCTATGAGCTTTCTCGGACTCATAACGATGAGCGAGAACGCGCCTTTAAGGTGCGGCACGGCTCTTTCGATTGCCGCCTCGATACTGCCGCAGCCGAGCCGTTCCTTCGCTATCGTGTACGCTATCATTTCCGTGTCGGTCGTCGTCTGGAAAATCGCGCCCGTAACGCTAAGTTCGTCCATGAGCGCGTTTTTGTTTACAAGGTTGCCGTTATGCGCTATCGCAATATTACCCTTGCTGTAACGCAGAACGAGTGGCTGAGCGTTCTCTCTCATGCTCTCGCCCGTGGTGGAGTAGCGGACGTGGGCGCACGCCATTGTGCCGCCGAGCCGCGTCAATATTTCCTCGTTAAAAACGTCGTTTACAAGTCCCATATCCTTGTAGGACGTTATATCGCGGTTATTGTTGACGGCGATACCGCAGCTTTCCTGACCTCTGTGCTGGAGAGCAAAAAGCCCGTAGTACGCCGTTCTCGCGCAGTCGCCCGCGGGGTCGTATACCGCGAATACGCCGCATTCCTCGCCGATTTTGTTTTCCGTAAGCATATAAATGTCCCCTTTTTTCCCGTTTTCGGGTCATACATAACTAAGTATATAACAATTAAGGTAAAATTTCAATAGCTTTACGACAATTTTTGCGGGCGCCCGCAAGACCCCCTCGGAGAGGGGGTCTTGTGCGCCGTTCTTCGTATGCCTCCCCTACTAGGGGAGGTGGCATTTGCGTAGCAAATGACGGAAGGGTTTTGTTTCCACAAATAAACCCCTCAGTCGCTTTCAGCGACAGCTCCCCTAATAGGGGAGCCTTACACGTAAATTGTAAACCCACTCCGCAACAAAAGGTTGACAAATCGCATTTTATATATTATACTATACGCGAAGGAGGCGCAAAATGAAAACAAAAACAATGATTACATGCGCGTTATTCGCGGCGGTGATATGCGTATTCTCGGTAATAACGGTACCGACTGGAATTGTGCCGGTAACGCTCGGACTGTTCGGCATTATGATCACGGCTGTTATACTCGGGTCGGCGAAGGCGGCGGTATCAACGGCGGTGTTCATACTGCTCGGCGCGGTCGGACTGCCGATGTTCTCGGGCTTTAAGGGCGGCGTCGGCGTACTCGCGGGCCCCACGGGAGGATACATATGGTCGTACGTCATTATGGCTGTGATTATAGGCTATGCCGCGTCGCGTCAATACGAAAAAAAGCTTACCGCCCTCGCGTCAATATTCGCGTCGTGCCTTGTATCGGTCGCAATCTGCTACGCGCTCGGCACACTCCAATTCATGCTCGTGCAGAAAACGGACGCGCAAACGGCTCTCACACTCTGCGTGCTGCCGTTTATACCGTTCGACGTAGCGAAAGCCGTTGCCGCGTCATACGCGGGGTACGAGGTAAAACAAAGGCTTATCCGCGCACATCTCATATAAAAAGGCACAAAAAATGACGGAACAAATCCGTCATTTTTTGTTTCACATATTACTGAGCAGCCTGAGCCTCGGTGTTATTTGCATCGGTCTGCTCCGCAGCCTGACCGTCCGCAGCCTGCTCGGTTTGAGCCTGATCGCCCGCGGGAGCCTCTGTCTGAGTCTCATCGTCGGACTGTGACTGCTGCGCCTCCATCTGTGCCTGAAGCTCTTCCATCTGCTTTTCGTACTCTTCTCTTTCCTTCTTGTCCGCCTCGTCAACGGTCTGTCTTACTTCCTTAAACAGCGTGTCGCCCGTTGCCGTGTCCTTAAGTCCGTAATGCTCAAGGAAATCGTCGAGATTTTCCTCACCCACGTAATTTTTAAGCGGAGCCTCGCCTATCGCGTCGCCCCACGGCGTATTTTCGTCTATCCAATCGGGCAGCGCGAGGAATGACTTAGCCTCGTCAACCGTAGCCATATTCTCATACTGGTACATTTCAAGAACCTTGCTTATGGGAATTGCGTTGAATGCCGACGATTCGTTCGTATCCTCCGGCATATCCGCGGGAAGGCTGTACGTCTCCAGGAACTTATCGTACTCCATACCCGACATCTCGGCAATTTCGCCTATCGTTCTGCCGGTTGTATCAATGTACTTGTTATACGGATTTTTATGAAAAACCTTCAGACCGAAAAATACCGCAAGCACGATTATAGCAACCGCAAGCACGGCGCATACCGCTATAAGCACGGCTTTGGGTGTTTTGCTTTCGGGCATGGTAACAGCTTTCATCATATCTTCGCCGTACTGAACGGTTTGCTCCGCATTTTCCGCCGCGCCGTTTAACGCGTCCTCTGTCGCGTCTGCCGCGTCGTCAATCATATCCGCAGCGTCCTCGGCAGCCTCATTTGCCGTATCGACAATATCGTTTGCTGTATCGGCAACCGCGTCCGTAACGTCCTCCGCCGTCTCTACCGCGGTATCGGCTGCGCTTTCAGCCGCGTCCGTCACTTCGTCAACGACGTCCTCCGCCGTCTCCTCCGCCGCGTCCTTTACTTCTTCAACAACCTCCGCAGCCGTTTCTTCCGCCGCGTCAGCCGTTTCTTCTACCGTATCGGCTGCCGTTTCGGTTACTTCCTCCGCGGTTTCGTTTAAATTCTTTTCCTCATCCATTTTACTGTCTCCTCTACTAAAAAATTTATTGTTCCGTCTGCGTTTCCGCGGGTGTCTCTGTTGCCTGAGCCTCTCCGTCCGGACTTGCCGTACTCTGCGCCGCTGCCGCCGCGTCCTGCTGCGCCTGCGTTATAGCCTTTTCAAAATCTTCGAGAGTTGTCTCGCCGGTTATCTCGTCGCCGAGACCGTACTGCTCCTTGGTAGCGTTGAACATCTCGCTGCCCAACGCCGTTTCGGTGCCCATCGCGTTCAAATCCTTCATAAGAGTGTCGGCTGTAACCGCGTCGCTGAACTGTTCGAGGTAGCCATCAACATCGGGGTTACCCTCCTCGTCCGTCATTCCCGCGAAACTTACGTAGTTGCTTATCGTCATGTTGTTTGCCAAGTCATCCAAAGTGGTCTGTTCCGTTATTTCGTCGCCGAGCGCAAGACCGTACTGCGCGAGATAATCCTCAACCGACATTCCCGTCGCTCTCGCCGCGTATGAAACGGTCGGCTCCTTCTCGCCGTTAGCTACCGCTATATCCTCCGCTGTCGCCGCCTCTTCCGCACGCTTGCTGTCGATGTGAGCCTTGAACTTCGGGCCCGCGAATATTCCGCATATTACCGCGAACACGACGATAACGGCAACGGAAATCAGCGTAAGCATCGAAGTGGATTTTGACGTTTTACTGCTCTTCATTCAATTTTCTCCTTCCGTTTTTTAGTAATGAATGGTAAAATATATTCTTTTTTACACATTTGTATCAACTATATCACTTTGCCGTAAAAAAATCAATATGTTTTTTATGAATTTTTTGTTACGTTGTTTGACTTACGCACCGAGCCGTATTATAATTTAACGTAAGGGAGGGCAT
The DNA here is from genome assembly GCA_947623955.1 of uncultured Clostridia bacterium. Lineage (GTDB taxonomy): Bacteria > Bacillota > Clostridia > UBA1381 > UBA1381 > Hominilimicola. The sequence continues at coordinate 164,403 of CANQIP010000002.1, read as the reverse complement.
TATGAACTACGAAGAAACCTTATCTTACATACATTCAATACCGAAATTCCGCCGCCCGCTGGGCAACGAAAATCTCGGCGTTCTTCTCGGCTTGCTCGGCGACCCGCAGAAAAAGCTGCGATTTGTCCATATCGCCGGAACGAACGGAAAAGGCTCGACTGCCGCGATGACGGCTGAAATTCTAAAACGCGCGGGCTATGTGACGGGACTTTTCACGTCGCCCTTTATCGGGCGTTTCAACGAGCGCATAAGTATAAACGGCGAAAATATTTCGGACGCCGCACTTATAGAATATGCCGGAAGAGTAAAAAATATTATGGAAACAAGCGGCGCGCTCGTGAGCGAATTCGCGTTCGTGACCGCCGCGGCGTTTCTGTACTTTTACGAAAAAAAATGCGATATAGTGGTGCTGGAGGTCGGCATGGGCGGCAAGCTCGACGCGACGAACGTGATTGACGGCAGCGTCGTGAGCGTAATTTGCAAAATAGCCCTCGACCACACGCAGTACCTCGGCGACACGATAGAAGAAATAACGCACGAGAAATGCGGCATTATCCGCGAGGGCGGAAGAGTAGTCGCGTACCCGAACGAAAAACGCATCACCGATATTATCCGCGCATACGCCGAGAGTAAAAACGCATATCTCACCGTCGCGGACGCGCGCGCCGCCGACGGTTACGAGCTGTCGCTTAAAGGCGGGTACCAGAAATACAACGCGGCAGTCGTGCTTGAAACGGTGAACGCGCTTAGAGAAAAGGGGTATGAAATTCCCGAAAAAGCCGTGCGCGAGGGTCTTAAAAACACGACATGGCACGCGCGGTTCGAGTTTGTGAGGGATAACGTCATAATCGACGGCGCGCACAATCCCGACGGCATACGCGCGCTGAAAAAATCGCTCGCGGGAATAAATAAGGATATAACCGTTGTCGCCGCCATGATGGAGGACAAGGCGTGGGAGGAGTGTGTAAAGGAAATAAGTACCATAGCCAAACGCTTTATCGCGACCGAGCTTAATATGCCGCGCTGCCTGAAAGCCGAAAAAATCGCGTCCGTTGTCAAAAACGCCGAGGTCGTAAAGGACGTGAACGCGGCTCTTGACGCGGCTTTGTCGGGCAATACGGGTATCGTATGCGTGTGCGGCTCGCTGTACCTCGCGGGCGAGGCGGGAAAATATTTTAATAATCGCCAAAATAATACTTGCAAATAAAATATTCTTGTGTTATACTAAATGATGGCGTCTTACGGACGCGTGAAATTTAAGGAAGGAGGAATATGCGTGAAAGAGGGAATACATCCCGATTACAAGCAGACGACCATTACCTGCGCATGCGGAAACGTTATCGAGACAGGCTCTACCAAGGAAAATATCCAGGTTGAAATCTGCTCAAACTGTCATCCGTTCTTCACGGGTAAGCAAAAGCTTGTAGACACGGGCGGACGCGTTGAGAAGTTCAACAGACGTTTCAACAGAAAGCCGGCTAACTGATAAGCCGCAAAACAAAAACAAATTCGGTATACAAAGTGAACCCCTGCTTGGAAAGCCGAATCACCAACGGCATCTCAGCGGAGGGCGATGATTTATCATAGGAGGTGAAACCATGACAAAGGAACGTAAGGAGCAGATTATAAAGGAATTTGCTACGCATGAGGGCGACACGGGCTCGCCGGAGGTACAGATTGCTCTTTTAACCGAGAGAATTAACCACCTCAACAACGACCACCTTAACATCCACAAGAAAGACCATCATTCCAGACGCGGTCTTCTTATGATGGTCGGCAAGAGACGCGGACTTATGAATTACCTTAAGGATCAGGATATCGAAAGATACCGTGCTCTCGTGGCTAAATTAGGCTTAAGAAAGTAATTTTGGTATATGGGGCAAACCGGCTCGTCCGGTTTGCCTGTATATATTTACGGAGATATTTGTTTAGCAAATAAATAGAGGACGGGAAACCCCTCCGACGCCTGCGGCGCCACCTCCCCTCGTAGGGGAGGCTCACGTAATGCGCCGCTTATCGTATGGCTCCCCTTGCTACGGCGTTTGTTGCTTCGCAACACGCCTGCCATACGCAAGCGTATGGCTCCCCTACTAGGGGAGCTGTCACGAAGTGACTGAGGGGTTTTATAGCGGGATTATTGACGAAATATGTTCCCTTCCTGTATTTATCTGCTAAAACATATCTCCGAAACAATAAAAGAAAAGGAGAAAAAATATGTTCAGAACATTTGAAACAACACTCGCGGGCAGACCACTCGTTATCGAAACGGGCAAAATGGCGCAGCTCGCAAACGGAAACTGTCTCGTGCGCTACGGCGACACGGTGGTTATGGTAAACGTAACGGCGTCACGCTCACCCAGAGAGGGAATAGACTTCTTCCCCCTGAGCGTTGACTACGAGGAAAAGCTCTACTCGGTCGGCAAAATCCCCGGCGGCTACATCAAGCGCGAGGGCAAGCCGTCCGAAAAGGCTATACTCACGAGCCGCGTTATCGACAGACCGATAAGACCGCTTTTCCCGTCAGACCTTCGAAACGACGTTACGGTTGTGGCGACGGTTCTCTCGGTCGAGCAGGACAACCCGCCAGAGGTAGCGGCTATGATAGGCACGTCGATCGCAATCTCGATTTCGGACATCCCTTGGAACGGCCCCATCGCGGGCGTATGGCTCGGTCTCGTTGACGGCGAGTACGTTATAAATCCGACCGTCGAGCAGAGAGAAAAGAGCGACATGCTCGTTACCGTAGCGGGTACAAAGCAGAAGGTCGTTATGATTGAGGCGGGCGCGAACGAAGTCCCCAACGACGTTATGCTTGAGGGCATAAAGTTCGCACACAAGGAAATCATCACGCTCTGTGAGTTTATAAGCGGTATTCAGGCTGAGATAGGCAAGAAAAAGTTTGAGTACGAGTCGCACGACGTTGACCACGACCTTTACGACGCGATAAAGGAAATGGCATTCGATAAGCTGCAGTACGCGCTCGACACCGACGACAAGAACGTCCGCGACGAGAGAATAGGCGTTATAACGGACGAAATTATCCCCGCGCTGGAGGAGCGTTTCCCCGACATAAACGAGCAGATAGGCGAAATTTTATATAAGATGCAGAAGGAGATCGTCCGCGCGTGGCTCGTGCAGGGCAGACGCGTTGACGGCAGAGGTCTTGACGAGATAAGACCGCTTGCCGCCGAGGTCGACCTGCTCCCCAGAACGCACGGCTCGGGCATGTTCACGAGAGGTCAGACGCAGGTATTGTCGGTTGCGACGCTCGCGCCGCTTTCGGAGCATCAGCGTCTCGACGGTATCGACATGGAAGAGGAAAAGAGATATATGCACCACTACAACTTCCCGTCGTACTCCGTCGGCGAGACGAGACCTTCGAGAGGCCCCGGCAGACGCGAGATAGGTCACGGCGCGCTCGCGGAGCGTTCGCTCGTTCCCGTACTTCCCGCCGAGGACGAATTCCCGTACGCGATAAGAGTTGTGTCCGAGGTGCTTTCGTCAAACGGCTCAACGTCACAGGGCAGTGTGTGCGGCTCGACGCTCGCGCTCATGGCTGCGGGCGTGCCGATTAAAGCGCCCGTTGCGGGTATTTCCTGCGGCCTTATCACGACCGACGACGGCTTTACGACAATGGTTGACATACAGGGTCTCGAGGACTTCTACGGCGAAATGGACTTCAAGGTTGCCGGCACAAAGAAGGGCATAACGTCCATTCAGGTCGATATAAAGAACGACGGTCTCCCTTACGAGGTAATCGCCGAGGCTCTCGACAAGACGTACAAGGCGCGCTGCCACATTATCGACGACGTACTCTTAAAGGCTATCCCCGCGGTACGCGACGAGCTTTCGCCGTACGCTCCGAAGGTTGATGTTATGAAGATAGAGGTTGACAAGATACGCGAGGTAATCGGTAAGGGCGGCGAGGTCATCCAGAAGATAGTAGCCGAAACAGGCGCGAAGATAGACATCGAGGAGGACGGCACGATCTACATTTTCGCCACGACGCAGGAGGCGGGTCAGGCGGCGAGAGACGCGATCGAGACCATCGTCAAAGACCCCGAGGTCGGCGAGATTTACAACGGTCTTGTTAAGACTATCCAACCGTTCGGCGCGTTCGTCGAGATACTCCCCGGCAAGGACGGTCTGTGCCATATCAGCGAGCTTGCAAAGCACAGAGTTGAAAAGGTTGAGGACGTCGTTAAGGAAGGCGACTATCTGAAGGTAAGAGTTAAGGAGATCGACACCAGAAACGGTAAAATCTCGCTTACTCACAAGGAATTTTCAGAGGACTGATAAACAAAAACCACACAGCCGTTCCCTCGTGGGACGGCTGTTGTTTTACTCCGGAGCTAATATAATGGACGAAAAATTTATGAAGGCAGCCTTAAAACAGGCGAAAAAAGCAGCCGACCTCGGCGAAACGCCCGTCGGCGCGGTAATAGTGCGTGACGGAAAAATTATCGCGCGCGGCTGTAACAAGCGCGAAACGAAGAAAAACGCGCTCATGCACGCGGAAATTTCGGCTATAGACAAGGCATGCAGGAAACTGGGCGGCTGGAGACTGCCGGGCTGCGATATGTACGTCACGCTCGAACCGTGTCCGATGTGCACGGGCGCGATTTTGAACGCGCGTATAGAGAACGTGTACTTCGGCGCGTACGACAAAAAATCTGGCTGCGCAGGCAGCGCGGTAAACCTGTTCGACAAGGGGCTGTGCAACTACAGTCTCACCGCGCGGGGCGGCGTTATGGAGCATGAGTGCGCCGCCGCTTTGAAGGATTTTTTCAAATCGCTCCGAAATTCAAAAAAGGACTATAAAACTTCCGAAAACCGTCAATAATAAAAGCATTAAGCGTTTTGCGGAGGTGTTTTTATGCGGTACGGTCTCGCGCTCGCGGGCGGCGGAGTAAGGGGCGCGTTCCACATCGGCGTGTGGAGGGCGCTGCGTAAGACGGGCGTGGAAATATGCGCGGCAGTCGGAACGTCGGTCGGCGCGATCAACGGCGCGCTCATCGCGCTCGACGAGTACGACGACGCAATCAGGCTGTGGCGGAACATTTCAGCCGACGATATTGTCGCGCTGCCGGACTGCATGAAAGGTCAGCACGACCTTTTCGCGCTGAAAAACCTGCCGCCCGTAATACGCGAAATCAGCAGAAACGGCGGACTTGACATGTCGCCGCTAAAGCGTCTTTTAAACAGCGTCGTGGACGAGGACAAGCTGCGAAAATCCGATATTATGTTCGGGCTTGCGCTGCTGTCGCTCAGCGATAAAAAAGGCGTGTACCGCTTTGCCGACGAAATACCGCGCGGCGAGCTTATAAATTACATCGTCGCGAGCGCGAGCATATTCGGCTCAAAGCGCGTGAAATCGGAAACGCTGTCCGACGCCGGACTTTACGACAACCTCCCGGTAAATATGCTGCTCCAAAGGGGCATAAAGGATATAATCGCCGTTGACGCGGGCGGTATCGGCATAAACCGCGCACCCTCGGCGGCTGACGCTAACATCATAACGGTGCGTGCGCCGCGTCCGCAGACGGGCATTATGGACTTTGACCGCGCCGGAATAGCCCGCGCCATGGAGGAGGGCTACGTCGCGTGTATGCGCGCGCTCGGTCACGCCGTCGGCGGCACGTACAGCTTTGCCTCGGACGATTACATCTCCGCCCGCGCAAGGTACAGCCCCGACTTAATATCGGGCATCGAAAAGGCGGCTGAAATGCTGCGTATTAACCCGTTTGAGATATACACCTTCGACGGACTTAAACAGCTTGTGCTCGACGGCTACCGCGCCGAGGCGCAGCGAGCCGACACGCCGCTTGTAAAGGCTGTGCGGTCGGTGAACGACGGCGGCGCGAGGGGCGACACGCTGAAAGCCGCGGCCGCGATTTCGTATTTTTCGTAAAACGCGCGGCGGATATATTAAATTTGCTATTGTAATATCGGAAAAAGTATGCTATAATGTGTCGGACGGGCAATATTTCTTACGAAAACTGCACCTGACATATTGTGCCGCTTTGGGCGGCGTACTTTTGTCATGGAAAATATTGTCCGTATCACGCGGCACGCGCCGCGCGGTGCGGATTTTTTCAATGAAAGAGGGAATTAAAAATGAAATTTACAACGGCAAACTTCCGTGAAGCGAAGGAGCGCGGCGAGAAAATCACGATGATAACGGGCTACGATTATTCGACCGCGCGCATCGAGGACGAGGCGGGCGTTGACGCGATACTCGTCGGCGACTCGCTCGGAATGGTAATGCTCGGCTACGACGACACTCTGCGTGTCACGATGGAGGATATGATACATCACAGCGCGGCTGTCTCAAGGGGAGCCGAAAACGCGTTTGTTGTAACGGATATGCCGTTCATGTCGTACCAGACGTCGGTCTACGACGCGGTCGTGAACGCCGGACGGCTCATAAAGGAAGGACGCGCCTCGGCGGTAAAATTAGAGGGCGGCGTAAAAATAAAGGAACACATACGCGCCATAACCGACGCGTCGATACCCGTAATGGGGCATATCGGCATGACACCGCAGTCGGTGAACGAGTTCGGCGGTTTCAAGGTTCAGGGCAAAAACATCGCCGCCGCGCACAGGCTTATCGAGGACGCGAAAGCGGTCGAGGAGGCGGGCGCGTTCGCCGTTGTGCTTGAATGTGTGCCCTCCGAGCTTGCCGCCCACATCACGAAAATGCTCACGATTCCCACGATAGGCATAGGCGCGGGCGCGGACTGCGACGGTCAGGTACTCGTTTACCAGGACATGCTCACTATGTACGGCGGCTTTAAGCCGAAATTCGTAAAACGTTTCGCCGACGTGGGCGGCACGATGCAAAACGGTATAAAAGCGTATATAGACGAGGTAAAGGCGGGAACGTTCCCCGCGAAGGAACACACGTTTAAAACCGACGACGAAACGCTCAAAGCGATAAACGACGGGAGGATATAAAATGCGGATAATAAAGAAAATAGACGAATTAAGACCTATCATAAAATCGTGGAAAAGGGAAGGACTGACCATCGGACTTGTCCCGACAATGGGCTATCTCCACGAGGGACACAAAAGTCTCATCGACCGCGCCGTCAAGGAAAACGACCGCGTTGTCGTGAGCGACTTTGTGAACCCGACCCAGTTCGCGCCGAACGAGGACTTTGAAACGTACCCCCGCGACCTTGACGCGGACGCGGCTCTTTGCGAGGCTGCCGGCGCGGACGTTATATTTAACCCCGAGCCGGACGAGATGTACCGTGACGCGCTCACGTTCGTTGACATGAACAAGATAACAAAGGTACTGTGCGGCAAAACACGCCCCATACACTTTTCGGGCGTGTGCACCGTCGTGAGCAAGCTGTTTAACATCGTAACGCCCGACCGAGCGTATTTCGGCCGGAAGGACGCGCAGCAGCTATGCGTCATAAAGAAAATGGTCGAGGATTTGAATTTCGATATAGAGATAGTCGGCTGCCCGATCGTCCGCGAAAGCGACGGGCTCGCGAAAAGCTCGCGCAACACCTATTTAAATCCCGAGGAACGAAAAGCCGCGCTGTGCCTGTCGCGCTCGCTCGAAAAAGGAAAAAGGCTCATTGAGGGCGGCGAGGAGAGCGTGGCGGCTGTGCTTGACGTGATTAAGACGGAAATAAACAAGGAGCCGCTTGCCGAAACAGATTATGCCGAGATAGTGGATTTGAAGGATTTGAGCCCTCTCGTAAAGATAAAAAAGCCGCTTTTGTGCGCAATCGCGGTGTATATAGGCAAAACGCGTCTTATCGACAATTTTATTATGGAGTAAGAAAATGAACATAGAAATGCTTAAAGGAAAAATCCACCGCGCGACGGTGACGCAGGCGGAGCTTAACTACGTCGGCTCGATAACGATTGACGGCGCGCTCATGAAGGCGGCGGGCATACTCGAATACGAAAAGGTGCAGGTCGTGGACATAGACAACGGCAGCCGCCTTGAAACGTACGTGATAGCGGGTGAGGAAAACAGCGGCGTTATCTGCCTTAACGGCGCGGCTGCAAGGCTCGTCGGCGTGGGCGACAAGGTTATAATCATGGCGTACTGCACCCTTACGCCTGACGAGGCGAAAACGCATACCCCGACCGTCGTGTTCGTTGACGGCGATAATAAGATAAAGAAAATCACCTCCGCCGAAAAACACGGTGAGATTGAGAAATTTGTATTTGAACCGTAGGGGCGACCCTTGCGGTCGCCCGCGCAAGACCCCCTCTCCGAGGGGGTCTTACCGTAAGGCTCCCCTTGAGGGGAGCTGTCGCCGAAGGCGACTGAGAGGTGGTTTTTCAAAATACTCATTGCCACCTCTCCGTCATTGCTGCGCAATGCCACCTCTCCTCAAGGAGAGGCAGACGGGCGACCGCAAGGGTCGCCCCTACACCCGATATTTTAAAATTGCACTCCGTAGGGGCGGTCATCGGCCGCCCGCGGGACGTCGAGGCGCCGTCCCCTACATCCGCATTTTATAAATTACCCATCGTAGGGGCGAACCGTGTTCGCCCGCTTTTTTTCTCAAATTTTATTTACAATTCCCCCGAAAGGTGGTACAATTAACGAGGGAGGAATTGACCATGAACGACAAGCAATATTTCCAAAAACAGCTTTTAAATATAATCGAGCCGATAAAAAAATACTACCGCGGCGGCAAGGTCTTTTTTGCGCGCCACAGCGCGTGGTACGACGACGGCGCGGCTGAAACCGAGGCGTTCGCGCGTCCGCTGTGGGGGCTTGTGCCGTACCTCGCGGGCGGCGGCAAACACGACGAGTTTGTGAGCCTTTACCTCGACGGCATACGCGACGGCGCGGACAAAGAAAGCGACACCTACTGGGGCGACGCGGGCGAGCGCGACCAGCGTTACGTCGAAATGGCTTCGATCGCTTACGCCATGCTTTTCACACCCGACACTCTCTGGCAGCCGCTTTCGGACAAAACGAAGGACGACCTCACCGAATGGCTCCGGCAGATAAATACGCACGACGTATGCGACAGCAATTGGCGGTTTTTCCGCGTGCTCGTAAACATCGCGCTCAAAAAGGTCGGCAGGGAATACAGCGCGGAAAAGCTCAACGAAGACCTTACCCGCCTTGACGAGTTTTACGTGTCCGACGGCTGGTACCGCGACGGCGTACACGGACAGGCTGACTACTACATAGCGTTCGCGTTCCACTTCTACGGACTTATATACGCGGCTGTAATGGACAAGGACGATCCTGACCGCGCCAAGCTCTACCGTGACCGCGCGGAAAAATTCGCGAAAACATTCATCTATTGGTTCGACGACGACGGCGAGGCGCTCCCTTACGGACGCTCTTTGACCTACCGTTTCGCGCAGTGTGCGTTCTGGAGCGCATGCGTGATTGCGGACGTGCGACCGTTCCCGATTGAGGTAATGAAAGGCATAATCGAGCGCAATCTCAACAAGTGGCTCGGCAAAAGCATATTCGACTATGCCGGCATACTCACCGTCGGTTACGACTACCCGAACCTCAACATGGCGGAACACTACAACGCCCACGGCTCACCCTACTGGGGACTTAAAGCATACGCGTTCCTGATGCTGCCGGACGACCACGAGTTCTGGACGTGCGAAAGCGCGCCTATGCCGAAACTCAGCGAAAAAATACTGATAAAACCCGCCGACATGCTCATTTCGCGCCGAAACGGCAAAACGGTCGCGTACCCGACGGGAGACAACGAATACTTCGACTGCGGACAGACGATACCGAAGTACCTCAAATTCGCGTACAGCGCGCACTTCGGCTTTAACGTGATGCTAAGCCCCGTAAACCTCGCCGAATGTGCGCCCGACAACATGCTCGTGTTCGACGTGGACGGACTCATACTTTTCCGCCGCCACTTTATATCGGCGGACGTGACCGAGGAAAACGTCACAATAAAATGGTCGCCGTTTAAGGGCATAGACGTTGTTACCGTGGTAACGCCCACACGCGAGGGACATACAAGGGAGCATGAAATAACGTCCGAGTACGACTGCACCGCCTACGACGCAGGCTTTGCCGTAACGGACGAAGGACAGTGCAGCGTTTGCGGCGAGGGCGGTGAAAACGTCATAATACCCGCGTCGCCCAACACGAACCTGCGTTACAGGAAAACCGTTATCCCCGCCGTAAAATATCACATACCGAAGGGCGTAACGAAAATAAAAACTGTTATTAAAGACGGATTGGACGGATAAACTATGACTATACCGCAAGACCCCGCGATACTTTTTAGCTTTGTAAACACAAAGCTGCGCGACTTTTACCCGTCATTTGACGAGATGTGCCGCGACATGGAAACGGACGGCGCGGAGATTGAGAAAAAGCTTGCCGAAATCGGCTATACATATAAGAAAGAGAGAAATCAGTTCGTATGAAGGAAACCGAATTAAAGAGCATAATAGACTTTGACACGTACACGAAGGTAAAACGCGCCTTTAACTGGGGCAGGGTGTTCACGCAGGAGAACCACTACTACACCGACCGCGGCGGCATACTGCGCAAAAATCACATAATGGTTCGCGTCCGCGTAACGGACGACACAGCGAAAATACAGGTAAAGCAGCACAAAAACAGCGACAGCCCCCTCCAGATATGCGAGGAGACGGAGTTTGAGACGGACGGTGTAAGCGAAACCATAGATTCCGAAACGGCAAAAAAAGTAACGGGCATGGACGTCGGGGAACTGTACCGCATGGGTGCGTCCGTAACGAAACGCCGCACGCTGCGGCGCGGCGACACCGAGCTTTGCCTTGACAAAACGACATATTTCGACACGACCGACTACGAGGTCGAGCTTGAATACGTCGAAAAAATGAGCGCCGACCTGCTCATAAAGCTCATGTCGCTCGGAGTAGCGTTCAACCAAAAAAGCGTCGGAAAATTCTCGCGCTTTCTCGATGAGTACAAAAAGCGTGCCGGAGGAGAAATATAATGGATTACAAGCGTGTAAAAGAGCAGAATTACACGGCGGAGAGAGCGCGTGCGGCGCGTATAATCATAGCGGCAATGGCGTGTATCATAGCCGTTCTGACCGTTGCCGCAGCCGTTTTGTACTCGTCCGTAAGCAGGACGAAAGCGATGTACGACGAGGCTCTTCAGGACCGCGCCGCAATGCAGGAGGAAATAAACAGACTTACCGACGGCAATACCGAGGTAAGCGAAAATTACGGCGCGAAAGACAATGAAACCAATATACCGTTTGTTACGGAAGGCGGGGAGGAACTCGATGAAAGCGGCGGCGATAACCAATAGAGGCGGCAGGGAGAACAACGAGGATTACATCTGCCACGCGAATAAAAAAAAAATGTGGTGTTTTATTCTCTGCGACGGACTCGGCGGACACGACGGCGGCGAGACCGCGTCAAAGACCGCCGCAAAGGCTGTGTGCGAGGAATTTAAGAAAAACCCGCGCATAACGCCCGAGGCTGCCGAGGAATATATAAAAGCCGCGTCGGACAGCGTAAAAGCGGCAAAATGGGACGGCGCGCCGTTCGATATGGCGACCACCACCGCGCTGCTTTTAACCGACGGCGAAACGGCTGTATGGGCGCACATAGGCGACAGCCGTATCTACCGTATAACCGACGGCGAAATATCCGAGATTACCGACGACCACAGCGTCGCGTTTATGAAGTTTGAAAGCGGCATAATAACATACGACGAGATACGCACGAGCGCCGACCAAAGCAAGCTTACCCGCTGCATAATCGGCGGCGAACAGGACGTTCCCGACGTTTCCGACATCGTTACGCTCAAACACGGCGACGCGTTTTTAATATGCAGCGACGGTTTCTGGGAGCTTGCGAACGAAAGAACCGTCGAGAAAACGCTGAGATCCTCCCGTTCGCCGGGCGAGTGGCTCGAAAAAATGCTCGCCGCGCTGCACAAAAAGGAAAAGGAAGGAAACGACAACTACAGCGCGTTCGCGATTATGGTTTGACGGTTTGCCGCTTTACTGTGTAACGGCGCTGCCGTCCAACGGCGAAACGGCGTTATCTGTCTCATACGGCTCATGCTCATCCGCGGCGGCGAGTTCCATTCTGTTTACGGATACCTCGTACGCCGTTTTTTCTATTGTTTTTTCATCGTCGAGACGCTTTTGGTACGTCCTCGACTGAATACGTCCCCAAATCTTTATATTGTCGCCGACGTTAAGGCTTTTCGCGAACCTCGCGTTACGGCCCCACGCTATAATCGGTATGTAGTCCGATTTGTTGTAGCTGCGGTTCACTGCGAGAAGAAGGTCGGTTATTTCACGTCCGAACGGAGTTGTGCGGTAAACGGGCGGCTTGCAGATAAAGCCGTTTAAATACAGCGAATTCGGATTTTTGCTGTCCTCGCCGTCCGCAAGCTCGATATCCTTCGCGAACACCGTAAGAACAAGACGGTTGCCGCCGTCCTCGTAACTGTTGTACGAACGGAACTGACCCGTTATAACGACCGTGTCGCCCACCTCGAAACCGCCGCCCAACAGCAGCCTTTCCGAAACCATAACGCGTATATTGTCAGCCGTGCCGCTAAGACGCGGAACGCGCACCGTGCACGTGTAGAACTTTTCCGCGTATATTTCATGACTTAAAACGAAATCGCTTTCTATTTCCCCGATTATGACAGCCTGATTGTTTGACGTATTATTATCCATTTCCGTAAACTCCTCCTCGATGTGATTAAATATTTTATCATGTAAAGTTTATTCCCGTTACATGGTTATTATGCTAAATCTTTCGGTTTATTATACGATTAAATTTGCCGCGTATTGACATCACCGTCAAATAATGATAAAATATCGTAAAATGGACAAGTATCGCGTAAAGGAGTGAACACGAATGCTCGCGGTAAAAATTGCCGTTATTGTTATGGGCGTGATCGCGCTTTTTATGACATTTAAAGCGGAGTTTATTTTGGAGAATATATTGCACAGAGACGCAACGGATAAGGCGGTGCTGCGAGTCAAGTACGCCGCTTTCGGCGTGGCGGTAGTCGCCTTTGCGGCGATATTCCTCCTCGACCAAAGCGGCGGAATGTAACGATATATTTGCGGAAACAAACCCCTCCGTCGGCTACGCCGACACCTCCCCTAATAGGGGAGGCTCACGGTATGCGGCGCTCGCCGTATGGCTCCCCTTGCTACGGCGTTTGTTCGCAAGCGAACACGCCTAACATACGCAAGCGTATGGCTCCCCTACTAGGGGAGCTGTCACACGAAGTGTGACTGAGGGGTTTATCCCTGACACCCCGTAGGGGCGACCCTCGCGGTCGCTCGTTAGCCTCCCTTGTCAAAGGGAGGGGGACCGCCGAAGGCGGTGGAGGGATTCATTGTAAAATTAAAAAGGAATCCCCCAGTCAGCTCCGCTGACAGCCCCCTTTACTACGGCGTTTGTTCGCAAGCGAACACGCCTACAACACGCTATGCGTGTTGTTCACTTTAACAAGGGGGCCTCACAACGCCTAAATCAAAATTTACATAAACCCACAACATCCAAAAGGAGAAAATATAAATGCAAGACAAAAACAACATCTCAAAAACCTACGCCCCGTCCGAATTTGAGGACAGGATATACAACAACTGGGTAACGAAGGGCTACTTCCACGCGGAGGTGGACAAGACCAAAAAACCCTTCACCATCGTAATCCCGCCCCCCAACGTAACGGGACAGCTTCACATGGGACACGCCCTCGACGAAACGCTGCAGGACATTTTAATCCGCTACAAGCGTATGCAGGGCTACAACGCGCTCTGGATCCCCGGCACAGACCACGCCGGCATCGCGACGCAGATCAAGGTCGAGGCGGAGCTGCGCGAGAAGGAGGGTCTTACGCGCTACGACTTGGGACGCGAAAAATTCCTCGACCGCGTCTGGGACTGGAAAAAGATGTACGGCGACAGGATTATAAATCAGCTTAAAAAGATAGGCTCGTCGTGCGACTGGGACAGAGAACGGTTCACAATGGACGAAGGCTGCTCGAAAGCCGTTCGCGAGGTATTCGTAAACCTCTATAACAAAGGGCTTATCTACCAGGGCTCGCGCATCATAAACTGGTGTCCGCACTGCATCACGGCTCTTTCCGACGCGGAGGTCGAGCATGAGGAACAGGCGGGTCATTTCTGGCACATCAAATACCCGATAAAGGACGGCAGCGGCTGCGTGATAATCGCAACGACGCGCCCCGAAACGCTTTTGGGCGATACGGCGGTAGCGGTAAACCCCGGGGACGAGAGATACAAGGATCTCGTCGGCAAAACGCTTATACTGCCGCTTGTCGGACGCGAGATCCCCGTTATCGCGGACGAATACGTTGACAAGGACTTCGGTACGGGCTGCGTTAAAATCACGCCCGCGCACGACCCCAACGACTTCGAGGTCGGCAAACGCCACAACCTTGAACAAATCAAGGTAATGAACGACGACGCGACGATAAACCACTACGGCGGCAAATACGAGGGCATGGATCGCTACGACGCGAGAAAGGCTATCGTAAAGGACTTGGAGGAGCAGGGACTTCTCGTTAAGGTCGAGGATCACAGCCACAACGTCGGCACGTGCTACCGCTGCGGAACGACGGTAGAGCCTATAATTTCAAAGCAGTGGTTCGTAAAAATGAAACCTCTCGCAAAACCCGCGATCGACGCGGTCAAAAACGGCGACACGTCGTTTATCCCCGAGCGTTTCTCAAAAATCTACATGAACTGGATGGAGAACGTGCTCGACTGGTGCATATCGCGTCAGCTTTGGTGGGGACACAGAATACCCGCGTTTTACTGCGACGAGTGCGGCGAAACGACCGTTTCAAAAGAGGATATAACCGTCTGCCCGAAGTGCGGCGGCAAGGTTCATCAGGACGAGGACGTACTCGACACGTGGTTCTCGTCGGCACTGTGGCCCTTCTCGACGCTCGGCTGGCCCGACAAAACCGAGGATTTGGACTACTTCTACCCGACGAGCGTGCTCGTCACGGGCTACGATATAATATTCTTCTGGGTTTCGAGAATGGTATTCTCGGCGATGGAACACACCGGTAAAGCGCCGTTCAAGCACGTGTTCATTCACGGACTTGTCCGCGACTCGCAGGGACGCAAGATGTCGAAATCGCTCGGCAACGGCATAGATCCGCTTGAAATAATCGAGCAGTACGGCGCGGACGCGCTGCGCTTTACACTCGCGACCGGCAACGCGCCCGGAAACGATATGCGTTTCTACATCGAGCGCGTCGAGGCGAGCAGAAACTTCGCGAATAAGATATGGAACGCGTCGAGATTTACGCTGATGAACCTCGACATAACCGAAAATAAGCTGCCCGACGCAAGCGAGCTGCAATTAGAGGACAAGTGGATATTATCGCGCTACAACGACACGGTAAAGGCGGTAACGGAGAACATCGACAAATTCGAGCTCGGCGTCGCGTTGTCGAATTTGTACGACTTTATATGGGATACGTTCTGCGACTGGTATATAGAGCTTGTAAAGCCGCGCCTGTTCGATAAAGAAAACGCGACGGGCAAAACGGCGCAGTACGTTCTCACATACGTGCTGTCAAACACGATGAAACTGCTGCACCCGTTCATGCCGTTCATCACCGAGGAAATATGGCAGCACCTTCCGCACGAGGGCGAGAGCATTATGATAAGCCGCTACCCCGAGTACGACGAAAAATTAAACTTCAAGACCGAGGAAAGCGCGATGCAGCTTATCATGGATGCTATCACGGCGATAAGGAACCGCCGCGCCGAAATGAACGTTCCGCCGTCAAAGAAGGCTAAGACGATAATCGTAACCGACAAAACGGACGTGTTCGAGAAGGGCAAAATCTTCTTTGAAAAATTGGCGTCGGCAAGCGAGGCTGTCGTGCAGTCCGACAAGAGCGGCATCGACGCGAACGCGGTAAACGTTGTCGTACCGTCAGCCGAAATATTCCTGCCGCTTGACGAGCTTGTTGATAAGGATAAGGAATTACAAAGACTGCAAGCTGAAAAGAAAAAGTTAGAAGGCGAAATAAAGCGCGTTGAGGGCAAGCTTAATAATCAGGGTTTCGTCTCAAAAGCGCCGCAAAAGGTAATCGACGAGGAAAAGGCAAAGGGCGTAAAATACCGCGAAATGCTCGACAAGGTACTCGCGGGCATCGCGTCTATGGAACAGCTTTAATGATTGGGAGGTATTTATGGGAGGAATATTCGGCGTAATTGCCAGGAAAAACTGTGTGTACGATTTGTTTTTCGGTATTGACTATCATTCGCATCTCGGCACAAAAAGAGGCGGCATGGCTGTGTACGGCAAGGACGGCTTTAACCGCGCGATACACAATATAGAAAACTCGCCGTTCCGCACGAAATTTGAACACGACGTAAACGAGATGGAAGGCACTTCCGGCATAGGCTGTATATCGGACAACGAGCCGCAGCCGCTTATCGTGCGCTCGCACCTCGGCAGCTTCGCGATAACGACCGTCGGACTTATCTCGAACTCCGACGAGCTTGTCGACATGGCGTACAGCAAGGGCAACCCGCATTTCCTCGAAATGAGTGGCGGGAACATCAACCAGACGGAGCTTGTCGCCGCGATAATCAACCAGGAAAGCACGCTGATTGACGGCATAAAGCACGCCCAGAATGTAATAAAAGGCTCGATGAGTATGCTCATTTTAACGCCCGACGGCATATACGCCGCGCGCGACCGTCTCGGCAGAACGCCGATTATTATCGGTCACAAGGACGGCGCGTTCTGCGCGTCGTTCGAGAGCTTTGCGTATTTGAACCTCGGCTACAGCGACTACAAAAACCTCGGACCGGGTGAAATCGTGTTTATCACCGCCGACGGCGTTGAAACGGTGTCGCCGCCCGGAGATGAAATGAAAATATGCACGTTTTTATGGATTTACTACGGCTACCCGACCTCGTGCTACGAGGGCATCAACGTTGAGAATATGCGTTACCGCTGCGGTGAAATGCTTGCGCGGCGCGACATGAACGAGGGCAGTATAAAGCCCGACATGGTAGCCGGCGTGCCCGATTCGGGTATCGCCCACGCGATAGGCTACGCGAACGAGTCGGGTATACCGTTCGCGCGCCCGTTTATAAAGTACACGCCGACATGGCCCCGATCGTTTATGCCGCCGAACCAGGCGGAGCGCGACATGATAGCGAGAATGAAACTGATACCCGTGCAGGAGCTTATACACGACAAGAGCCTGCTGCTCATCGACGACTCCATCGTAAGGGGAACGCAGCTGCGCGAAACGACGGAATTCCTGTACGAAAGCGGCGCGAACGAGGTACATATACGCCCGGCGTGTCCGCCGATAATGTTCGGCTGCAAATATCTGAACTTCTCGCGCTCCACGTCGGAGCTTGACCTTATCGCGAGACGCGTGATAAGAGAGCGCGAGGGCGACGACGTGAGCGACGCACTTCTCGCCGACTACGCCGACCCCGACAGCACGAATTACAAGGAAATGATTGACGAGATATGCGCCGAGCGTAACTTTACCTCGCTGCGCTACCACCGCCTCGACGACATGATCGAGTCCGTCGGTCTGCCCGAGTGTAAGCTCTGCACCTACTGCTGGAATGGCAAGGAATAAAGTAGGGGCGGTCATCGGCCGCCCGTATGAAAGGCCCCCTTGTCAAAGGGGGCTGTCACGCGCAGCGTGACTGGGGGATTCTTTTTCTGTTTTTATGATGAATCCCTCCACCGCCTTCGGCGGTCCCCCTCCCTTTAACAAGGGAGGCATACGTAGGGGACGGCGCCTACGACGTCCCGCCCGCATGACCCCCTCTCCGAGGGGGTCTTACATAACAGGAGCCCATATGAAACCAATCAAACACATAACCGCCTTTGTAAAGCGCGAAACGGTACTCAGCATCGCGGCGGTACTCGCGATCGTGTCGTCGTTTTTTGTAACGCCCGACGCGCAATACCTAAACTACATAGATTTCCGCACGCTCTCACTCCTCTTTTGTCTCATGGCTGTAATGGCGGGACTGAGGAAAACGGGCGTGTTTTCTATGCTCGCGGAAAAAATGCTCCAACGCGTCCGCGGCGTAAAAAGCCTTGTATTCATACTCGTCATGCTCTGCTTTTTCTTCAGCATGCTTATCACAAACGATGTCGCGCTTATCACCTTCGTACCGTTCACGTTCACCGCGCTCGACATGCTCGGCGGGGACGAAAAAAAGCGGCTCATAATCCCCGTAGTCGTAATGCAGACGATAGCGGCGAACCTCGGCAGTATGCTCACGCCGATAGGCAACCCGCAGAACCTCTACCTGCAGGGCTTGTCGGAACTGGGCTTGGGCGAATTTGTGACGCTGATGTTACCCTACGCCGCCGTGTCGTTTTTACTTCTTGCAATATGGATTTTCTTTTTCGGCGGCAAAAACGAGGTGACGGTCAGCCTTACCTCCGCGCGTCTCGGCTCAAAAAAGAAAATCGCGGTCTGCCTGACCGCGTTTATCATATGCCTTTTAACCGTCGCGCGCGTGATCGACTACCGCCTTACGCTCGTTATCATAATCGCGCTGACAGCCGCGACCGACCGTAAAATCTTCGCCGACGTGGACTACACGCTGCTCCTAACGTTTATCGCATTTTTCATCTTTATCGGCAACATGGGAAGAATACCGGCGTTTGAACAATTCCTGCAAAGCGTAATCACAAGCCGCGAATGTCTCACCGCCGTACTGTCGAGCCAAATTATAAGCAACGTACCCGCCACGCTTTTGCTGTCGGGCTTTACCGACAATTTTAAGCCGCTTATCATCGGCGTGAACATCGGCGGACTGGGAACATTGATCGCCTCAATGGCGAGCCTTATATCGTTTAAGCTGCTCGGACACGAAAACAAATCGCTGCGCGGAAAATACATGATTTACTTCACGATTGCGAACATAATCTTCCTCGCCGCGCTCACGGCTGTTTACATCTTCATAAAACCGTAATTTTACCCCCGATACATCGCCTCAACGCGGTAAATCGGCATACCCATCTCCGAAAACCGCGTCTCGTACTCCGTCATAACATTATCCTCGAACTTTGAATTGTGCAAATCGAGACTAATATTTCTCATCTTAAAATCCTCCTCCGCGAAGGAGTTGAGCGAAAACTCAAACAGCGCGCGGTTGTCGGTCTTGAACCACACATACCCGCCCGCGGGCAGCACGTTTTTGTACCTGTCGAGGAACCGCTTGTGCGTAAGGCGGCGCTTCGCCTGCTTGTTCTTTTTCCACGGGTCGGAGAAATTCAGATAAATACGGCTGACCTCGCCCTTTTCAAAAACGTCCTCTATCTTCTCCGCATCCATATCCATAAACACGACGTTTTTAAGCCCCGCCGCGGACGCCTTTTCCATAGCCATGACCATAACGTCGCGCACCTTCTCGACGGCGATAAAATTAACGTCTGGGTACTTTTCCGCCATACCCGTGATAAAACCGCCCTTACCGCAGCCTATTTCGAGGTGGATTTCATTGCCGTTACCGAATATTTCCTGCCACTTACCCTTCATATCCTCGGGCTTTTCGACAAGATACTCCGTGCACCTTTCCCACCGCGCGCCGAGATTTTTCTTTTTCCTCATTCTCATAAAAATACCTCTCAAAGAAAAATATCCGCCCGTGAGCGGATATTTGTTTTACAGCGTGTTTATATACGTCTTTGCGAATTCCTCCAAAAGCTCGTCACGCTCTATTTTGACTATAAGCCCTCTCGCTCCGTTGTAGCTCGTTATGTAGGTAGGGTCGCCCGACAGTATATATCCCACAATCTGGCTTATCGGGTCATAGCCCTTGATTTTAAGAGCCTCGTACACCTTTGTAACGATTTCCTTGACCTCTTTCTCCTTGTCGAACTCCAGATTGATTTTCATTGTCTCGTTAAATTCCATTCAAATCACCCCTTAACTTGTGATATACATAGCGGTAGTGGTACAATAATATATTCACCACCACATATAGAATAGTACAAAATCGCGCAAATTGCAAGCTTTTTCGTATAAAAATCATGTTAAATTCACGTTTCAGGCATATTTCACCGCACGTCGAACAGTCCGTCGAGACTGTCGACCGGACCCACCGCCGCAAGACACAGCGTCGACGCGTCCATAACGCGGTCGATCATCTCCGCGACGCTGTCAGTGTTCACCGCGTCGATCTGCGCGAGAACCTCCTCCTGCGTGTAGATAGGCTTGCCGACTAAAAGCGCCCGACCCGCGCCCTGCATCCTCGCGCCGGTGCTTTCGCTCGCGAGTATATAGCTGCCTTTAAGCTGCTCCTTCGACCGTTCCACCTCGTCCGCGCTCAGCTTGTCGCGCTTAATAATGTTTACCTCGCGCGAAATAAGCTCCGCGACCTCCGGCAGACTTTCAGCCCTCATACCTGCCGCAATATCGAACACGCCCGTACCGAGGTACGCGCTGTGACCGGCGCTAATCGAGTACACCAGACCGCGCTCCTCGCGTATCCTCTGGAACAGTCTCGACGACATACCCGTGCCGAAAACGTTGTTCATGACGAGCAGACTGTACACGCCCTCGTCCATAATATCTATACCCTTAAACGTCGCCACAAGCTGCGTCTGCTCCGTGTCCTTCGTTCTGACAAGCGTCTGACCGTTTCTGTACCCCGCCTCGGGCAGAACGGGCGGCACGGCGCTTATCTTCTGCGATCCGAATTTTTCCTCCAGCAAATCAAAGAAATCGTCGCCGTAATTTCCCGCGACCGATATAATAAGGTTCGCGCTCGTGTAGTGGCTTTGCATATAATCTCGCATAACGTCCGGCGTGATACCCTCCAGACTTTCATACGTGCCGAGAATTGTCCGACCCATCGGTGTGTCGCCCCACACCGCGAACGACGAAAGATCGTACACGAGATCCTCCGGACTGTCCTCGTACATACGTATTTCCTCACCGATAACGCCGCGTTCGAGTACCATATCGCTTTGCGCGAGCGTGGGGCGAAAAATCATCTCCGACAGCACGTCGAGCGCAATATGCGCGTGCGCGTCGAGCGTTTTCGTGTAAAAGCACGTGTACTCGCGCCCCGTGAACGCGTCGATCTGACCGCCGATACTGTCTATCGCGTGCGCGATTTCAGCCGCGCTGCGGTTTTCCGTACCCTTAAACAGCATATGCTCGATAAAATGCGATATGCCGTTCACATCTTTTCTCTCGTACCGCGATCCGTTGCCGACCCACACGCCTATCGACACGGACTTTAAGTAATCTATCTTCTCCGCGACGACGCGTATGCCGTTTGCGAGTGTTTTAAACTGATACATAATTGAATTTCCTTTCGGTGTCATAATTTCCTTTTAACTTCCTTGACGAGCCCGAACACGCGTATGCGCAGCACGTCGCGCCCCTCGAACCTGCGCGGGGGATACATCGGGTTTATCGACTGCAGCTCAATAAAATCATCCCCGTAAACGACCCTTTTTATAACGCCGTCCTCGCCGTCAACGATAACAACGGCGATCGAGCCGCTGTCAACGGTCGTCTGGCAGCGCACAAGCACAAGGTCGTTTTCCATAAGCATGGGGTACATGCTGTCGCCGACAACGCGCAGAAACGCGTACTGCTCGTTGCCGCGCACGTCGGATTTTAAGACGCTTTCGTAATCGACAATATTGTTTTCGGCAAAGCAGCTTATACCCGCCGCGACGCGTCCTATAACCGGCACTTTCACAAAATCCGCCGCGCTCACGGGTTCGAGACCGCTTGCCGCGCCGTCCCAGCCGAGTATGTACTCCGGCGTAGTGCCGAGTATGTCGGCAAGCTTTAAAATCGACTCCTTCTTAATATTTGTAACAGTTCCTTTTTCATACTTCTGTATCGCGGCTTTCTGCACGCCGAGCATCTTCCCAAGCTCCTCCTGCGTCAGCTTGTGTTCCTTTCTAAGTTTCTTTATCCTTTCACCCGTTGTCATATTGATCCCCTCCCGTAATTATTTATGTATGAATAGTATCATAAAAATCTATACATGTCAATAGAAAAACACTAAAAAGTATCTGAAAAATTTATAAAATTTAGTATAAAGTAGATAAAATATCTTTTTATAATATATTGCTCTTGACATATGTATCTTTTTATGATATAATCCAAGCAACAAATGAATTTGTGCCGACATCGTGTGACGGGCGACCGCGAGGGTCGCCCCTACGGTACACGCCTTATAAAACACGGGCGTAGGGGCGACCCTTGCGGTCGCCCGCATTAGTAGGGGCGGTCATTGACCGCCCGCCCGTTAGCCTCCCTTGTCAAAGGGAGGGGGACCGCCGAAGGCGGTGGAGGGATTCATTGTAAAAATGTAGAAGGAATCCCCCAGTCACGCTGCGCGTGACAGCCCCCTTTGCTATGGCGTTTGTTGCTACGCAACACGCCTACGACGCTAAAGCGTCGTTCACCTCACAGAGGGGGTCATACGTAGGGGCGAACCGTGTTCGCCCGCCATGTATGGCTCCCCTACTAGGGGAGCTGTCACACGAAGTGTGACTGAGGGGTTTTATTACTGATAACATAAACCCCTCCGTCGGCTTTGTAAGCTATTGCTGCGCAATAGCACACGCCGACACCTCCCCTAATAGGGGAGGCAGACAAAAAAAGGAGGAATGTATATGATATACCAAAACGACGACCCGCGCGCGCTGTACGCGATGGAACGCGCCCGCACGGGCAACTACGGCGCGGACTACGACGACGGCGCCGAATATGTCTGTCCCGTGTGTGGCGCGCTTGAACCGGAGCACTACTACCTCGACGATGACGAGGAATGTATCGGCTGCTCGGAGTGCGTGCATAAAACGGACTTCTTGTACTGGACATAACCGACCGGAAAGGAGACAAAAATGGCAAGAACAAAAATAGCCGGCAAAAAAGAGGTACTCGAATATCTCACCTACATAATGCGCCGCGAGGACGAGGAAATCATAAAATTTTCGGACTCCTTCAAGGCGGCGGAGCTTCTGGGAAAGTACCACGGACTTTTCAAAAGCGGCAACGAGGACGAGAGCGGAGATGTGACCATTGTTGACGACATCCGCTGAAAACAAGACAATAAAGCTTACCGACCTTATCGCGCCCGCGTTTTACGACGTGCATAAAGCGTGTGACAAATACACGCACATATGGCTGTCGGGCGGACGCGGCAGCGGTAAGTCAAGCTTTATAAGCGTCGAGATAATTCTCGGCGTAATGCGCTGCCCCGACGCGAACGCGGTTGTACTGCGCAAGGTCGGCGACACCTTACGCGACAGCGTTTTCTCACAGCTTGAATGGGCAATATCCATGCTCGGCGTGACCGACAAATGGGTCATAAAATCGAGTCTCCCCGAAATGGTATATAAGCCCACGGGTCGGAAAATACTGTTCCGCGGCGCGGACAATCCCCAAAAAATAAAGTCCCTGAAGGTGTCGGAAGGCTACGTAAGATACATATGGTACGAGGAAACGGACGAGTTTCACGGCATGAGAGAAATCCGAAACATAAACCAATCCCTGATGCGCGGCGGCGCGTCGTTCACGGTTTTCTACTCATACAACCCTCCCCAAAGCCTGAGAAACTGGGTAAACCGCGTTGACTTTTCCGACCGAAACGACGTTCTTGTTCACAGCAGTACATACCTTGATATGCCGAAGGAATGGCTCGGAGAACAATTTTTTTTGGAGGCTGAGTATCTGAAAAAGACTCAAAAAGAACGTTACGACCATGAGTATCTCGGCAAACCGACCGGAACGGGCGGCGAAATATTTAAAAACATTGAGCTTTGCGCATTATCCAATACCGAACGCGGCAGCTTTGACAGAATTTTCTGCGGCGTGGATTTCGGTTACGCGGCGGACCCTTTCGTTTACATTGTGTGTTATCTGCATAACAACAAGCTGTTTATCCTTGACGAAATTTACGAAAAGGGAATGACGAACCGAAACGCGGCGCGGAAAATATTTAAAAAGGGTTTTTCGGATAAAATGATAGTCTGCGACAGCGCCGAGCCTAAGAGCATAAACGAGTTTAGGCATTACGGTCTTAGGGTGCGCGGAGCGAAAAAGGGGCCCGACAGCATAGAGTACGGCATACGCTTTTTGCAGGGACTCGAAAAAATAGTGATTGACCGCGTGAGGTGTCCGAACGCGGCGCGGGAATTTTCGGAGTACGAGCTTGCGCGTGATAAAGACGGCATGCTGCGCTCCGAATATCCCGACAAAAACAATCACACGATAGACGCGGTGCGTTACGCCTTGGAAAGCGAAATACAGAACCGCAGAGCAAGAATTGTAAGCAGAAAGGAAATCAGGCTATGATTATTGACGAGGACATTCTCGAAGGCGGCATGACGGACGCGATACTCGCGAAACTCATAGCGCGCCACTCGCTCGAACAGGAACGCTACAAAAAGCTTGGCGACTACTATCTCGGCAGGCACGCTATCTGTTCGCGCAGCCGCAGGAGCGACGCAGCCGCGAACAACAGAATTGTCTGCAATCACGCGAAGTACATCGTGGACATCGCGAAAAGCTATCTTGTCGGCAATCCCATATCATACGCGTGCTCGGACGGCTACGACATAGAGGCGGTAAAGAACAGCTACATCGTTCAGGACATGCCGTCAATAGACGCGGAGCTTGAAAAGACGATGAGCATTTACGGCAAGGCATACGAACTTGTGTACGCCGACGGCGATTCGCAGGCGAGGAGCGTCGCGCTCGCGCCGCAGAATACGTTTGTCGTATACGGCGCGGGCGTGGGCGAAATACCGCTTTACGGCGTGCATTACTACCGCAAACGCGGCATAGACGGCAGCGTGACCGGCACGGTATGCGTCGTGTGCGACGACAACAGCGTGTACACATACGAAAACGACGCGGACAGCTTTGAGCATATGCGCCTTACCGGCGCGCACCGCCATTATTTCGGCGCGATACCGATGCTGGAATACCGCAACAACGAGGAAACGCAGGGCGACTTTGAGCAGCTTATATCGCTCATAGACGCGTACAATATCCTTATGTCGGACAGAGTGAACGACAAGGAGCAGTTTGTGGACGCGTTCCTGTTCCTGACGGGAATAGACCTCGACAGCGAGCAGGCGAAAAAGCTGCGCGAGGAGCGCATACTGATGGGCTACGAGGGCGCGGACGCGAAGTATCTGGCGAAGGTGATGTCGGAGAGCGACGTGGAAATTTTAAAGAACGCGTTAAAAACCGATATACACCGCTTTTCCATGATACCCGATTTAAGCGACCGCACCTTCGGCTCAAATTTGTCGGGCGTCGCGATAAAGTACAAGCTCATGGGCTTTGAACAGCACGTCAGAAACAAGGAACGTTACTTCGCTAAAACGCTCAAAAAGCGCTTTGAGCTTTACGTGAACTTCCTGTCTTTAAAGGGCGCGATGGAATATGTGCCGATACACAGAGTGGACGTCGTATTCACGCGCAACATGCCGGTAAACGAACTTGAAACCTCGCAGATGATAAAAAATCTCGAAGGAATAGCGGCGAGCGAAACGCTTTTGAGCCAGCTTTCGTTTGTCGGCGACGCGAGGGAAGAGGCGGCGAAAGCGGCGCGTGAGCGTGAAAGAGCGAAGGAAACGAAAGAAAGGACAAAGATATGAACGAAAAGAACAACAAAGAAAGGCTTGACGCCGCCGACGAGAAAAAGAACGGCGCGGATATTAAGGCGGCAATAAAGCAGTACGTCAGCGAGGCTCTGGAGGATATGAAACAGTCCTTCGGCAAGGAGATAGAAACGCGCATAGCGGCTGAACGCGAGGACGCGGCGAAAATGGCGTCCATGTCCTCGGAGGAAAGGGCTAAGGCGGAAATCGAAAAGAGCCGCAGAGACTTTGAAAACGAGAGAGCCGAGTATGTGAGCGAGAGAGCCGAGTTTGAGGCGGCGAAGGAGCTTACGGCGCAGAACCTCCCCGTGACGTTTGCGCGTTTTGTCGCGGACGGCGACAAGGACGTGATGCTGGAGAATATTTCGGCGTTCAAGACAGAGTATCTCAAAGCTATCGAGGCAGGACTTACAGACCGTTTAAAGGGCAGACTTCCGCGCGTTTCAAAGGAAAAGGAACAGCCGTTCGACCCGTTCCTGAACGGTCTGGGATTTTAATACAGGAAAGGACTGATTTAGTTGGCAATAAATTACGCAAGTAAATACGCTCAGAAAATTGACGAAAAATTCACGAGAGAATCGCTCACGTCGAGCGCGGTAAACAGCGACTACGACTTTGTAGGCGTAAAGACGGTAAACGTCTACACCGTGCCGACAGCCGAGATGAACGACTATAACATAAACGGCGCGTCGAGCCGCTACGGAACGCCGTCGGAGCTTCAGAACACCGTTCAGGAGATGACGATGACGAAAGACCGCAGCTTTACCTTCACGATAGACCGCGGCACATATAACGACACGCAGATGGCGAACGCCGCGGGCGCGGCTTTGCAGAGACAGCTGCGCGAGGTCGTGATACCGGAGATAGACAAGTACCGTTTCGGGAAAATCGCCGAGGGTGCGGAAAAGACCGGGACGGGAACGGTCACGAAGTCGAACGCGTATGATATATTCCTTACCGGCGCGGCTGCGCTTATCGACGAGTGCGTACCGCTTGCCGGCACGGCGGCGTTCGTTTCGAGCAACTTCTACAAGTGCGTCAAGGAGGATTCAAGCTTTGTAAGAGGCGGCGACATGTCGCAGGAGATGCTCGTAAAGGGACAGGTAGGCACGATCGACGGCATACCCGTGATAGTCGTGCCGACCTCGTATCTCCCCGAGAACGTGGAGCTTATCATCACGAACAGCGCGGCAACGACCTCGCCCGTAAAGCTGTCGGATTACAAGATACACGACAACCCTCCGGGCATAAACGGCTGGCTCGTCGAGGGCAGAGTATACTACGACGCGTTTGTGCTCAATAATAAGAAAAACGCGATTTACGTGTACAAGTCGGAGGAATAATTTTGAGAAAGGGCAGTGATTGCTATGGAGGATAAAAATACGGAACTTCTCGGCGCGGCAAAGCTGCTGCTCGGGATAAAGAACGACGAAAGCGACGAACTTCTCACGTTTCTTATCAAAGACACGGTTGACGCGGTGATGTCGTACTGCCACATAGACGTTATGCCGCGTCAGCTTGAAGGCTTTATACCGTCGATGGCTGCCGCGCGGTACCGTGAAAACGCGGCGGGCGGCATCGTCAGTCTGACGGAGGGCGAGAGACGCGTCGAGTACGGCGCCGCGGATGCGGGCTTTATGTCGGAGTACAGGGAACGCTTAAAGCCGTTTATAAGCCATGCCGCGTTTGTGCCGTCGGATTTGGAGGGCAGGAAAAATGCTTAATCCGTTCGAAAGATTTTACGACACGCCCGCCGAAATATACAGCCGCGTCGATAACGGCTACACCGACGGCGACGCGAAAACGTACCTCGGCAAAATCATATGCGACCTTCAGCCGTACACCGGCGATACGGAGGATAAGCCTTACGGCTTGTCCTCCGAAAAAATGTACAAGCTGTACGCGGACAAGCGGGATATTATAAAAACGGGCAACATGGTGAAATTCGCGGACTGCTGGTACAGGATAGTCGATACCGAGGAATGGTCGCTGGGCGTCACGGCTCTTATAAGGAGCGTTGAAAATGAAGGTTAATGTTACATACAACGGCTCGTTTGAATTATTGGCGGCGCAGATTGAGGAAAGAGTGAAAGCGGCTGTGGCGGCGGGCGCGGAGACTGTCGCCGAAAATGCGCGGAGCGTCTGCCCCGTGGACACCGGCACGCTCCGTGATTCCATAGCCGTGTCGCAAAATGGCACGAGCGCGGAAATTTCCGCAAACACCGATTACGCCGCTTACGTGGAGTTCGGCACTTCCAAATCGGCTGCGCAGCCGTACCTCGTTCCGTCGCTTTTGGGAAACGAAAACGCGGTTCTGTCGGCGATAGCGGCTGCAATCACGGGATAAGGAGAAAAGATATGCTCGATATAAATCATGAGGCGGAAAAAACGCTCAAAAAACTCGGCTGCCGCATAACGCATCAGCACCCGCGCGACTTCAAGAAAATGCCCGTGGTAAGCTACTACAACGTGACCGAACACGGCGCGCTCTACGCGGATAATACGGAAAGAGTGCAGTCGGGCTACGTTCAGCTTGACGTATGGGCATGCTCGGCGCGCGAGTGCGGCGAGATAACGCTCCGCGCAAACGACGTTATGACGGCGGACGGCTGGACGCGCGAGATGTCAGCCGACATCCCCGAAAACGGCGGAGCATTATATCACAAAACAATGAGATTTCACAAATATTTTAACGTGTAAAGGAGAATTGAAATGATAAAGAAACCGTTACCAACAATAGGCGTAGACCGTTACACCTTTTTTAAGCTTACATCGGACAGCGCGGAAGGCGCGGAGTACGACGGGGCTTACGCGTTAAAGGGCACGGTCGAGATCGCGCCGACCGACGCGGGAGGCAGCGACGTATTCGACGCCGACAACGGCGCGTATGAAACGTCGAGTTACATAGAAAAGCTCGGTCATGAAATTACGAGCGCGGATATTCCTCCCGAGGTCGACGCGATGTGGCGCGGCTGCGAGAGAAAGCACGGCGTTGTCGAGGTAGGCTCGGACTCAAAGACGGTTTACTTCGGCGTGGCTTGGAGGATTTTGAAGTCCGACGGCTCGTACCGCTACGTCAGATACTACAAGGGCAGCTACTCGTTCGCGTCGAACGTCGGCGGCAAAACAAAGTCGTCGTCGGGCAGCGTGGACAAGCAGACCGCGAAGGCGACGTACACGGCGGTGCAGCGTGACTTTGACAACAACTACTACGCGTACTTCGACGAGAGCGACCTTCCCGAGGGCGTGACGCGCGAGCAGTTCGAGGAAAAGTGGTTCAGCGACATGAGCTACTATCCGGAGGTGTAAAAATATGCAGCATACGCTTACGTATGAAAAGGACGGCAAAAAGTATACTTCAAAGCCGTTTGACTTTGAGACTATGTGCATCATAAACGACTCGCATATGCAAAACGAGGACAGCGGATATTTAAGACACTGCCGAAACGCGGTGGATTACCTGTTCGAGGGTACGGACGTCACTCAGGACGTGATCGACAAAATGGACGCAGGCGTGCTCGGTAAAATGTGCCGCACATTGTGGTTGTTTTACATTGACGCGCTCACGTCAAAAAACGAGTAAGGTCGGGGGAGGGAGGTGCTTTGAGGGACATATACGCGCTGTTCCTCAAGTACCACCACCTTCTGCCCGACGAGGTGGGAAGGCAAAATCCGTGGGTTCTCATGAAACTTCTGGACAGTCTCGGAGAGGACGCGGAGGAAACGGGAGAAAAAGCGGACGATTATCTTAACATGTTTTACGGAAGGGAGGTATGAATATGGAGGCTGCAAATTTATCGGTTTCGATTACGGGCGACGCGTCGGGGCTTATGTCCTCGCTGCGTGCGGCTGAGGCGGAGGCGGCGGCTTTGCGCGAGTCAGCCGGTTCGCTTATGAAAGACTTTGACGGCAAAGAGGCGAAAATAAGTTTCACAGCCGTTGACAACACTGCCGAGGGCGTCGCAAGCGCGCAGGAAAGCATTGCGAGCGTAAAGGACAAGACCGTAACGATTACCGTTCACTACGCCGTATCGAGTATTCCGAAACTCGCGAAGGGAACGGGTAACGCTTTGGGCGGTCTGTCGCTCGTAAACGACGAAACGGGCGTGTCCGACCCGAGGGAGCTTATAGAGCATAACGGCTCGCTCGTGATGTTTAACGGGCGCAACGTGCTTGTGCCGCTTGGAAAGGGCGACAAGGTGTACACTGCCTCCGAGACGAAAAGCATTATGGCTGCTCTGGGCGTGCCGCGTTACGCGTCGGGTAAGAATAACGAGGCGTTTAACGCCGCGAAGTCGGATTTTACGCATTATAAAAAGACGCATGACGTTTCGCCCGCGGAGGAGCTTGAGGCGTGGAAGGAAATGATGGCGCGTTTTTCCTACGACAGCGAGGTAATGCGCGAGATCGAGGAGGAAATTTTCGCGGCGGAAAAAAAGGTTATCGCCGAGCAGGAAAAGGCGCTTAAAGAACGCAAAAAGGCTAACGACGAGGCTCTTTCCGATTACAAGAAAAATTCCGACGCGTGGATAAAGTACGAGACGCAGGTAAACGACATGGGCGTGCGGGAGCAGATTGACGCGTACAAGCGTCAGCTTTACAATTACAACGCGATGGTGTCGGATATGGTCGCGTCCACGGAGTACACGTCCGACGAGATGAAGGCGGTTTGGGATGATTTCTACGAGTACAAGGCGGGCGTCGATTTAAAAATAGGACTGCTCGAAAAAGAAAACAATCACGCCGTGTACGAGAAGTGGCAGAGCGACGCGGAAAACTGGATGAAGATACGCGACGCGTACGACGACTGGGAGGAAAGCGGCGACAGTAAGATTAAATTTTACGAACGCTCAATTCAAAGGATAAAGGAAATGTACGAGGGCGGCTTTATCGACCGGCAGGAGTACCGCGACGACACGATGGATACTACGCTGAAGTTGTACGGCGCGAAGGCGGACGCGGTAAGCGAGCTTTTGAAAATGCAGAAACAGTACATAAAGGACGTTAAAGCCGGGTTTGCCGACGAGGAGGACGCGCTTTCCGAAAAGTGGGAGGTTAGCGACAGAAAAGCGTCGAAGGCGGAGATTTCCGAGAGGCTCGAAATATTCGAGGGCGCGGTGACGCAGCGCGGACGCGACGAGTACAAATCGCTCCAGGAGGAAATGAAAAAGCTGCGCCGCGAGGAGGAAATGTACGCGCTGCAGAAGAAGCATACCGCTGTTGTTACCGATTTGGAGGAAAACTACGCAAGAATAGAGGACAATAAAAAGTACGTCCTCGCGGCGATAGAGAAAAGCGGTCTGAACCTTGAAGGAATAGTGAGTGGAGCGCGTTACGACATCGAGAGCATGCAGAGTACGATCACATCTCTTTTCAAACAGACCATAAGCGCGATAAAGGGCATACGAGTGTCGCAGAACTCCTATTCGGACAACAGGAACATAAGCATCAACTCAAACGGCAGCAGTGCGCTCGACGCGCTGCAGAACCGCGTGTCGGGTTCTATCGCGCACGGTATTTTTTATTAAGGGGGATACATAATGAGAAACGGGTTCACATTTAAAAACCGTCATTCGTCCGAGTTCGGCGTGACGGTCAGAACAAAGTCGCGCCCGATAACGGCGGGCGTAAAATCATTCACGTCGGATCTCCCGTACCGTGACGGCGAGTACGATTTTTCAAAAGCCAATCCGCACGGCAGGGAGCATTACGCGAAAAGGACGTTCGTTATTTCGCTCGGTATTACCGCCGACAACCTCGCCGCGCTGCAGGGTAAAATCTCAAAACTCGCTCTGTGGCTCACCGGCAGCGGCGAGCTTATTTTTGACGATTTGCCGCTTGTCGTGTGGCAGGCGAGAGTGACTGACGAAATCGCGTATATGCCCGAGCACGGCGGCACAAAGGCGGAGTTGGAGGTCTCCTTCTCCGCCGAGCCGTTCGGCGAGGCTCTTTTCGGCACGGAAGGCCCCCTTATCGGTCATCCGCTGCAGATAGAGAGCGAGATACCGCTGTCCACCGACTGCGCGTACACGTACACGTTAGACGGCAGCGGCAATATCTGCATAGTAAATTTCGGCGATATGCCCGTAAGCCCCGTTATAAAAATCACGGGTAAGACAGGCGGTATCACGCTGTCGCTCGGCGGGAAAACACTGGCGTTTTCGGCGGGCGGCAAAAGCGTTACGGCTGATTTTGAAAAGCAGACCGTTAAAGCGGGCGACGGCTTGGTCGGCGTGACGGGTGAATTTTTTGAAATTCCCGCGGGAATAAACCACGTCGACGTCACAAATTCCGTGCAGGGAAATATTATAATAACGGTCGGCTTTAAGGCTAAGTATATGTACGGCGCGGACTATTCGCATATAGATTGGGGTGACGCGCTTGCTTAAAATAACGGACGGCGGCGCGTCGGATTTCACGAAGGGCGTACCGATTGCGGAGGCGGAAGGTGTGCGCGTGTCGTATGAGATAAACGGTGCGCGCACGCTTACCTTCACGTATCCCGAAAACGAAAAATCGAAGCTTATACGCGTGAATATGCTCGTTTTATGCGAGGGTCAGGCGTACCGCGTCATAAGGGTGACGAACACGCGCGACGGACGCGGCGTTTCGGAGATTTCGTGCAGCCATATCTGGAACGCGGACGCTACGGGCGTGCATATACAGAATATGCCCGATATGATTGGAGTAAGTCCGACCGAGGTAATACGTCACGCGATAGCCGGCACGGGTTTCACGCTCGTGACGGACAGTGAACTTGAACGGCTCGGTATGCGCCGCGTTGACAGTGATGGATTTAAAATAGATTATTTTTCGACGGACAAGACCAACCCTTACGATGTGGTGAGGGATGTCATAGAATGCTGCGGCAAGGGCGAACTGTACGCCGACAACCGCAAAATCGCGCTTGTGGAGCGTATAGGGCATGACACTACCGTTCGGCTCGACCTCACAAAAAATATGTGTGATTTGAGCGTCGAGCGCGACATTTCCGACCTTGTGACGCGGCTTTACCCTTACGGCAGAGACGATTTGCATATAGGCAGCGTCAACGGCGGAGCGCAATACGTGGACAGCCCTAACGCGGAAATATACGGCGTGCGGTGTGGCTACCGTGATTACGGCGAGATTACAAAGCCCGACGAGCTTTTAAGGCGCGCAAGGTGGGAGTTTGACGGCGACAATCCCGACAGGATAGACGTTCCGTGCGTGAACGTCACGGGCACGTACGCCGAGATTTCAAAGCTTGAATGTTACGGCGCGGACGAAAAGCTGAGCATAGGCGACGGCGTGACGGTCGTGGACGGCAGTAACGAACTTTACGAGAGGGTCGTTAAAATCGAATATAGCCCCTACGACTGCGACAGCGCGGTCATAACGGTGGGGCGCGTAAAGAGGGATATGTTCTTTTACCTCGAACAGATGGGTGCTCTCACGCAAAAGTACAAAAAGGCGTCCACGTCGGGCGGTAAGGTCAAGGCGTCGTATGTCGCCGGAACGATAACGAACGGTGTGATTTCCAAAAGCGTCACCGTGAATGAAATTACGATAGGCACAAATCTTTTGTCGACCGACAGCGAGGGAAATCTTCTGCTGAACGGCAAAAGGATTTTTGAGGATAAGGAGAGTGAAGGAAATGAACAAGATATTTAATACTCTGAGCGTCGCGCTCGGCGTTGCCGGAGGTATGGCAGCGAGAATATTCGGCGCGTGGGACACGGTTCTGGGCGCGCTTTTGGTGATTATGGTTCTCGACTATATCACGGGCGTCATTAAAGCCGTGTACCAAAAAAAGCTGTCGAGCGAGGCGGGGTACAAGGGCATTTTGAGAAAAATAACGGTGCTTACAGTCGTCGCGCTCGCGAACGTGGTGCAGAACATTACGGGCAGCGCTGCGCCGCTTAGGGAGATGGTCATTATGTTTTATATAGCGAACGAGGGCATATCGGTGCTTGAAAACGCGGCTGAAATTCTGCCGATTATGCCGAACGGACTTAAAGACGTTTTATTGCAGATAAGAGAGAGGGAGCAAGCCGATGAGAATAGGAATTAACTGCGGTCATACCGTGTCTGGTCAGCCGGGCTGCGGCGCGGTGGGTTATCTGAACGAAAGCGACGAGACGCGCCGCGTCGGTAAAAGGCTCACAGAGCTTTTGCGCGGCGAGGGTCACACGGTATACGACTGCACAAACGATTACGCCGACACTACGCTCGAAAATCTTTCCGAGATAGTGCGCATGGCGAACGCGCAGCCGCTTGATTTGTTCGTGTCGGTGCATTTTAACTCCGGCGGCGGCAAGGGCTGCGAGGTGTACACGTACGGCGGTAAAAGCTTCGGTGAGGCGGAGCGCGTGTGTGAGGAGATAAGCCGTCTCGGTTTTAAAAATCGCGGTATTAAGGACGGCTCGTCGCTTTACGTTATACGTCACACAGACGCGAAGGCGATGCTCGTTGAGGTGTGCTTTACCGACAGCGAGTCCGACGCGCAGCTGTACGAAAAGGTCGGCTGCGACGTGGTCGCAAGCGCGATTTGCGGAGCAATCGGCGGAAAAAGTAAGGAGGAATTAACGGTGACACAGTATGAGGAATTAAAAAGCGAGATTGACGGCATGAAACCGATGATTTACGATTATATCGACGACAATATGCCGCAGTGGGCGAGAGGCACGGTGCAAAAGCTTAAAGATAAGGGCTTTCTGTGCGGCGACGAAAACGGCAGGCTCGGTCTTACGCACGAGATGATGAGAACGCTCGTCATTCTCGATAACGCGAAGGCGTTCGGGTAAAAAATTCAAAAAGAAAACAAGGGCCTCGAAAACGACGCCCTTGTTTTTTTACGGTCAGTTCCGTTTTGATCAGTGTCTGAGCTCGAACGAGTTGCAGTCCACGCACTGCGTTTCCGTTGGATTGGGCTCGTGCGTTCCGACGTGAATTTCGGAAAGCGCACAGTAATCCGCGCAGTCACAGTGGTTTCTGCATTGCTCAACCGTGCATCTGATACTCTTGTTTGCGTTGTTGCGATCCATGTTTGTTACCTCCGTTGTCCTTGTTACGTTCTTAGTATGCGGTTTTTGCACGGTTTTTATTTGAGGTATTTTTTGGAAAATAAAAAAACGGCATACATGCCGTTTTTTATTCCGATTTATTACGCGCCCATAATAACGAGCGTCATTGTCGTTATAAGGAACAGGATAGCCATTGTCGTTGTAACTCTCGTGAAGATAGCCTCTTTCGTCGTGCCGCCGTTCTTCTTGAAGAACGATTCGCCCATGTCCGACGACGCGCCCTGTATGCCTCTCATGCCGGGGTCTTTACCCTCCTGCGCCATAACGACGAATATAAGAATTGCCGCAACAACAAGATGCAATATAACAAATACGGTCATTTAATTCAACCTCCTTTTATTCCAAAATATCAAATACCAACTAATTATATCATATTTTTTTTATTTTGCAAGTGTTTTTTGAAACAATTTTATTATTTGCTATTGCAAATATTTACAAAATCATATATAATGATATTATCAAATTTATGTATTTTAACAAGAAAGGAATGCTGTTTATGTTAGTTGAAACAAAAGCAAAAATAGGCGTATTTTCAATCGCGCTGGGCGCGTACCTGCCGCAGTTCCCCTCGCTCGTGCCGGAGTTTGAGTCGCAGTACGAAGCGTTCAAAAAGACGCTCCCCGACACGGTGGAGATAGTTGACGGCGGTATGGTTACGACGAAGGAGCTGTCACAGGCGGCGGGCGACAAGTTCCGCGCTGCCGACGTTGACCTCGTTATCGTCCAGCTCCTTACATACGCGACTTCTTATAATATGCTGCCGGCGGTTCGCGACCTCGACGTGCCGGTTGTGCTGGTAAACATTCAGAAGAAGAAGGCCCCCGATTACGCGAATACAGATACCGCGACGTGGCTCGGAGAGTTGTACGCGTGCGGCGCGGTCGGCGAAATGGTAGCAGATCTCGAGCGCGCGGGCAAGCGCCACGCCGTAATTACCGGCGTTGTTGAGGGCGGCGACCCGTACGTTCAGGCTGAAATCGAGGACTGGTGCCGTGCAGCGCAGGTACGCCGCCGTTTCCGCGACACGAACCTCGCGCAGATCGGTCGTCCGTACCCGGGCATGATGGATCTGTATATCGACGAGACGAACCTTTATCACAGAATGTACCTCTATACCAAGCAGTTTGACTGGGAAAAGATGTGGGCAATCGCCGACGACATTACCGACGAGGACGCTATCCGCGCGAAGGCGCAGGATATTCTCGACACCTTCGACATCGAGGGCGGCGGCACGGTTGAAAAGGTATGGGATATGGCGAAGTACGTTGTCGCGTTCGAGCAGTGGGTCAAGGACGAGAAAATCGCGTTCATCGCCTCGCATTACGACGGTTTCGCGCAGGGCAAGGCGGGCGTGCTCGACAGTATGCTCATTCCCGCGTTCTCGATGCTCATTAAGCAGGGCGTAGCGTGCGCCGTTGAGGGCGATATAAAGGTTTCGATGGCGATGAGTATTCTGAAAACCATTTCGGGTATGGGTCAGCTGTCCGAGATGTATTCGATTGACTTCGACAAGGACATCTGCATTATCGGTCACAGCGGCTCGGGCGACGCGGACATTTCCGCGAAAAAGCCGACGATGAAGATCGTGCCCGTGTTCCACGGCAAGACCGGCGGCGGCTATCTGACGCAGTTCTATCCGCATCTGGGTCCCGTTACGTATCTCGGTATCACGCAGGACAAGGACGGCAACTTTAAGTTCGTCGTTGCCGAGGGCGTGAACGAGGAAGGCCCAATCTTCACATTCGGCGACACGAATATGCGCACGCGCTTTACGTGCGGTGCGAGAGAGTTCTGCAATAAGTGGAGCGAGGCGGGCCCGACGCACCATATGGCGGCTGCTGCGGGTCGGCATATCGACACGATATTGAAGGTCGCGAAGATTTTCAATGTGCCGGTGGATATTGTCACGAGATAAGGTGGATTGGGAAAGAGCGTATCGGGCGATACGCTCTTTTTGTGTGAGAATTCAGTCACGCAAGACCCCCTCTGCGAGGGGGTCAAAGCCGTTCACGGCTTTGGGGGGGTGTTATATTAACAGTCAACTATACACCCCCCAAAACTCACGGGTGAGTTTTGACCCCCTCGGAGAGGGGGTCATGCGGGCGGCCGCAAGGGTCGCCCTGTTGATAATTAACTAATAATAAGGCGTATAGCATTAATTATTAAAAGAAGACCTATTATTGTTGTTGCAATAGCACCTATGCATCCATAATTGTTGTTCATTATATACACCTCCTATAAAATATTTAATTTCTATTATGAATCAATAATGTCAACTTTACTGCATGATGATATTTTAGGAGAAAATATACCTGCGCCCCAAGAAGCTTTATATTTACCCCCGTTAGCAGGAGAAACTGTTTCCATATACATTGGAATATTTGTTAATCCATAAAATCCGATCATAATCGGTTTATTTGATTTTATTTCAGCAATACTGCCAGCCGGTACGGAACACAGTTTTTTTCCACTCACCATATCTTTGATTGTTACGATTGTACCTCGCACTGCCGGACTTTGTTCAATTTTAATTCTTATTAAATCGTTTGTATTTTCGGCAATGGGGTAACCGCAGTTAGGACAATTTTTTGCCGAATTGGAAACGTTGTTTCCGCATTCCGGACATTGAATTATAGCCATATTAAATCTACCTTTCTTTTTTAATTTTAAATTACATAATACGTTTATGTATAAATGTTATTTTTTGGGTTTATAACTTGCGGGCGGTTTGGCGTCTTTTGGAATATGCCATGGACTGCCCGGCGCGTCTTGGTACGCGTTTTTAATTTTTCCCTCTCTACACCATCGGGCAACAGTACCCTGATCGACTCCATACCTTTCGGCAAATTCTTTTGTGCCTATTGTTTTGTTCATCAATCTTCCCTCCTTTCCACCAAATCGAATGAAATTTCCATACTAAAATCTCATCATACTTCAATTATACTTACCTTTTTGGTAAATGTCAATAATATATTAACTTTTAGGGTAAAATATTTCAATAAAATCACGATTACGGTAAAATGGAGGTAGGAGTTGATATATATGACTTTTGGGGAAAGATTAAGAGAGCTGCGGGAGGACAATGACGAAAAACAAAAGGATATTGCGGATTTGCTGTTCGTTTCAAACAAGGTCATAAGCGATTATGAAAGAGGGATACATTTTCCGAGGGACGAGCGCGTTATTATCGCGCTTGCAAACCATTTCGGGGTCAGCATAGATTACCTTTTCGGTATCACAAATATAAAAAATCACACGTATGGCAACGATTTTCTGATTGTGTTTCATTCGCTGTCCGCGGAGCAAAAAAACGAGGTTATGGATTTTATGCAGTTTCTTGCAGGGAAAAATAATTGAGAGAGCGTATCGGTGATACGCTCTTTTTGTGTGGGTGCGGGCGGATGATATCCGCCCCTACGACGGGCTGTCGAGGGCGCCAGCCCCTACAACACGCGATTTATAAAAATGAGCCGTAAGGAACGGCGCCTCGACGTCATGCGGGCGAACGCTAGGGTCGCCCATACGGTGCGGCAGCGTGAGGCTCCCCTAATAGGGGAGCTGTCACACGCAGTGTGACTGAGGGGTTTCATTTACAGACCAAACCCCTCCGTCGGCTTTGCCGACACCTCCCCTAGTAGGGGAGGCTCATATGGGACGCAAAATTCGTGCAAAAGCGGTGCGGGGAAAGTTGGTATGTGTTTTTTTGCGTAAAATAATTGAATTTGCGGCGGAAATGTGGTATTATTAAAAAAGCAATAAGTATAAATCAAGAGGTTGACCTAAATTATGATAAAATCAATACGCAAAATACTCTGTCCGTTTATCTGTCTTGCTGTCGCGGCGGCAGCTGTGCCGCTTACGAGGGCAGCGGACAGGGGCGAGAGAGTGACGCTTATCGTCGAGACAGAGGGCGCGCCGCTGCTTCAAACGAAAAACGCCGTCCGTATGGGCGCGGCGGATTTTATGGAGACGGCCGAGGCGAAAAATACGGAGGCACGTATTTTAAGCGCGCAGTCGGCGGTAAAGTCAAATATAGAAAAACGCACCGGCGCGGACGCCGAGGCGGGGTTCACGTACACGAGCGTTTTTAACGGATTTTCGGTTGACGCGTACGAAAGCGATATTGAAAAAATAAAGGCTGTCGACGGCGTTAAAAACGTGTACATATCGGAAACGTTCAGAGCTCCGACCGAGCCCGTGTCAAACGGCGAAAGCAAGCCGGGCTACGGCGCGGCGATGATAAACGTGCAGGATATGTACGACGCGGGCTTTGACGGGAGCGGCAAGGTCATCGCGATTATAGACGTCGCTTTTGACACGTCGCACGAGTTTTTCGCGTCCGGCGTTGAAAGTCCGGCGCTGACAAAGGACGCGATACGCGAGTTTATCGGGAAGGGCGATTTTAACGTCGATATATCGGCAAATCAAGTTTACAGAAACGAAAAAATCCCGTTCGCGTACGATTACTGGGAAGGTGACGCGGACACGTACAACGCGTCGGAAATTCACGGCAGCCATGTCGCGGGTATAGCGGCGGGTAAAAACGGCGTGTTTGAGGGCACGACCTTTTCGGGCGTAGCGCCCGAGGCTCAGCTGGTGATGATGAAGGTCGGGGACGATGAGGGCTTCATGTATTTCGACATAATTA
Source organism: uncultured Clostridia bacterium (assembly GCA_947623955.1). GTDB lineage: Bacteria > Bacillota > Clostridia > UBA1381 > UBA1381 > Hominilimicola. The sequence goes on along the minus strand of CANQIP010000002.1, from coordinate 125,058 downwards.
TCAAGGCGCTGGACGACGCGTCAAAATTGGGCGTGTGCGCCGTGAACATGAGCATCGGCGCTACGGCATCGGAATATACTCCGATGGAAACAGCCATTGAAAACGTGCGCAGCGCCGGTATAGCGGTCGTATGCTCGGCGGGTAACTCTGACAGAGAGGAGGAAACGACGGACAATCCGGATTACATATATAACAATATTCCGGCGTCGTTTTCTGCGTTAACGTCGGTCGCGTCTGTTGATCCGAATAAAAAGTGGGTGTTTGTCGGAAAGTTTACGCTCGGCGATGAAGAACTGGAAGCGTCTTACAGCGATCTGTTCTATAAAAAATTTGCCGACGCGCCGTGCGAGTACATCTGCGGCGATACGCTTGCCGATTTTGAGGCCATGGATGATATTACCGGTAAAATAGCGGTAGTTCCTAACGGGACGGACGCGAAAAGCGCTAAACTGGTTGAAATGGGCGCCGTAGGTCTTATAGTTGTGTCGCCGGACGAAAATGTTAGTACAGTAAGCACGGCAAGCGACGAAATACCCGGTATAATGGTAAGCAAATCCGTCGGTGAAAAGCTTAAAAGCGCAGAAAACAAAGCAATTAAGACTATTGTCGGAGAAAGTATATATCCTAAGGACAGCGAAACGGGCATGGCGTACTATACGTCCTGGGGCACGCAGTCCGACCTTGAGCTTAAGCCCGAAATCACGGCGCCGGGCAGTGATATACTTTCGGCGGGAAATGACGATGAGTACGTAAACGACACCGGTACGTCCATGGCGACTCCGCAGATAACGGGAGCGATGGCGCTTATGAGCGAATTGGTTGATGAGAGGTACCCCGAAGTGACGAGCGGGAACAGGGTCGCGCTTATGGAAAATATTTTGATGAGCTCGGCTGATATTGTGTTCCAAGATAAGGGGAAAACGCTCCCAGAGTCGCCGAGACGGCAGGGCGCGGGTCTTGCAAATCTTAGTGACGCGCTGACGCTGCCGGTAATATTAAAGGGCAATGAGGGTAAGTCGAAGCTGAGCCTTAAGGATAATCTGACAGACGACATAACGCTCACGTTTACGGCGGAAAATCTGACGGATGCGCCCGTAACTTACGACAATATTAAAATTTACGCGTTCACGGATAATTACGAGGAGCGTGACGGCAAAAATATGATTACCGACTCCGTGCCGCTTGAATTTAAACAGTCCGCCGACAATCCGACGAGCGTGACGATACCCGCAAATGAGGAAAAAGAAATAACGCTTAAAATAACGCTCGACAGCGCGCAGACGGCGGCGAATAAAGCAATATTTACAAACGGTTTTTGGGTGGACGGATTTGTCGTTCTTTCGTCCGAGGGCGGCTCGGTGACGGAGGCGAGTATGCCGTACACGGGTTTCTACGGCGACTGGACATCGTTTGACGCTATGGCTCCGTCGTATTTCGAGGAGGGCGGCAGCGTTGAAAACGGAGGCTTGATACTGTACGTAGCGGAAAAAGCAACGTCGCTCGGTACAAACTTATTTGCCGAGGGTGACGACAAGAGTGGATATGAGAGCGAAAATTATGTCGGAATGTCGGAAAATTTATCGGACGCTTACTTCCTGTCCGTTCGTATGCTGCGTTCCTTGACGGACGTCAGGCTTGCCGTCAAAGACTCGGACGGCAATGTTCTTACCGATAAGTCTGTCGGCAACGGGTTTGTGCGTATTCCGGACAGCAACAGTGAGCTGTCGATGGATTGGGTCGTCTCTGATTTGGGCGAGGGCGATTACACCTTGACCTTATCGGGCAATCTCGATTACGGAAACAGCAGCCGTGAGGAAAAGACGTATAAATTCTATATCGACAATACAATTCCCGAGATACGAAATCCGAGGCTTTACGAGGAGAACGGTAAGACATACGCGTCGTTTACGGCGAGCGACAACCGATATTTGATGGGTGTGATTGCGAGCGACGCGTCGGATAAAACGGTTATTATGCCGATAAAGGCTGAAAAGGAAACGGAGATAAAAATGGACGTGACCGGTCTGGATACGGAAAGCCTTCAGTTTTCCGTTACCGATTACGCGTATAACGAGAACGTGTTCACAATCGGCACGGTAAGCGCGGAGATTAAGGACGGTTATATAAACGGCGGCAACGCCGCGGTTTTCGCGAATGTCACGAATACCGCAGACGATACGGACGCGGACGTTATATCGGCGGTGTATGACGAGGACGGCAGGCTGTTAGGTGTTGACAGAAAAAGCGCGGTTCTTAAATGCGGAGAGAACAATACGTTCACATTTACCTTTACCGACGTATCGGACGCTGACAATATAAAGCTCTTCGTGTGGAAACACGGTGACATTGAGCCGCTGTGCAAGGCTGTGGAATTTAATGAAGATTATAATTAAGAGGGGTTGATTTATTATGACAACATTTATTATCGGACTTGTGATACTTTTTGTCGGGGGCGCTTTGTACGGTAAGCTGTGCGAAAAGGCGTTCCGTCCCGACAAACGCGAAACGCCCGCCGTGCGGCTTAACGACGGCGTGGATTACGTGCCGATGAAGAAGTGGAAAAACTCGCTTATCGAGCTTTTGAATATTGCGGGTACGGGCCCGATTTTGGGTCCCATTCAGGGTATTCTTTTCGGGCCTATCGCGTTTTTGACAATTCCGATAGGCTGCGTTATAGGCGGCGCGCTGCATGATTATATGTGCGGTATGATTTCCGTGCGTAACGACGGCGTGCAGATGCCGCTGCTTATAAAGAAGTATCTCGGCAAGTACGCGTACCCGTTTTATAACATATTCGTGTGTCTTACGATGCTGCTCGTCGGAACGGTGTTTATTTACACGCCGGGCGATTTGTTCATAACGCATATTTTGGGCGCGGACAGCGGCGCGGCAAATCCAATCGTGTGGATCGTGTACGGCGCGATTTTCGTGTACTACATAATCGCGACGCTGTTCCCGATAGATAAGATTATCGGTAAGGTTTATCCGTTTTTCGGCGGACTGCTTATCTTGTCGGCGATAGGCGTGTTTGTGGGCATGTTCGTAAAGGGTTACCGTCTTGACGAAATATGGACGACCGGCGTTGCGGGCGTGCATCCGCAGGGACTGCATTTTATACCGATATTCTTTGTAACCGTCGCGTGCGGCATAGTTTCGGGTTTCCATTCGACGCAGGCGACGCTCGTTTCGCGCACGATACGCGATGAAAAGGAAGGACGCATGACGTTCTACAATATGATGATTGCCGAGGGCTTTATCGCGATGATATGGGCTGCGGCGACGATGGGAGTTTTAAAGCTCGGACTTGCCGACGCGTCTACAAGCGCGACGAGCGTTGTCGGTATTGTCGCGGACAATTTGCTCGGCAGCGTCGGTGGTATTATAGCGGTAATCGGTATTATCGTGCTGCCTATCACATCGGGCGACACGGCTCTGCGTTCATTGAGGCTCATAATAGCGGAGGCGGTGAAGATCGACCAGTCGAAGAAAAAGAACAGGCTCGCCGTTTCGCTTGCGATATTCGCCGTTGTGGCTGTTATACTCGTGTTCGCGAAGGTAAACGCGGGCGGATTTAACGTGCTGTGGCGTTACTTCGCGTGGGCGAACCAGACGATCGCGGTATTCGCGTTCGCGATGATCACGGTGTACATGATGCGTCACAAGATGCCGTTTATAATGTCGCTCGTGCCGGGCATGTTCTATATGTTCGTGATTTCAAGCTATATTTTAAACGCGCAGATAGGCTTTAATCTCTCGTGGACGTTGAGTTACGCGATCGGAGGCGCGCTTACGGCGGCGTACGCTGCGGCGATAATACGCTGCGGCGTGTCGGAGAAAATTGCGCGATAGTTGTATATGTATTGATTTTTCCGAAGTTTTGTGGTACAATGATAGGTAACGATTTTGACAATAAAAATTTCGGAGGCGCATCATGGCTAACAATAGCGGGAAATCGTCGCCGCTTGAAAAAGCCGCCGGTCTTATCGTGGATCGGCGCAAGGCGTTTTATTTAATATACATACTGCTTATAATATTCAGCCTGTTTTCGTCGGGCTGGGTAAAGGTTAACAACAATATCACCGATTACCTGTCGGAGGAAACGGAAACGCGTAAGGGAGTCACCCTCATGGACGAGGAGTTTATAACTTACGCAACCGCCGAGGTAATGGTGGACAACATATCGTACTCCGACGCGGAGGAGTTGCTGCGCGAGTTAGAGGACGTGAACGGCGTAAAGGAAATCGCGTTCGACGACACGACGGCGCATTACGCGGACGGCGCGGCTCTCTATTCCGTGACATTCACGGGTGAGGCGCAGGACGAGATATGCGAGACGGCTCTTGATGAAATAAAAGAAAAAACAGCCGATTACGACGTGTACATATCGGCGGAGCTCGGCGACACGAAAGCCGATACGATCGCGAAGGAAATGAACCTTGTTATGCTCATTGCCTGCGTGATTATCGTTGTCGTGCTGCTTATTTCGTCGCGCACTTATATGGAAATACCCGTGCTTATTCTGACGTTCGGCGTGGCGGCTATTCTTAACAAGGGTACGAACTATATGTTCGGCACAATATCGTTTATTTCAAATTCAATCGCGATTGTATTGCAGCTTGCGCTTGCGATAGACTACGCGATCATTCTTTGTCACAGATACATAGAGGAACGTCAAAACATGGAGCCGCGCGAGGCTGTTATTACCGCGCTGTGCAAGGCTATCCCCGAAATTTCCGGCAGCTGTCTCACGACGCTGTCGGGTCTTTTGGCGATGAGCTTTATGCAGTTTAAGATTGGCTTTGACATGAGTATAGTGCTTATCAAGGCTATTATCATAAGTATTTTAACGGTGTTTACGCTTATGCCGGGGCTGTTGCTGTCGTTCTCGGGTCTTATCGACAAGACGCACCACAAAAATTTCGTGCCGGAAATTACGAAGTGGAGCAACGGTGTGGTAAAGCTTAGAAATATAACGCCGTTTATTTTCGCGGCTGTTATAGTGGGGGCGTTTTTCCTGTCGAATAACTGTCCGTACGCGTACAGCTATACGAACCTTACGACGTTTACAAAGAACGAGTCGCAGATTGCGCAGGAAACGATAGACCGCACGTTCTCAAAGACGAACGTGCTCGCGGTAATCGTGCCGTCGGGCGACTACGAGAAGGAACAGCTGCTCACAAAGGAACTTGAAAATTATCCCGAGGTAGACTCGGTGACGGCTCTCGCGTCCGTCGAGGCGATGGACGGGTATTCGGTCGGGGATATGCTCACGCCGCGTCAGTTTTCGGAGCTTACCGATATGGATATAGAGCTTGTGCGGCTCGTGTACTCCGCGTACGCAGCCGAGGAGGAAAATTACGGCAGGATCGTCGGCGGCATCGACACGTATAAAATTTCGCTTATAGATTTGTTCGACTTTGTGTATAAGGTGACGGAGGACGGGTACGTATCGCCCGACGCGGAAACGCAGGATAAAATAAACGAGCTGCACGACAAGCTTGAGGACGGCAAGGAGCAGCTCCAAAGCATGACGCATACGCGTCTCGTTATGAACCTTAACATTCCCGAGGAAAGCGAGGAAACGTTCGAGTTTTTAAATACGGCGCGTGACACTGCAAAGAAATATTACGGCGAGGACGTGCTTTTGGCGGGTAACTCTACGAGCGACTACGACCTCTCGACGGCGTTCGTGAGGGATAACCTTATGATTACGATTTTGTCGATACTGTTCGTACTCATCGTATTGTTCTTCACGTTCCAGTCGGCCGGTCTGCCGCTTATACTGATACTCGTAATACAGGGAAGTATATGGATAAACTTCTCGTTCCCGACGCTGGAAAATTCACCGATATTCTTTATGGGCTACCTCGTCGTAAGCTCAATTCAGATGGGCGCGAATATAGATTACGCGATAGTTATTACGAACCGATACACGGAGTTTCGGCGTCAGATGAGCAAGTACGACGCGATAAAGAAGTCGCTCGGTCTCGCGTTCCCGACGATATTCACGTCGGGTACAATTCTTGCCGCGGCGGGTCTCGCGATAGGTCTTTTGTCATCCGACCCCGCGATTTCGGCGATAGGTATTACGCTCGGAAGGGGTACGATTATTTCAATCGCGCTCGTAATGGGTATTTTGCCGCAGCTATTGATTTTGGGCGACTTTATTATAGAAAAGACCTCGTTTAATCTGAAGGACATCAGAAAGGACATGAGGGAGCGTATTATGACGGGAGGCGGAGAAGATGAAACGTAAAGGAATTGCGTGTCTTATAACAGCCGCCGTCATAATGAGCGCGGTGTGCTACATTGTTCCGCCGATTTACGCGGATGGGAACGTTATAAATGTCGCGTCGCGCGAGGATTGGGAGTCTCTCGCGAAAAGCTGCACGCTCGATTCGTGGTCGTGCGGCAAGACGGTCAATCTTACGGGCGATATTGATTTTACGGGCGCGTATTTTACGCCCGTGCCTACGTTCGGCGGCGTGTTTAACGGTAACGGCTACACTTTGTCGGGTATAAGCGTCGCGCGCAGCGGCTCGTATATGGGCGTGTTCCGTTACGTGCAGGAGGGCGCGAAGGTCGCCGACCTCAACGTTAAAGCCGACATAACGCCGGACGGCTCTAAAAGCAGCGCGGGCGGCGTTGTCGGTGAAAATTCGGGAAATATAGAACGGTGCGCGTTTGACGGCACGGTAAAGGGTGAGAACGTCATCGGCGGCGTCGCGGGCGTGAACACCGACAGCGGACGCATAATATCCTGCTCTTCGGCGGGTATTGTGTCGGGCGAGAACTCGGTCGGCGGCATAGTCGGTAAAAACAGCGGCTTTCTGTCGGATTGTGTGAATAACGCGCAGGTCAACACGGTGTACGAGGAAAAGAAGAAGGACGTAACGACCGCGCTTGACGTTGACGCGGGCGCGTTTGTGGAGAGTTATCGCGAGGAGCAGGAGGAGAACGAGGAGGAAAGTATTCTCGGACATACCGACACGGGCGGTATAGTCGGTTATACGACGGGTATAGTGCAGGGCTGCACGAATAACGCCGATATAGGTTACGAGCATATAGGCTACAACGTCGGCGGTATCGCGGGCAGACAGTCGGGGTATATTCTCGGCTGTAAAAACAAGGGCTTTGTGCAGGGCAGAAAGGACGTCGGCGGTATTGTCGGTCAGGCGGAGCCGTATATCCTTTTGAGCGCAGCGGAAAACGATATGGACAATATACGCGGCGAGTTTGACAAGCTGCACAGGATGATGTCCGATATGCTCGCCGTTACCGACGGTCTTGAAAGCGACACGAGGGTAAGTTTCACGGAAATTTCGGGTTACGCGAAAACGGCGAGGGATAATACGGAGATCCTTATTAACCGAGGAACCGATTTTATAGACGATAATATCAACGAGATAAACGCGCAGTCCGCGATTGTTTCAAATACGATGGATAATCTTACCGATGTTTTCGCGGGTCTGGAGAGTGGCGGAATAAATCTCGGTAACGCGCTCGACGCGGCGTCGGCGTCGCTTGATGATTTAAGTCTCAATTTTCCCGACATGAGTGGCGGCGCGGACGATATAAGCGCGTCGCTTAAAGATATGTCCGACGCGGCGAAGAAAATGCAGGACGCAGCGAGACGCGCCTCGGACGCGAGCGCGTACCTCGACGATGCGTTTACGGTAAACGATCAGACGCAGGTGCGCGACGCGGTGTCGCAGATCGTCGGGGCGGTAAACGATATGGCTGCCGTAAGGCAGGATATTCAAGCGTCTCTCGAGGCGATAGAGGAGCAGCTTAAAAAGCCGATATTGGCTACGGATATGAGCGAGGTGCGCGAAAATATAAGGAAAATACGCGAAAACAACGCAGCCGTAATCGCCGCAGAGCAGACAATTCATCAAAATTTAAGCGCCATACTCGACAATGTTGAGATAGATTTTGTCGATCTGCACAACGCCGCGAACACAATGGCTCATTCTCTCGACAGTATGGGCGGCGCGATGAGTGAAATATCGCAGGGTATCGATAACATGAAAGCGGCCGTTGACAAAATATCAGGCGGTGATGCGGACGGCGACATCGAAAACGCTGAAAACGAAATTAAGGATACGAAGGACGATTTGACGAGTTCAATAGATATGCTGCGCTATGCCGCGGACGATATTACGGTGGCGACCGGCAATTTTAAAAATATACTCACGGATTTGTCAAACGGGGATAAACTCGAATTTGTTAAACTCGGCGACGAGTTCCGCGAGGCGAGCGAAAACGTGTTTAATTCCTTAAACGGCATATCGAACGAAATCAATAACCTTAAATCAAATATGCAGAACGAAATCGACAAACTGCAAAACACCGTTTCGGATAAAAAGAATAAGGTAACGGGCGACATATCCGCGATAGACGATCAGCTTAGCGTTATCTTAAATCTTATGAGCAGCGAGATAGAAAATCTGGAAAACAGCGGTGACATTACGGATATATTCCGCGACGTGTCGGACGAGGATATAGAGGGTACAAAGCAGGGTAAAATAGCGGAGTGCGTAAACTCGGGCGAGGTTGACGCAGACCGTAACACGGGCGGAGTCGCGGGCGCAATGGCGATAGAGTACGCGAAAGACCCCGAGGACGATATAGAAAAACCGAGCACGCTGCATTTCGCTTACGAGACGAAGGCGGTACTTCAGGGGTGTATAAATGAAGGCAAGGTCATCGGGAAAAAGGATTGCGCGGGAGGATTGGTCGGACTCGCGGAGATAGGAACCGTGTACAAGTGCGAAAATTACGGTAACGCGGAAAGTACAAACGGCAGCTTTGTCGGCGGTATAGCGGGTCGCAGCGACTCGTCCGTCCGCAAAAGCTACGCGAAGAGCGCGCTCACGGGTAAGCGGTACGTCGGCGGTATAGCCGGACACGCGAACGTTTTAAGCGGCTGCTGTTCCATTGTCACGGTGGAGGGCGACGAAAATATCGGCGCGGTGTGCGGCTTTGCGGAGAACAGGGATAAGCTTTTGCAGAACCTTTACGTGGACAGCGGCACGGGAGCTGTTGACGGCGTAAGCTACAGCGGTAAGGCGGAAAGCGTTGCGTTCGACGACCTGAAAAACCGCGAGGGTGTACCGTCGAGATTTTTGAGTTTTACCGTGACGTTTATCGCGGACGGTAAGACGGTCGGTACACAGGATGTTCAATACGGAGAGCCCGCGGAGAGAATAGTCTATCCCGACATTCCCGCGAAGGAAGGCTGTTTCGGCACGTGGCAGCCGGTGAGGGCGGATACGGTTACGGAGAACATAGACGTAATATGCGAGTACAAGCCGTATATTACCGTTCTCGCGAGCAAGGAGAAAAAGGACGGTAAGCTTGCCGTCGCGCTCGCGGAGGGTAATTTTACGGATAAGGCGGAGCTGTCCGTTACGGAGAAAGCCGGCTCGGACGCGCGGGATAAGGAAAAGGTGTACGATATAACGCTTACCGGAACGGATATTGGCGAGGACGACGAGGTAACGCTGCGTCTTATTAACGAAAACAGGGATAAGGTCTCCGTATCGTGTCTTACGAACGGCGCGAATGAGGAAATAAACGTCGGCTATCGCGGCAGGTACGTTGTTTTCAAGCTTAAAGGCACTGATAACACCGTGTCCGTCAGATACGGCAAAAACAGTCCCACGGCGGTGAGTATAATAATTTTGCTGCTTGTCGGCGGTGCATTTATAGCCGCCATAGCGTTTATAAAGAAAAAATCGCGGCACAAGGACGGGGAACCCGAAACGGAGAGGGAATTTGAAGAACCGAACCCCGAGGAGTTCGAGGAAACGGAAGAGGTTGAGTAAATAAAAATACGGCGTAGACGCGCCGTATTTTTGTATAGGAAAAACCGCCTTGATTTCTCAAAGCGGTTTTAATACAAAATAGTTATTCGGCAGGCGTAGCCGTCTCCTGCATCTCTCAGAACTTGCTGTTATCAGCAGTCTTGTCGTACCGTCGGCGTGTGGTCGCTACGAAATTTACCACCTCGAATAACCTTTTTATTGTATTCACATTATATCATTTTTATTTATTATTGTCAACTCTTTTGTATATCGGCTCGTTGTTTCGAAGTCTCTGCTCAAACCGTTTATGCCCTTCTACCACGGCGGTTATAATCGAATTTTTAAACTCGGGATCATCTGTTTCCGTGGCAATTTTAATCACTATATTTACACTTGAGCCGTCCTTATTGACTGATTTTGCCGCCAGAGCCGTATTTATCTTTTTATCATTGAATATATAGTCCGGATTTTCAACAATCTCGGCAAAATAAGGACGGTATTTATCATAAAAATCCTTCCCCCTGCGTTGTATTATATGCTCAATTCTTTCATCCGTAATAATAACTTCGTCTGTGATTATTGTTTTAGAAATTTCTTTATAAAAACTTCTGTCAATTTTTCCAACGTAATTCACATTGCTTACCGCCGTTTCGACATTCTTTGCATTTATTATACCATTTACGTCCGAATTGTCAACAGATTTCGTATTTGTGTCACGGTTCGCCTATGCGGTTTATCATGTTGGCGAGGTAGCCCGCGCCGAATCCGTTATCTATGTTGACGACGCTCACGCCGCTGGCGCACGAGTTGAGCATTGAAAGGAGCGCGGAAAGTCCGCCGAAGGACGCGCCGTAGCCTACGCTCGTCGGTACGGCTATGACGGGGCAGTCGGCAAGCCCCCCTATCACGCTCGCGAGCGCGCCCTCCATACCCGCGACGGCAACGATTACCTTCGCGTTCATAATATCCTCGGCGTGCGACAGCAGCCTGTGCAGACCCGATACGCCCACGTCGTAAAGCCGTGTGACGCGGCTGCCGAGAGCCTCCGCTGTGAGAGCCGCCTCCTCCGCGACGGGCATATCGCTTGTGCCGCCGCTTGCGACGACTACGGCGGATTTTGTGTCGGGCGCGGGCATATCGCCGACTATTCCGATACCGCCCATATCGTAATACGTAAGCGGCAGCTTGTCCTTTGCGTACTGCGCAGCCTGCGCGCTCATACGCGTGATAAGCACCGTTTTCTGCCCGCCGTCGTGCAGCTTTTCCGCTATTTTTACGATTTGTTCGGGCGTTTTGCCCGCGCCGTAGATTACTTCAGCCGCGCCCTGACGTATACCGCGGTGGTAATCGACCTTCGCGAAACCCAAATCCTCGAACGGTTCGAGCCGTAATTTGAGCATCGCGCTGTCAATGTCTACCTTGCCAGCCGCTACGTCTTTAAGCAATTTCTTTAAATCCTTCTGTTCCATTTTACGTTACTCCGTTTAAATACAAAATTATCCTAACGTAATTTTACCATATTTTTTACGCGTTTTCAATACAATAAATCCGAGCAAAAGAAAAAAGGGCGGCAGATAATGCCGCCCAACCCCTTTAAAAAGGGAGGATTTTTTAGTAAACTCTTACCGCACCCGCGTACTGCGCTATGCGGTATTCGGTGTTGATTGACGATACCTTTACGACGTCGCCCGTCTGAGGCGCGTGTATCATGTTGCCGTCGCCGATGTAAATGCCCACGTGGTGAATGTTGCCGCCCTTTGCGAAGAATACGAGGTCGCCGGGCTGAAGGTTTTCACGGCTTACGTATGAGCCGCAGTTTCTCTGGTCCGCCGCGACGCGGGCAATGCTGATGCCGTTCTTGCTGCACACGTACTGCACAAGTCCCGAGCAGTCAAAACCCGACGGCGATGTTCCGCCCCATACGTAGGGTACGCCGAGGTACTGCATGGCTGTGTTTACGATAGCCTGACCCTTGCCGCTTGCCGCAGGCGTCGTAACTGCATTCGGCACACCGGCAGCCTGCGCGTTTTGACGCGCTATTGCCTCGACTCTCGCCGCCTCTTCTTTCGCCGCCTTTACTTCCTGCTGCTTTGCGCGGAGATCGTCCTTGTCCTCCCACTCGCCGACAAATTCGAGCGAGGTGTTTATTACGTAGCCCTCTTTGTATTCGTCGCTGTAGCAGATTTTTATAAAGTCGTTTTCGCCGCCCAGTATATAGGCGTATCTGCCGTCCTCAAGCTCGTCCAAAATGTCGCTGTCGGTGCTTGCGGCGGCTCTTACTCTTACGGAGCCTCCGTTTACATGAACCTGAGCGATTTTGTAGTTGTCAACGCCCATTTTCGCCTCGTTCGCGGCAGCGCTGTTTTGAGTTATGAAACCCATCTTTACATATCCCGCCAAGCCGCCATTGTCAACTATTTTGTACCAGCCCTCGGAACTTTCCGTGATTTGAACCTCCGTACCCACGCTTACACTGCCAACCGTTTCCGCATCGTCGGACGGCATAGCCATTACGCTGACCTCGCTTTCCGATGATATAACGTATGCGATGGGGAGAAAGCTTTTAGCAGCGATTTCACTGTCGGTCGCTTTGTCAAGTGCGCCGTCCGTGTCTTCTGCGGTTGTCAGCTCCGCGCTGCCCTTCGCCGCGCCGTCAAGCTCCTTTTCGGCGATCGTTATACTGTCCGACGCCGCAGCGGCGTTAATTCTCTGTTCACGTTCCGTTTTGCTGTCTTTCATGTCCGCGAACTGCGCCGCGGTAAGCGAACTTATCATCGCAATCGCCAATGCGGCGATAACCGAATGTTTAAAGTTCCTCATAAAATATAACCTCCTAAATAATTAAAGCAAAGTTTGTTTCCAAATCTTTACCAAAATCTCGTTTTGATTACCGGATTGTTACTAAAACATTACAAAACGCATTATACACCATTTATTACCGCTTGTCAATACTTTTTTAATCCGAATGTCTTTATTTTGTAATAAAAACGTAATCTTAATGTGACTTTTGCAATAAAAAACGGGGTATTTTTTGTGTAATATTCACATAACACATGCGGAAGATTTGTCATATCCGGCAAAAAGTATACGAAATTACATACTTTATCAGGTTGTAACTTCGATGTTATGTTACATACACGTTACAAATATTACAAAAGCGTTTTACAAAATTGCCTTGTAATATCCGTTGTGGTAGAATTAAGACGAGGACGTGCGGAAGGGGCAAAGTGTGTGATAGAATATATAAGAGTTGCGGCGGTTTTTGCGGCGGGTATATATCTCAGCGGCAGAATACCGACCCCGTTTGCGGTAATTTTCCTTTTGTCCCTTATATTGGTATTGACAATAAAAGCGATTTTTAAACGTGGATTTAACACAAAAATTTTGTTAACGGCGTTCGCGTTCTGTGTCGGAGTGTGTCTGTGCCGCTTTGCAGCCGATACCGACAGACTTATTTTGAGCGATTACGTGGACAGGTACGTGACAGTGACGGGGCGCGTGTCGGAGATGCCGACCGACGCGGGTGAAAACCACCGTTACGTCGTGACGGTGGGCGAGGTGAGTTACGACGGCGGGAGCGTTGACGCGGACGGCAAGCTGCTCTTAACAACGCCGTCGGAATTTGAATACGGCGATACTGTAAGCTTTGGCGGCATAATAAAAAATCTGCCCGTCAAAATGAACGAGAACGGTTTTGATTACGCGAGGTATTACAAAAGCCGAGGCATATTCTTTAGGGTATATTCGACGGACGCGGCGTATGCGCCGTATGTGATATGCGATTTTTCGCCGTACTCGCTCGGACTGTATGTAAAATGTTTCGTGTCGGACGCGGTGGGCAGGCGGTACGGCGGCGACTACGCGGCTGTGCTGAAGGCGACGCTTACGGGCAACAAAAAGGAATTTTCCGAGGAACTGGACGCTGCGCTCGACAGGACGGGGCTTAAAAGGTTTTATTATCCCGCGTATCTGCATATAATGATGTTCATGACAATTATTACCGCCGTACTCGGCTTTCTCGGAAAGAAAAAGCGCGACGCGGCGACGGTGATTTTACTTATTATATATGCGATGTTTAATTTCGGAACGATTACGGCGGTCAAGCTGAGCATAATGCTCGCGCTGTTTATCGTTCTCAAACGCCGCAGGGGCTACGTGTACTACCTTGACGTTATCGGAATGACCGCGATAATCATAGGATTTATAAATCCGCTGATGTACTTTGACGCGGGATTTGTGATGTCGATGATGTCGAGCGTGCTTATACATTATTTTTACAACAGCGTTGAAAAGCGGTTTATGCGCGTAAAACCGCGATTTATACGCAGAATGGTCGCAGTCGGCGTGATATGCTCGGTCGGGCTTATACCGATAAGCGCGTATTTCTGGAACGGCGTGTCGTTTTACTCGATATTCGTTTCGTTTGCGATGATATTCTGCGTGGGCGTGATACTCGTGCTGTCGCCCGTATTTGTGCCGCTTTTGGCAATATTCGGCAGCGCGCCAGTTGTGGGGCATGCGGTAACGGCTATGGCGTATTTGCTTAAAAGTATTCCCGTGTGGATAGACAAAATCGGTTTTATGCGGTATTCGCTCGTGAAACCGTCGGTTTTGGGATTTTTGATATACCTTTTGCTGATCTGCTCGGCTGTAAAGCATATAAAAAGGAAGAAAGCGCAGATGTTTGCGGCACTGTTCACTGCAGCCGCGCTGTGCGTGTCGGTCGGGATAAGAGAGGTCGGACTGTTTAACTCCTTAGAGATGACGTTTGTAAACGTCGGTCAGGGCGACGGCGCGATAATATGCGCGCCGTACCGCTTTAACGTTCTCATAGACGGCGGAGGCGGCAACGCGTACTCCGACTATGACCCCGGCGAAAAGCTGTTTCTGGAATATTTAAGAGCAGAGAATATCACGGTTATCGACAGCGCGTTCGTGAGCCATTATCATCAGGATCACGTTCAGGGCATAATCGCCGCGATAAACAATCTGCGCGTAAAAAATGTGTTCATGCCCGACAATATGGAGGGGAGCGAGTGGAGGACGGCGATCGAGACGGCGGCAAAGGAAAAGGGTACGAAAATTCACTACTTGCAAGACGATACCGTTTTGAGGTATAATAACGGTATGACGATACGCGTCATAAAGCCCGCGAGGAAAACGGGCATAAGCGACAACGAAAACGACACGACTTATGTGTACCGCGTGGAGTACGGCGGGCGCGGCGTTTTGTTTACCGGCGATATGACTACGTTCGGCGAGAAAAATCTTCTGGAAATCGGTTTTGACCCGAAAACGGATATATTGAAGGTCGCGCATCACGGCTCGCGCACTTCGTCGTCGGACGAATGGATCAAGGCGGCTGCTCCCGATTACGGCGTTATAAGCGTGGGCGAGAACAACACGTATTACCTGCCCGCTGACGAGACGCTCGAAAAGCTGCGCGGCAGTATTGTGTACCGCACAGACTATGACGGCAACGTGCGTTTTAATATTTCAAGCGGTGGTAAAATTTCCACGGAAACATTTGCGAGGAAGGAATAGAGATGGCGTATAAGAAAAAAACGAACGATGATTTGATAAATCTGAAAAAGCAGCTCAAAGAGGGTAAGCTGTCGCCGCTTTACCTTTTTTTCGGCGAGGAGGAATTTCTGCGCGAAACGTATGTGGGGCGCGTCGCGGACATGGTGCCGGACGGTGGTTTTCCCGAGTTTAACAGGATAAAGCTTGAAGGCGCGGACATACCGCTGTCGGAGTATGACGACGCTTGGGAGTCGTTTCCGATGATGACCGACAAAAAGCTCATACACATAAAAAACAGCGGCATATTCAAGCCGAGCCGCAGGAACAAAGAGGACGCGGCGACGCCCGAGGAAAAGAAGGAGTTCTGGACGGAGAAGTTAAAGCGTATTTCGGACGACACGGTCGTAATATTCGACGAGGCGGCTGTGGACAAGCGCGGCGTTCTGTACAAGGCTGCGGCAAAGGCGGGTACGGCTGTCGAGTTTAATTATCTCAGCGACGCCGATCTTGTGACGTGGGTCGTAAAGCAATGCCTTGACAGGAAGGTGAAGATGTCGAAGGAAAACGCGTACTACCTCGTAACGCTGTGCGACCCCGGACTTAACAATTTAAACAACGAGCTTAACAAGCTGTTCGAGTACTGTGACGGTGAAATTCTGCGCTCGGATATAGAGCGCGTTGTTTCAAAGTCAATGCAGGTCGTGGCGTTCGAGCTTACGGACGCAATTATGACGGGTAACGCGGCAAGGGCTATGTCGGTTCTCGGCGGTATGAAAACTCTGAACGACAGCGCGTTCGGCACACTGTATCTCATGCTGTCGAACTTTGAAAAGCTTTTGCGCGTAAAGGTGATGGGCGACGCGCCGCAAAACGAGATAATCGCCGCGCTCGGCACGGGTCCTTATATAGGAAGAAAATACATCGACAGCGCGCGCGGATTTGACGCGTCGGCGCTCAGGTGGATGGTAAAGCGCGTCGCGGAGATAGACCTCGCGGTGAAAGAGGGGCGCGTCGGCGAATGGGATGCGCTGGAGCAGTATGTTATGGAATGTACGAATAAAGGGAGGAATTGATTATGAAAATCACATCTGTTATAGGTATGGTGTTAATGTGTTTGTCGCTCGTATCATGCGGCAGTGCGCCGCAAACGCCCGAACCCGCGCCCGAACCGACGGCGGTCGTAACGTCCGAACCCACGCCCGAACCGACGCTGCTCGACACAATGACGGTTGAGGAAAAGGTCGGACAGATTTTGTTCGTGCGTTACCCAGAGCAGAACGAGCTTGAAGGTCTTATGGCGTTAAAGCCGGGCGGCGTTTTGATGTTCGGACGCGATTTCGAGGGTCTCACGCGCGACGAGGTGACAGCGAAAACGGATAATCTGCAGTCGATGAGCGATATACCGCTTGTAATCGGCGCGGACGAGGAGGGCGGCACGGTCGTGCGCGTAAGCTCCAACCCGAACCTCGCGCCCGAAAAGTACAAGTCGCCTCAGGAGATTTACGCCGAGGGCGGTATGGACGCGGTGGTGGAAAACGCGGCGGAGAAGTCGGAGCTGCTTTTAAGTCTCGGCGTTAATATGAACCTTGCGCCCGTCGCGGACGTTTCGACGAATCCCGAAACGTATATTTACGACCGCAGCTTCGGTAAGGGGTACGAGGAAACGGCGGAGTTTATTTCAAAGACGGTGGCGGCGATGCGTGAAACGGGCATTTACAGCGTGCTAAAGCATTTCCCCGGCTACGGCGAGGTCACGGGCGACAGCCACAAGGGCGAGGTGCGCAACTCAAAAAGCGGTGACGAGATAAGAGAGACGGATTTTCTTCCGTTTAAGGCGGGTATCGACGCGGGTGCGAGCTGCGTGCTTGTGTCGCACAATATAGTTGAGGGATTGGACAGTGAAAACCCCGCGTCGCTGTCGCCGTCGGTGCATGACATACTGCGCGGCGAGCTCGGCTTTGACGGCGTTATAATGACCGACGATATTGATATGGGCGCGGTGAAGGATATTGAGAACGTGTATATCAGGGCGGTGAACGCCGGTAATGATTTGCTTATCGTGACCGATTATAACGGCGCGTATAATCAAATCCTCGAAGGCGTGAAAAGCGGCGCTGTTTCCGAGGAAACGCTCAATAACGCCGTAAAACATGTGCTGAAGATGAAGGGGTTAATGGAGTAGGGGAGGCACACAATAAAATCCTCGGTTACTATTGAAAAAAGCAATTTTTTGTTATATAATAATAACTTAGGATAAAAACGAAAGGAATGTACATAATGGATTTAGAACTGAAGGAAATCGAAAAAGCAGCGGCAAGGCTCGCGCCGACGATACACAGAACGTCGATAGAGCAGTCGGAGACGTTCTCGCGCATGACGGGCGCGGACGTGTATTTAAAATACGAAAACCAGCAGAAAACAGGCTCGTTCAAGATAAGAGGAGCATCAAATAAAATAGCGGCTCTCGTTGAAAGGGGCGAGATAAAGTCGGCTGTCGCGTCGTCGGCGGGCAACCACGCACAGGGCGTGGCGTACGCGTCGCACGTACACTCGATACCCGCGACAATCGTAATGCCAAAGTCAACGCCTATTGCGAAGGTCAGCGCGACCGAGGGCTACGGCGCGAAGGTGGTGCTGCACGGCGACTGCTATGACGACGCTTACAACAAAGCCGTTGAAATCGCCGAAAAAGAGGGCGCGACGTTTCTCCACCCGTTTGACGATTTGGAGGTAATGGCGGGTCAGGGTACGATCGGTATAGAGATACTCGAAGATTTGCCGACGGTCGACATGGTGCTTGTGCCTGCGGGCGGCGGCGGACTTTTAGCCGGTGTCGCGGCGTGCATCAAGCAGATAAATCCGCGCGTACAGATAATCGGCGTACAGGCGGAGGGCGCGCCCGCGATATGCAAATCGTTTAAGCAAAAGAAGAAAATCGTCACCGACACAGCCGCGACGATAGCCGACGGCATAGCGGTAAAAGCTCCGGGCGACAAGACGATGGAGATAATAAACAGGTACGCCGACGACGTTGTGACGGTGAGCGACGCGGAAATTTCCGAGGCTATACTGCTGCTTTTGGAAAGAACAAAGCAGATGGTCGAACCCGCCGGCGCGACGACGCTCGCGGCTGTTTTGAACAACAAGATAGACGTTAAGGGTAAAAAGGTCGTGTGCGTGCTGTCGGGCGGTAACATAGACGTTAGCTTTGTGAACAGAATTATCGAACTTGGTCTTATGTCGCGTGAGAGAAAGCTGAAATTTGCGGCGACGCTGCTCGACATACCGGGCAGTCTCGGACACCTTTCCGACATTCTCGCGAAGGAAAACGCGAATATAGTCATGGTGCAGTACGACAGATTGAGTCCCGACCTCGACCCGAACGAGGTTATAATACACATCGCGTGCGACGTCGGCGGACGCGAGCACGGAGAAAGAGTAGTAAAAACGCTTGAAAAGAACGGCTACAAGGTAACGAGAGAGTAATAAATTTTTTTCAGAGGTGAAAGCCATGATAAAAAAATCTCTTATAACGCTCATGTACGAGGCGGCGTCGATACAGCGGTGGAACGACCATATCCGCCCGTGGACGGGCTTTACCGAGCTTGACAAGCAGGCGCATAAGATGTTCTACGCCTACGTTCTCGCGAGGTGCGAGGGTGAGGGCGTGGATATGGTACGCCTTATCGAGGGCGGCATATTCGAGTTTTTCCACAGAATTGTAATGACCGACATAAAGCCGCCGATATACCACAAGCTGGTTGAGGAAAAGGGTTATCAGATAGACCGCTGGGTGTTGTCGCAGCTTGAGGACGGTATGCGTGAGATAGGCGGCGGGTTTTTTGAGCGTATGGAGAAATATTACTCCGACAAGGATTACTCCGCGCTCGAAAAGAAAATCCTGAAGGCGGCGCACTACCACGCGAGCAACTGGGAATTTAAGATAATCTACCCGATGAACGGCGAGACGTTCGGCATAGAGCAGGTCAAAAACGAAATGGCGCAGGGACTTGCGGCGTGCGACACGTTCGCGGGTTTTCGGTATTTCGCGGGCAGCGAGTATCTGCAGCAGTTTTTGTCGCTTATCGGCAAGCTGCGCTACCAGCAGCGGTGGGCGAAAGCCGAGAGGATGCCGCAGACGTTCGTAATGGGGCATATGCTTGTCGTGGCGATACTGTCGTACTTTGTGACGCTGGAGCTTAAAGATCCCTGCCCGAAACGGCTCCAAAACAACTTTTTCACGGGACTTTTCCACGACCTGCCGGAGGTTTTGACGCGCGATATTGTGTCGCCGGTTAAAAACAGCGTTAAAGGTCTCGACAGTCTCATAAGCGAAATCGAGGACGAGCAGATGCGTAAGATCATATATCCGCTGCTGCCGCCCGAGTGGCACAGGGATATAGAATACTACACCGAAAACGAGTTTGACTCCAAGGTGATTAACGACGGTGATTTGGAAATCACAACAACGGATATTATAAACGAAAAATACAACGAGGATAAGTATAACCCGATGGACGGTCAGCTTGTGCGCTGCTGCGACCACCTGTCGGCGTACATCGAGGCGTACATGTCGCTCGGCTACGGCATACGTTCCGAGCAGATGGTGCTGGGTTACGACCATCTTCGTGAAAAATATAAGGATAAGGTTGTGGGCGGACTGGATATAGGCAGGCTGTTCAGCTATTTTGAATTGAAATGAGAAAAGGAAGATACGAGAAAAAAGAGCTTACCTACGAGGAAACGAAGGATAAGGCGTTAAGGCTTTTGGAGTACCGCGCCCACAGCGAAAAGGAGCTTTCGGATAAGCTTAAAATCGCGGGAGCGCGCGAAGAGGATATTGAAACGGTAATGAGTTTCTGCCGCGAATACGGCTTTGTAAACGACAGACAGTACGCGCTCACGAAGGCGCGTGATTTAAAGAACCTCAAAAAGTACGGCTTGCGAAGAATAAGGCAGGAGCTGTACTCGAAGGGCATAGACGCGGAATATATCGAGGAGGCGGTAGGAGAGCTTGACGGCGACGAGGCGGAAACGCTGCTGCCTCTTGTGGAGAAAAAGCTTAAGGGTGATTTTGACAGAAAGAACGCGGACAAATGTATCAGATATTTCTTGTACCGCGGTTACAGCTTCGGGGACATAAAAAATTGTATTGACATTTTAAAATCCGAATATGCGGACGAATAGATTGGGGAAGTGTTATATATGATGAAATACAATAAACGCATGATAAAATCATCGCTCAACATGGCTGTACCGGCGATGATTGAGTCTTTTTTTATCGCGTTTGCCGGACTTGTGGACTCGCTGATGGTAAGCTCGCTGGGCGCGAACGCCGTCGCGGCTGTCGGACTGACGGCACAGCCGAAATTTATGGGACTGTCGGTGTTTATCGCGCTGAACGTGTCGATTTCCGCGCTCGTGGCGCGGCGTTTCGGTGAGAACGACAAAAAGAGCGCGAACTCGGTTCTGTACACGTCGCTCGCGATAATCGTGTTTTTGTCGGTCATTCTCGGCGTGGGACTGTGCATTTTCGCGCCGGCGATAATGACCTTCTGCGGCTCTACGCCCGAAACGCATGACAGCGCGGTGCTTTACTACCGCATAATCATGGGCGGCATGATATTCAACTGCGTGCAGATGGGTATAAACAGCGCGCAGCGCGGCGTAGGCAACACGCGCATAACGATGCGCACAAACATAACCTCGAACACGATAAACATAATCTTTAACTTTTTCCTGATAAACGGACACTGCGGTTTCCCCGCGCTCGGCATAATGGGCGCGGCTCTCGCGACGGTACTCGGCACGGTTGTGTCGTGTATAATGAGTATCATTTCCATAATGAAACCGTCGGGATTTGTGTCGATACCGTACATAATAAAGGAAAAAATCCGCCCGACCGTGAGGGCGTTCAAAAATATCGTACATGTCGGCTACAGCGTGTTCTTCGAGCAGATACTTATGCGTATAGGCTTTATGGCGACGGCTATAATGGCTGCCAAGCAGGGTAACGCGGCTATGGCTGCGCATCAGGTCGGCATGAACATAATGGGTCTGTCGTTCTCGTTCGGCGACGGCCTGCAGGCGGCTGCGGTCGCGCTTATCGGACGAAGTCTCGGTGAAAAAAAGCCCGACAAGGCGAAGGAATACGGCAGCGTGTGCCAGATGATAGGCGGTATAATTTCGGTGGTACTCGCCGTGCTGTACTTCTTCGGGGCGCGTCTCTTGATGAGTATGTTCTTTAAGGAGGAAGAAATCATCTCGATCGGCATTGGTATCATGTATATCATAATCGTGACGGTGCTGTTCCAGATACGGCAGGTAATCTATATGGGCTGCCTGCGCGGCGCGGGCGACACGCTTTACACCGCCGTCGCGAGTACGATAAGCGTAACGATTATCCGTACATTTGTCGGGCTTTTATGCGGCTACACGCTCGGCTGGGGAATAAACGGCATATGGCTCGGCGTTCTCGGCGACCAGGTAGCAAGGTACATATTCGCCACAATACGATTTAAAAAGGGTAAGTGGACGGAAATTAAAATTTAATCCGATTATCAAAACAAGGATTTCCGAAACGGAAATCCTTGTTTTTTTACGGTTTGTTATTCGTTTTCGTTCACCATATGTTCAAGACGTGCGGGGATTTCGTTTGTGACGATAAAGTCAACACCCGCCTCTATATATTCCTCCGCGACATCCTCCTCGTCCACAGCCCATACCGCGCAGTACAAGCCCTTGTCGTGCGTCGCTTTTACAGCCCTTTTATCCACCTGCGGGTAGTTGTAGAGAACGCCCTTTTCACCGTCTATTTCTTCGATTGCTTTTATGTTGTCCGTGTAGGGTTCGGGATAGTAGCCGATGTTGAGAACGGGTATTTTGCTGTCGCGCGACCGTATCTCTTTTAAATCCTTTACCGCGCCGATTATAACGCAGTTATTGTCCATGCCGCGCTCGTAAATGACTGACAGGAACGCGTCGTAATTCTTTATCGTTTTTATTTCCACGACAGCCGTGCAGCCATACTCGCCGCATATGTCGAGGTATTCCTCGAACGTCGGTATTTTGCGGTTTTCGGTGCGTTTTAAATAGTTGCCGGTATCTATGCTGAACTCGCCGAGTTTTTCGAGCGTGAAATCCGTAACCTTGCCCTCGCCGTCGGTGGTGCGGTCGAGCGTGTCGTCGTGTATGCACAC
Organism: uncultured Clostridia bacterium; assembly: GCA_947623955.1. Classification (GTDB taxonomy): domain Bacteria; phylum Bacillota; class Clostridia; order UBA1381; family UBA1381; genus Hominilimicola. The sequence continues at coordinate 102,527 of CANQIP010000002.1, read as the reverse complement.
GAACGCGCCGTCGCTCGTTTCGGAAATATCGGTTTCTATGCCCCAAAAGCCCATTTTACCGGCAAATTCAAACGCCGAAATACTGTTTTCGGGCGCGTAGCCGGAGTACCCTCGGTGCGCCGCGAAACGTTCTACGTCTCCTCCAAACAGCGGCTCGTTTTCGTTCTGCGCCTGCGCCGTGACCGCGCCCGTCGGCGCGACGGGCGTATACTCGTCATTCGCGGGGAATATCCACGCAATCAGAGCCGCCGACGAAAACAGCAGTATCGTCAGTATCCACAGTTTTTTCCTTATGTTATACATTTTATTCCGTTCTGATTATAACGGCTTGCTGCTCGCCGTCCCAGTCAACCGAAAATCCGACCATATCGCTTATGTCGCGTATCTTGAAGTAGGTGTTGCCGTTTATGTTGTAGGAAAGCATATCCCTTTCCTCGCCGTCCACGTAAACGGGCGCGCTGCTCTGGTTGACGTTCAAAGCCGTTTCCCTTTCTCCGCCCAGCTCACCGCCGACGATAGTATATTTAACTCCGCGGGAAATCGTTATTCCGCCGAGGTACTCGTCCCACGACACGTCGAACCGAGACGCGGTCGTTCTCAAAATCATGGCTATGTCGCGGATTTTATAATAGTTCGAGTCGTTTACCGTATAGCCCGAGATTTCAACATTTTCGCCGTCCACGATGAATTTCGCGGCTGAGTTTGTCGCCGTAAGCGTGTTTATGCTGTCGTAGCTGTCCACAAAACTTTTTATCTTCGTCCTGTTCGGGTAGCCGTTCGTCAGGAAGTCTCTGCCGTACATATCGCTGTACGGAACGGTCGGGTACATATTGACGTAGGATTTGAGTATCTTCTGCGCCGTAAGCGTTTTGCCGTCAAATATCAGCTTGTAGTAGTTTATAACCGACGAATAGCGCGGCACCTCGCGTCCGACGAATATGAGGCGTCCGTTGTCGTTGTAAACGGTAATGTCCGACATACACGTTCCTATGATGTTGCCGGGGATTTCTATTGACGAAATGGAGTTGCCGTTCATGGTAAATCCCGCGCTTATGCCGCCGTCCGCGCCGTCGCGGAGGACGAACGCCTCTGGTATGCCGTTGCTGTCAAGGTCGGTGAGCGCGACGTTGTTGTACGTCGGGTCGGACGACATGACCTTCATTATACGCGTCACAAACGCCTCGCGCCAGCTTTCCGCCGCCATTGACGGCATCTGCACGGCGCACAGCGTAAGAGCCGCGGCAAGTATTGCCGAAATTATCTTTTTCATATTTAAAACCTCGCTTGTTTACTGTTTATAGACTTACCCACTATTATACTAAATTTTTGCGCCGTTGTCAAATCCGGTCCCCAAAAAGCGAAAAAACCCGCGCAGAGCGCGGGCGTGTATCGTTTACAGGTAGTACCGCACGGAGGCTATTTCAGCCAGAATTTCCCGCGCGCAGCATGCCGGAATTTGCTCCGGCGGCGTCGGAGCGCCTATGTGCAAGGCGTTTTTAATACCGCACATGTCAGCCATTTGCAGGGAGCGCAGGACGTGAAATTCACTCGTTATAAACACGGTTTTTGCGTCGTTTACAATGCCCTTTGCGTTTAAAAAGGTTTCGTGCGTGTTAAACGCGCTTTCGTCAACCATAATACGGTCGTCGTCTATGCCGTTCGACACAAGATAGTTGTTCATCGCTCTCGCCTCGGAAAGAGCGTTGTGTCCGCTGCGCGAGCCGGATACTATCGCCGTAACGCCCGGGTGACCGTTAAGGTAATTTACAGCCGTGTCGAGACGGCTTTTGAGTATATCGGTAGGCTCGTTGTCCTTTAGCGGCGAGCCGAGTATGATGACGTATTCCTCGTTGCCCTTGTCGCTGTCAAATCTTCCCATCACGCACACAAAACAGGAGTACAGTACGCAGAGTGACAGCACGGTCACAAATAAGCCTTTTAAGAATTTAAGAAACTTCTTTGCCCGAAACGCGTCGTAAAAGGACGCCCAAAGCAGAAAAACAACGCCGAACGCAACGATAACTCCCTCGCCCGCGCCCATAGAACCCATGTATCCGCAGTAAAGACCGTCCAAAGACAGGGCAAGACCTATCAGAAACAGTATAATCCTCAAGTCAATCACCTCATAGTTTATGCTACTCTCTAATATATCAAATAGCGCGGTTTTTGTCAATTCCCGCCGCGGCAAGTTTTTTGAAAATTTTTTTGAAAAACTGTTGACAAATTCATTTTCGTATGGTATTATACTATTCGTTGCCGAAACAGCACGTCATATGCGTGATTAGCTCAGTTGGTAGAGCACCTGACTCTTAATCAGGGTGTCCAGGGTTCGAACCCCTGATCGCGTACCAAAAACCGCTTGAACATTGAGTTTAAGCGGTTTTTTGTTGAAGTGTGTTGAAAAAATAAGAGCTTTGATATATAATACTTCTGTCGGTATATTCCGGCATCTTTTTCCTTGCTTATGCAAGGCGGAAAGGGTAAGACTGAAAACAGTGTAAAAGCCGGGCGGTTATGCCACACCTATTCCAACATTCCACGTCAGGAAAGGTGGTGGTCGTTATGAGGAAATACATAATAAGAATAATAGTTCTTGTGACTGCAATACTTGTAACGTTTGCTGAAAAAGCAAAATAGCCCCCACTCTGCCAAGTAAAAGGGCTATTTTCTAAATAACTCTGTGGCATAACCGTTTGAGGTCTTGCCTTTTTCTGTTTATATTATATATCTTTAAAAGTATTTTGTCAATATAAAGTATTATTCTTTTATAAGACTGTAGAATTCTTTTCTAAGTTCGTGGTCGGTGTCGAACATACCGCGGATGGCGGCGGTGCGGGTTTTTGCGCCGCGGGCGCGTATACCGCGGGCGGTCATGCAGCTGTGCTCGCCCTCGACGACGACGATAACGTCCTCCGTGCCGCACGCCTTCTGTATGATCTCCGCTATGTCGGCGCATATACGCTCCTGCAGCTGGAGCCGTTTTGCAGCCATATCGCATATACGCGCGATTTTGCTAAGCCCTATAACCTTGCCTTTCGGGATATATCCGACGTGGCACTTCATATTGTACATGAGCGCGATATGATGCTCGCAAAAGCTGAAAATATCTATATCTTTAACTATCACCAAATCGTTCGACTTGCTGTACTCAAAGCACTTTCCGAACATTTCCGCGATCTCGTCGTTCGTGTAGCGCATACCCTCAAAAAGCTCATTGCACATACGCGCCACGCGGTCGGGCGTTTCAACGAGGTCGGCGCGGTTCGGGTCGTCGCCGACAGCCTCGATAAACATACGCGCCGCTTTTTTTATTTTTTCGCTGTCAATTTCCTTTTTCATTTATACCCCTCTTTCGTCCGCGTCCCAGACAACCTTGTGGAGCTGTATCTGAAACCGTGCGTCCTTTAGCTGCGGTTCGGTAAGTATCGCGTTCACAAGCTTTTTGTAATCCATTTCGCCGTAAACCGCCCCGACAAATATATGCGGCGGCTCGTCGTACATTTCGTTGAGCCGCGACGCGACGTCAACCGCCGCGCGCACGTCCTCGTCCGTGCCGCACACAAGCTTTACAACATCACGCGGAGTGAGACGCGTGAAGTTTGACCAAAGCATTTTATCGCTCACGCCGCTTGACGGCAGCTTATAGTCAATCGTGAAAAACAACCCATCGTGCCTCGGTACGCTGCTGATGTCAGCCGCGCCGTTCGTTTCGATATTTATCTCGCAGCCCATGTCCGCGAGCTTTTTTATAAGCGCGTTCACGTCCTTATGCACAAGCGGCTCGCCGCCCGTGAGCGTTACGCGCATATAGCTTTTGTTTACGCGCGCGGCTATCTCGTCAACCGTCATTTCCTCGTACCGGCACGGCTCGTCCTCGCCGAAAAGCGCGTAGAGCGTGTCGCAGTACGCGCAGCGCAGGTTGCAGCCCGCGAGCCGTATAAACGTCGCCGGCTGACCGGTGCGTATGCCCTCGCCCTCTATCGAGTCGAAAATTTCAACTACTTTCATATTCAATCCTTTATATACGACGCCATATTGTCGCGGCTCTCCCATACGTCGACCCTGTAGCAGTGCGGCGCGAGCTCGTCGCAGATGTGCTTTGCAAGGTTCTCGGCTGTGGGGTTGAAGTCAACGACCTCGTTTATGACCTTGTGGTCGAACCTGTCCTTTACGCGCTTTTTTATATGCGAAAAGTCAATAATCATGCCGTTTTTGTCGAGCGTGTCGCTGTGCAGGTACACGTCGATTATCCAGTTGTGACCGTGGAGGTTCTGACATTTCGACTCGTAGTCAAGCGTCAGATAATGCGCCGCGCTTATTTCTATGCGTTTCTTTACCTCGTACATATCATTTACTCCTTACGCGATAACGTCGGCGAGCGCGTTCACGAACATATCCGCCTCGTCCTTTTTCAAAATCAGCGGCGGAGCGATACGTATCGTGTTGCCGCCGCAAAGGCTCGTAAGAAAGCCCTTGCCGAACAGTTTTGCAAAAACGTCCTTCGCGATCTCGTCCTTAATCTGTATGCCGATAAGTAGTCCTGCGCCGCGCACGTCGGTGATTTTGCCGTCCGAGTTTTCCATGAGCGCGGTAAGCTTGTCCTTGAGGTACGCGCCGACCTCTCTCGCGTTGTCAACCAATTTTTCTTTTTCAAATATGTCGAATACGGCAAGTCCCGCCGCCGTCGCAAACGGGTTGCCGCCGAAAGTCGTGCCGTGGTCGCCCGGCTCGAACGCGTCCTTTACCTTCTTGCACGCGCACACCGCGCCAATCGGTATACCGCCGCCGAGAGCCTTCGCCGACGTGAATATGTCGGGCTCGACGCCGTAAAGCTCGTGCGCGAACAGGTGACCCGTCCTGCCCATACCCGTCTGAACCTCGTCGAATATCAGCAGTATGTCGTTTTCGTCGCACAGCTTGCGCAGCGCCTTCACGTACTCCTTATCCATCGGGTGAACGCCGCTTTCGCCCTGTATAAGCTCTATCATAATCGCGGCTGTCTTGTCCGTCACGGCTGCCTTTACCGCGTCAAGATTATTCGGCTCGACCTGCGTAAAGCCCGGCGTAAGCGGCTTGTACGGCTTTTGGTACTTCGGCTGACCCGTCGCCGCCACCGTAGCGAGCGTTCTTCCGTGGAACGAGTGGTCGAGCGTGATTATATCGGTTTTGTCAACGCCCTTTTTGTAGTAGTATATTTTCGCCAGCTTAAACGCGCCCTCGTTCGCTTCCGCGCCGCTGTTCGCGAAAAACACTCTTTCGGCGCACGTGTTTTTAACAAGTCTCTCGGCGAGACACGCCTGGTTTTCTATGTAGTAAAGGCTCGACGTGTGTATAACCTTGTCGAGCTGCGCCTTCAGGGCGGCGATAAAGTCCTTGTGACCGTGACCGAGCGCGTTCACGGCTATGCCGCCGAGGAAATCGTAGTACGTCTTGCCCTCCGTGTCGTACAGCTTAATTCCCTCGCCGCGCTCAAAGCACACCTTCTGCCTGTCGCCGAAGGTGTTCATATAATATTTTTTGTCCAAAGCGATTATATCTTCAAGCATTGTTTTCCTCCCGTAATTACTGCGTCAGCAGTTTTGACTGTGCCGTCACGCTTATCTTATCGCCGTCTCTGTCGGCTGTGAGCGTGCAGCCCGCCGTTATTCCGCCCGTGAGCGACAGCATTGACAGCTTATCCTCCAAAAGCTTTTGAATGGCGCGTTTAAGCGGTCTCGCGCCGTACTTCTTGTCGTAGCCCTTTTCGAGTATAAGCTCCTTCGCGTCGTCGGTGATGACAAATTCCGCGCCCTTTTCGCGGAGTTTTTCCACGATGTCCTTTAAGAGCAGGTCGATGATCTGTCTCAAATCCTCCTTCGTAAGCGGCTTGAACGTTACGACCTCATCGATACGGTTCAGAAATTCGGGCTTAAAGAAGTTTTTGAGACTCTTGTTTACGTTGTCCTCCATGGAAACCTCGTCGCTCGAATTGAAACCGACCTCGGCTGTCTTAAATTCCGTGCCGGCGTTGGTCGTCATTATTATTATCGTGTTTTCAAAATTGATTATTTTGCCGTGACTGTCGGCGATACGTCCGTCGTCGAGAATTTGCAGGAACAGGTTGAACACCTCGGGGTGCGCCTTTTCAATCTCGTCGAGCAGTATTACCGAGTACGGCTTTCTGCGTATCTTCTCCGTGAGCTGACCCGCGTCGTCGTAACCGACGTAACCCGGGGGCGAGCCTATAAGCTTTGACACCGAGTGCTTTTCCATGTACTCCGACATGTCGAGACGCACGAGCGCCTCCTCGTTGTCGAACATTACCTCGGCTATCGTCTTTACAAGCTCTGTCTTGCCCACGCCCGTGGGGCCCGCGAATATGAACGAAACGGGACGCTTGCGCGTCGTAATGTCGGCTCTGCCGCGTCTTATTGCGCGCGACACCGCCCCGACCGCCTCGTCCTGACCGATAACGCGCTTGTGTATGCGGCTTTCGAGGTTAAGGAGTTTTTCCGACTCGCTCTCCGTGAGACGGTGAACGGGTATTTTCGTCCAGCCCTCTATGACCGCCGCGATGTCGTCAAACGTAATCTCCGCCTTTTCCGCCTCGGCGGCTGCTTTCGCGATTTCGTTCTCGACGTTTATCTTCTCGACGCGCAGATTGGCAAGCTTTTCAAAGTCGCCGTTCTCCTGCGCGACAGCCATGTCCGCGTCAAGCACGTCAAGTCTGCCCGTAAGCAGCGTCATATCGTACAGCGCGCGGTTTTTGAGGTTCACGCGCGAGCCTGCCTCGTCTATAACGTCAATCGCCTTGTCGGGCAGGAAACGGTCGGTGATGTAACGCTCCGACAGCCGTACCGCCTGCTCTATGGTGTCGTCCGATATTTTTACCTTGTGGTACTTTTCGTAGTAGTCCTTAATGCCCGAAAGGATCTCTATACTTTCCGCTATAGACGGCTCGTCGATTATAACAGGCTGGAAACGGCGTTCGAGCGCGCTGTCCTTTTCTATATGCTTGCGGTACTCGGTGAGCGTCGTCGCGCCTATCACCTGTATTTCACCGCGGGCGAGGGCGGGCTTTAATATGTTAGCCGCGCTCATCGCACCCTCTGCGTCGCCCGCCGCGACGATGTTGTGGATCTCGTCTATTACGAGTATTACGTTGCCCCTCTCGGCTGCCTCGTTCAGTACGCCTTTAAGACGCGCCTCAAACTGACCTCTAAACTGCGTTCCCGCAACGAGAGCCGTGAAGTCGAGCAGGTATAGCTGGTAGCCGAAAAGCTTGGGCGGAACGGTATGCTCGAATATTCTGCACGCCAGACCCTCCGCGACAGCCGTCTTGCCCACGCCCGGCTCGCCGAGAAGTACGGGGTTATTTTTTGAGCGTCGGTTCAAAATCTGAATGACGCGCTCGATTTCCGCCTGGCGGTTCACCACTCTGTCGACCTTACCCTCGGCGGCTTTCTCGGTGAGATTTGTGCCGTAGGTGTCGAGCAGCGTTTTCTTCTGCTTTTTCTTTTGTTTCTTTTCCTTTGCGCCGCTTGACTTGCCGTTCGGGGCGGAGGAGGGCATGTTGTCGAAAAAGTCCTTGAACATGCTTAAAGGCGTTGTCGCCGCGCCGCCCTCGTCGTCGCCGCCGGACGAGAACTGCTCCATAATGGACATCGGGTCGCCGCCTTCGCCGTCCAAATCTTCGAGACTTTCCATGAACTCCGACATCTGACTGTTCAGATTGTCAAGCTCCTCATCCGTAACGGCGAACTTGTCTATCATATTGTTAAGCGGCGTTATACCGAGACCTCTCGCGCACGAAAGACAAAGACCCTCGGTCTTTGAACTGTTGCCGTCCATCTTGGTTATATAAAACACCGCCGGATTTTTATTGCATTTTACACATAAATTCATTTGAGTACCCTTTCCGTGAGATAAACACAGTTTATCAATATGAGATGATTATACCACAACTTCTGAAAATTTCAAACCCTTTTTCCGTATATTTACAAACTGTTCATTTTTTACGCGTATTATTTCAAAAATTTGCGGTAATATTTGGGAAAATGCGCGCATATAATGTTGTAAGCACACTTTTACGAAAGGATAAATGACAAATGATTACACAATTCGACAAAAACAGCGCGCACATGGCAGCCGCTTTTTACCGTTCGGCGCGCAGGGAGAAAAGGCTGCGCAATACTTTAACGGCGTTTTTCATCATTCTTGCCGCCGCTTTTGCGGTTCTGTGCGTGCTTTTGTGCCGTTCCGTTTAAGGCGCGCACTGTCTCCGAAATCAAAAGCCGTATTGACTTAATTCCCAATATGTGATATTATGTATAATAATTGTTACCCAAACGAATTTGCTCCGTGCGGCGCGTATTTATGCGCGTTCGGAACGCGTTTCGGGGAAGGATTACAGAGGGGAATATGATGGCTGCAGTCAGAATGATAAATATGATTTTGGGTACGATGTTTCTGTTATTTTACTCATATCAGATTTTCTATATATGCGTACCGTTTATAAAAAAAGACAAGCCTCACAAGGAAAGCAAGCTCCATAAATACGCGGTGCTGATTTCCGCGAGGAACGAGGAAAACGTCATAGCAAATCTCGTAAACTCCATACATCATCAGGACTACCCCGCCGAGCTTGTCGATATATACGTTATAGCCGATAACTGCACGGACAACACAGCCGACCGCGCCAAAGAGGCGGGGGCGAATGTTTTTGTGCGCGAAAATCTCGAACTTGTCGGCAAGGGCTACGCTCTCGATTACGCCATATCAAGGATTTTTAATGAAAAGGGCGATAATTTTTACGACGGCTTTTTCGTGTTTGACGCGGACAACATACTCGATACCGGCTACATAACGGCTATGAACCGCACGTTTTCCGACGGTCACAGAATCGTCACAAGCTACCGCAACTCCACAAACTACGGCACGAACTGGATAACGTCGGGCTACGCGCTGTGGTACATAAGAGAGTCGCAGTACGTGAACCATTCGCGTATGCTTTTGGGCAGCGGCTGCGCCATAAACGGCACGGGCTTTCTCGTAAGCGGCGAGGTGCTTAAAAGGTCGGGCGGATGGAAGTATCATCTTCTTACGGAGGATATAGAGTTTTCGATCGCGAAGGCGATTGAGGGCGAGAGGATAGCGTTTTGCCCCGACGCGTTTGTGTACGACGAGCAGCCGCGCACGTTCAGACAGTCGTGGAAACAGCGTTTAAGATGGGCGCGCGGGTTTTTGCAGGTGTTTTGCCATTACGGTCTCGATTTGTTTAAGGGTATATTTTCAAAAAACGGCTGGACGTGCTACGACATGCTTATAACCGTTCTCCCGATAAACGTCATAACGCTCGCGATAGCGGTAATGAATGTGATAACGTTTTCGGTTCAGATCGTGAACGGAGCGATGGCGTGGTGGGAGCCTATATGGTCGGTCGGACAGTGGTGCGGACGAATGTACGCCATGCTGTTTATAATGGGACTTGTCGCGGCTGTTACGGAGTCGAAGAGAATACACACAAGTACGGCAAAGCGGATGAAGTACCTGTTCACGTTCCCGCTGTTCCAGTTTACTTACGTACCTATTTCAATACTGGCGATATTCAAAAAGGTTCGCTGGGAGCCTACGCCGCATCAAGGCCCGCCCGTAAGCTCCGAAAAGATTGAAAAAACACGCGAACACACGGAGTAAGGGTTGGGGGAGTAAGAAATGAAAGAGCGAGTTGCCATGAAAAAATTTCTTGTGTTTATAATGGCATTGATATGCTGTTCCAACTTAATTACAGATGCCGATGCTTTTGGCGTGGAATATAATATTATCGGTAAAGAAAATCGGGATCAAGATTATTACGAGTACAACGGATTAAAATTGACTTATCACTCAGGCGCGATAAACAATTTTTGGTATACCGGAAAAGAATATATTTACAGAGATATATATGACGGGTATTCACGTTATAGGAAATCATATGATATGATTGACTGGGAGGATATTTCCGAAACAAGCGGAATGAAGGCAATCAATAAACTTTCCAATTACACATATTCTATAAATTATTGGGGAGATAAATATATTGTTTTCAATCGGTTGCATGAACAGAGCGGCGAATCAATCGGCGAAGCTCAACAAGGCGCCACGCTTAACCGTCCGTTACTCATTCTCAATGAGAATTTTGAACTGATTTCGGAACAGGAATTTGACGCTCCGATTACTGCCGTAAGTTATGCTGACGGCAGATATTATGCGGAGACCAAGGATTACAGCCTGTATAAAAATCCTTATAATTTTGAGCCGGGCAAGAAAGTTTATGTATCCGATGACGCAATAGTGTGGAATGAGGACAGTAATCTGTCGGAGGCGCCTCTAAGCTCCTTGATACTGAAAGGAGAACTGCCCGATGACGACACGAGATATGTTAAAAAGGTTGTAGGTGTTGCGCAGCAGGGAGATGTAAATAACATTGTCGATGTTACTTTTGAGAAAAAACAATCCAAATATTATAAAACAGTAAATGATTTATACATTTCTTGGGACGCGGTTGACATAGTTAAAAGAGTATTCCAAATTTCTCTTGACGGAATATATTGGCTGGATGTTGATTTTCCGAATCTTTTAACCTCACGCGATGTCCACCCTGAGTCCGCGAGCGACAGTGTCATTGAGTCGGTTTATGAATGTATTGGTATGAAAGATAAAATACTGTTTCAAACCCAATATCGTTTATTTGAATATAGCTTAGATGGTTTACGGGCATTATGTGAAAATGTTTGCGGCACATCACCAATATATATTAAATTTAGTGGCAGATATTTGGGCTTTGAAACGCCGCCGGTAATAGAGGACGGCAGCACGCTTGTGCCGATACGTTTCCTGTTTGAGCAAATGGGCGCAACGGTTGATTGGGAGCAGGGAACACAGACGGCGACAATTTCGCAGGGCGACAAAACAATAACGTTTACTATTGACAATACTACCGCAGCAGTTAATGGCGCACCCGCGACCATGACCGTCCCCGCACGGCTCATAAACGGTAAAACAATGGTGCCGCTCCGTTTCCTCTCGGAAAACCTCGGCTATACCGTAGATTGGGATGCCGACAGTAGAACGGCGATTATTGAATGATGATCCATTTTACGGGCGACCGCGAGAGTCGCCCCTACATAAACGGGCTATCGAGGGCGCCAGCCCCTACGACGCATGGTTTTTATAATTACGAGTGTAGGGGACAGCGCCCTCGACGTCCCACCGTATGACCCCCATTCCGATGGGGTCATATTTTTTGCCCCGAAATTTTCAATTCCCCATACATCTAATCACGGCTTTATATTGACAACCGTGCGGAATTTTGATACTATAAACATAACAAAAAACGGAGGTAATGACATATGACAAAACCAAAAGCGGCGTTAATCATGGGTTCGGACTCGGACTTTGAAAAGCTCAAGGGCTGCGTATCGAAATTGAAGGAATTTGACATTGAAATCGACGTAAACGTAATAAGCGCGCACCGCACGCCGGACAAGGCTGCGGATTTCGCAAAGTCGGCTGAGGACAACGGCATAGAGGTAATCATCTGCGCGGCGGGAATGGCTGCGCACCTCGCGGGCGTGATCGCGGCGCACACCGTTGTGCCGGTGATAGGCATACCGATAAAATCCACGCTTGAAGGTCTCGACGCGCTTTTGGCGACGGTTCAGATGCCGCCGGGCATACCCGTGGCGACCGTCGGTCTTGACAACGGCACAAACGCGGCGATACTCGCGGCGCAGATTTTGTCGCTCAAATACGACTACTTAAAAGACGCGCTCAAAGCTGCGAAGGCAAAAATGGCTGACGGCGTCGCGGCAAAGGACGCGAAAATAAAGCAGGCGGTCGCAGAGATGTAATTTTGGAGTTATGCGAAGAAAGCCTCCCTTGTCAAAGGGAGGGGGACCGCCGAAGGCGGTGGAGGGATTCATTATGAAAATAGGAAATGAATCCCCCAGTCAGCTTCGCTGACAGCCCCCTTTAACAAGGGGGCCTTACGTAGGGGCGACCTTCACGGTCGCCCGCATTTACATCACTAAATCACAATTTGAAATAAAGGAGATAAAACTATGAGTGAAAATGCGTACAAACAGGCGGGTGTAGATGTTGAAGCGGGCTACGAATCCGTGAGGCTTATCAAGGACGACGTTAAGCGCACCGCGATAGAGGGAGTTATCGGCGGAATAGGCGGGTTCGGCGGTCTTTTCGAAATGCCGAAAAATTACGAGAACCCCGTGCTGGTGTCGGGTACGGACGGCGTGGGAACAAAGCTGCGCGTCGCGTTTCTGATGGACAAGCACGACACGATAGGTCAGGACTGCGTTGCGATGTGCGTGAACGACGTGGCGTGCTCGGGCGCGAAACCGCTGTTTTTTCTTGATTATCTGGCGGTTGGGAAGAACGTTCCCGAAAAAATCGCGCAGATTGTAAAGGGCGTGGCGGACGGCTGCGTAAAGGCGGGCTGCGCGCTCGTGGGCGGCGAGACTGCCGAAATGCCGGGATTTTATCCCGTTGACGAGTACGACCTCGCGGGATTTTCCGTGGGCGTGGTCGAGAAAAGCAAAATCACCGACGGCGCAAACGCGAAGGCGGGCGACAAGCTTATCGGCATAGCGTCAAGCGGTATTCACTCGAACGGCTACTCGCTCGTAAGAAAGCTGTTCGGCTTGAACGACGCGGACGCGAAGGAAACGCTTAACACATATTCGGACAAGCTCGGCAAAACGATAGGCGAGGAGCTTTTAACGCCGACGAAAATTTACGTAAAGCCGCTTTTAAAGCTGATCGATGAGGTCGGCATCAACACCGTGTCGCACATCACCGGCGGCGGCTTTATCGAAAACGTGCCGCGTATGCTCCCAGACGGCTTGAAGGCGGTAATTCACAAGGGAACCTGGAATGTGCTGCCGATATTTGAGCTAATGCGGGAAAAGGGCAATATCCCCGAGCGCGATATGTATAATACGTTTAATATGGGTATCGGCATGATCGTCGCCGTTGACGCGGATAAGGCTGACGCGGCTGTGAAGTGCCTGACCGACTCGGGCGAAACCGCGTATATCATAGGCGAACTTGCCGAAGGCGAAACCGGCGTTGAAATTGTGTAATGTTGTAGGGGCGGATATTATCCGCCCGTAAGACCCCCTCTCTGAGGGGGTCAAAAGTCGTTCACGACTTTTGGGGGGTGTCACAATCTGATACGAATTTCATACACCCCCCGAAATCAAAGATTTCGACCCCCTCATAGAGGGGGGTCATACGGTAGGGGCTGGCGCCCTCGACAGCCCAATGTAGGGGCGAACCGTGTTCGCCCGTGTTTACCAGCACAAGGAGGACAAAATGAAACGAATAGGAGTACTTATTTCCGGCGGCGGCACAAACCTGCAAGCCCTGATTGACGCGCGAAAAAGCGGCGTTTTAAAAAGCGGCGAAATAGTGTGCGTATGCTCAAACAGCGCGTCCGCATATGGCTTAACGCGCGCCCAAAACGCCGGTATACCGACAAAAATAATACGCAAAAACGCCGACTGCGGCGGAGATATAGACGAGTTCAGCCGCCAAATCTGCGTGTACATGAAGGAAATGCGCGTTGACGTTGTGGTACTCGCGGGCTTTCTCGCGATTTTCGGCGGTGAACTGTTAAAGGAATACTCGGGCAAAATAATCAACATACACCCGTCCCTGATACCGTCGTTCTGCGGCGAGGGCATGTACGGACTAAAGCCGCATAGGGCTGCGCTCGACTACGGCGTTAAGGTCACGGGCGCAACGGTACACCTCGTAAACGAGGTCGTTGACGGCGGCAAGATACTCATGCAGAAGGCGGTCGAGGTACAGGACGGCGACACGCCCGAAGTACTGCAAAAGCGCGTAATGGAACAGGCAGAATGGATAATTCTGCCGCAGGCGGTGGAAAAATTCTGCGCGGAGGACGCATAACAAAATTGATACGATATGAAAGATTACATTATTCAAAACAAATGTGCGTGGGAATATAACGCTTATGAATTTTGGGTTGAGCATATTGGCGCGCCTGCGGAACGGGCAAAGAAAATCAAGGAAAATCCAATCAAACAGCTAAAACGGTATTCGGCGTATTTTGATACATATAAGGGTGTGAAAATTGCGAACATATGCGGCTCGTGCGGAAAGAAAGCCGTTCCGCTTGCTTTGCTTGGCGCGGACGTGACCGTTTTTGATATTTCGGAGGATAACAAAAGGTACGCGTCGGAGCTTGCCGATGCCGCCAGAACGCATATAAATTATGAGGTATGCGACGTTTTGGACATCGACGAAAAATATTACAACCGTTTTGATGTTATGTTCATGGAGGGCGGAGTGCTGCACTATTTCCACGACATCAACGAGTTCGTTCGTATCATGTATCGCCTACTCAAAGTCGGCGGGAAAATGATATGCAGCGATTTTCATCCGTTTACAAAAATATCCGATATACTGAATTTGGAACAGCCCGCTATGAGCTATTTTTCAACGGAAATCTTCGATGGAGAAATGGCGCACGCGCGGTTCTTTGATGACGAGACTCGCAGTAAAATGCCTAAATGCAGTTACAGAAAATATACCGTCAGCGAGATAATTAACGCGGTCATAGCCGGCGGGTTTGTTTTGAAAAGATTTGACGAACACCCTGCATGGACGAACGAAAATGTACCCGGCGAGTTTACTGTTGTGGCGGTTAAAGAATAAGGAAGTGTTTACCGTGTGCGGTGAAAAAATTCTGCACGGAAATGTAAAATATATGCCTATTGTATTGACAATAGGCATATTTATATGATATAATGTAATAATAAATACGAAAGGAGTGTTTATTATGGCAAATACAAGTATGAATATAAGAATGGACGCGGATGTCAAAAGACAGGCACAGCAAATTTTTTCCGATATGGGAATGGACACAACCACGGCGATAAATATTTTTTTGCGGCAGGTAATCAGAACGCACAGTATTCCGTTTGACATTAAGACGGACGCACCCAATGAAGAAACCTTAGCGGCAATCAAAGAAATTCGCGAATTGCAAAACAATCCGAACGTAAAAGCGTATGACAGCTTTGCCGAATTGTTAGAGGAAGTAAGAAATGAAATATAAAATTATACCGTCGTCAAGATTTAAGAAGGACTTGAAAACAGCTATAAAGCGTAATTACAATCTTGATTTGCTCAGCGAAGTTGTGGATATTTTATCGGAGGGCAGACCGCTGCCGGAGAAGAATAAGGATCATGCACTTGCAGGTGAATATGAGGGCTGCCGTGAGTGCCATATTACGCCGGACTGGCTGCTGATTTACGAAATAACCGAGGACACTTTGATTTTATATTTGACAAGAACCGGCAGTCACAGTGATTTATTTTAAATCCCTCCACACAAAACAAGCGGTATATTTGCCGCTTATTTTATTTGCATTTATGATTTTTCTTAAGCGGTGTTGGCTCGTCGGTGAGTCCCGCGATATAGTCAATCGTGACGTTATACAGCTTTGCCAGACGTATTACGAGACAGAACGGTATCTCGCGGTAGCCCTGCTCGTAATTCGTGTAGGTGGTTTTGTGCATTTTAAGAATTTCAACAAGCTGCGACTGCGTCAAATCGTTGTCCTCACGCAAATCCCTGAGCCTCGGATAGTGTGCCATAATCTTTCCCTCCGTAAAAAATAATATTCCCTATTGACATAATACATCATTTGTTGTACAATTATGTTATAAATACAACATATGTTGTATTTGAGGGAGGTCACAATGATAATAGGGAGAATGAAATTTTACAGAATATGGAAGGACAAATACTCCTCATTCTGGAAGAAAAGACGGTTCAATAAAATAATGGGGCTTATTGAGCTGCCCGACAGGGAACGGATAAAGGTCCTTGAAGTGGGCTGTTCAAGCGGCAGGGATTTTATACAATTTCTGCCGCGTGACAAATTTGAAATATGGGGCGCGGACATAGACGCGGATTGCGGTGCGGGTGAGGACATACATTTTGTGACCGCCGACGCAGCCGACCTGCCGTTTGACGACGGCGAGTTCGATTTGGTCGTTTCAATCGGACTTTTGGAGCATATCGAACCCGTCGAAAAGCTGTGCCGCGTCATACGCGAAATGGAGCGCGTCGGAACGCATCAGCTTTCAGTCGTGCCGTCCGTCGCGACACTGCTTGAACCGCACAGCGGCAAGGTGTTTTTCCCGCTCCGAGTGTGGTGCGAAATGATGTCGGAGCAGCCGTCCACACCGCTGCACCTGAATTTTTACACCGAACACACATGGACGAAATTCACAGGCTTTAACGGCTGCGAGATAAAGCGATTTTTCTACATACCGCCGTTTATAACGAACACTGTGATATACAAATAAACCACAAAAGCGGAGCGATCCGCTTTTTTTATGCAAAAATATTTCAAAAACAGGCTGACAAACAGTAAAATAAATGATATAATGGTAAAAACGACAATAAAAACGGCGGTGAACAAGGAGGAAACACATGAAAACACTTAACATCTACGAGGAATTAAAGCAAAACGCGTACCCGGGACGCGGAATTGTTATCGGCAAGTCGGCTGACGGCAAATCGGCGGTGACGGCGTATTTTATCATGGGACGCTCGGAAAACAGTCGCAACCGCGTGTTCGTCGAGGACGGCGACGGAATACGTACGCAGGCGTTCGACCCGTCGAAAATGAAGGATCCGCACCTTATTATTTACGCGCCGGTGCGTGTTCTCGGCAACAAAACAATCGTGACGAACGGCGACCAGACCGACACGATTTATGAGCTTATGAACCAGCAAATGACGTTTGAGCAGTCACTCCGCGGACGCGAGTTCGAGGACGACGCGCCCAACTACACGCCGAGGATTTCGGGCATTATCAAGGTTGACGACGGACGCTTCAACTACGCGATGTCAATCTTAAAGAGCGAGAACGGCAATCCCGAATCGTGCCTCAGGTACACATATTCGTACAAGAACCCGATAGGCGGCGAGGGCAGATTTATTCACACCTACATGGGCGACGGCAGCCCGCTGCCCTCGTTCGAGGGCGAGCCGAAAAAGGTCGCGATACCGAGCGATATTGACGAGTTCACAAACGGTCTGTGGGACGCATTGAACGAGGATAATAAGGTGTCGCTGTTTGTGAGATTTATCAATCTCGAAACGGGCGAGACAGACACAAGGATTGTGAATAAGAATCAGTAAGGGGGAATTTTGATATGCTCACGGTTTTATATGTGCTGACGGGATTATTCGTATTCTTCGGCTTGATCTTTTGGCTTTTGGGCAATTTGATCGCCATAGCAAGCGCGTTCGGTGCTGCGGCATTTTGCGGTGTTATGATATTTTTGTATTTTCTCGTAAAGTGCGCGGTAAAGGATGCGATAAAAGAATATAGTGAAAATAATAAGCAATGACGGATTTACCGAAAAGAAAAAGGATACGGTTGGAAGAATATGATTATTCCGACGCCGGCGCATATTTTGTCACGATATGCACAAAGAACCGCGAAAACATTTTGTGGGAAACCACGGCGGAATTGCAACCCAACAATGACATGGTAATCGACCATAAACAACCCAACGCCGTAGGGGCGAACCGTGTTCGCCCGTCACAAAATGACGAGAAAAACCATGTTGTTTTGTCAAACATAGGGGAAATCGTTAATGATGCGATTTTAGCGATACCAAAATCATATGAATGTGTAAACGTTGACAATTATGTGATTATGCCAAATCATATTCACATGATTATATCAATAAGCGATAATTCGGATTATGGTGAAAACGGGCGAACGCGGTTCGCCCCTACGATTAGCCGTATTATCAAACAAACAAAAGGACGTGCAACAAAACAAATCGGCTATTCGATATGGCAAAAATCATTTTACGACCACATCATCCGCACGCAATGTGATTACGCGCAAATATGGCAATACGTTGACGAGAACCCGTCCAAATGGGAATTGGACGAATACTACGAACAATAAAAGAAAGGAACATATATTATGAACGAATTACAATTAAAATACGGCTGCAACCCGAACCAGAAACCGTCGCGGGTATTTATCGAGAACGGCGACTTGCCGTTTGAGGCGCTTTGCGGAAAGCCGGGCTACATCAACCTGCTCGACGCGCTTAACGGCTGGCAGCTCGTTAAGGAACTCAAAAATGCTACGGGACTTCCGGCGGCGACGTCGTTTAAGCACGTGTCACCGGCGGGCGCGGCGGTAGGTTTGCCGCTTTCGGACACGCTCAAAAAGATTTATTTCGTTGACGGCGTTGAACTCACTCCGCTTGCCAACGCGTATGCAAGAGCGAGGGGCGCGGACAGAATGTCGTCGTTCGGCGACTTTATCGCCCTTTCGGACGAGTGCGACAAGGCGACCGCGCTCTTAATCAAGAAAGAGGTCTCCGACGGCGTGATCGCACCGGGTTACAGCGACGAGGCTCTTGAAATTTTAAAGTCCAAGAAAAACGGCAACTACAACATAATCAAAATCGACCCGAACTACGTTCCCGCCGAAATCGAGCGCAAGCAGGTATTCGGTATCACGTTCGAGCAGGGCAGAAACGAGCTTGACATTAACGATGAGCTTTTGTCAAATGTCGTTACCGCAAACAAAACGCTCTCCGATGAAGCGAAACGCGATTTGAAGATTGCCTTGATTACGCTCAAATACACGCAGTCGAACAGTGTTTGCTACGTCAAGGACGGACAGGCGATCGGTATCGGCGCGGGTCAGCAGTCGCGTATTCACTGCACGCGTCTCGCGGGCAATAAGGCTGACATCTGGTGGCTCAGACAAGCGCCGCAGGTGCTAAATCTTGAGTTCGTTGACGGCATAAAGCGCGCCGACCGCGACAACGCGATCGACGTGTACATCTCCGACGAGCATGACGACGTTTTGGCGGACGGCGCGTGGGAGAAGATATTCAAGGTAAAGCCGCCCGTATTCACGAAGGCGGAGCAGCGCGAGTGGCTCGACAAGAACACAGACGTTGCGCTCGGCTCGGACGCGTTTTTCCCGTTCGGCGACAACATCGAACGCGCAAGAAAGAGTGGCGTTACGGTAATAGCCCAGCCCGGTGGCTCGATAAGAGACGATAATGTTATTGAGACGTGCAACAAATACAACATGGCAATGGCGTTCACGGGAATAAGATTGTTCCACCATTAAAGAGGACATATATGTATAAATGGCAGATGTAAAACCGTAGGGGGCGAACCGTGTTCGCCCGCCCACGACTGGAGGAAATATTATGAAAATTTTAGTAGTAGGCGGCGGCGGACGCGAGCACGCCATTGTGTGGAAAATCGCGCAGTCGCCGAAGGTTGAGAAGATTTACTGTGCGCCGGGTAACGGCGGTATCGCGGAAACAGCCGAGTGCGTGAACGTGGCGGCTACTGATATTGACGGAATGGTCGCGCTCGCGAAGGAAAAGGCGGTCGATCTCGTAATGGTCGCGCCGGACGACCCGCTTGCCATGGGCATGGTTGACGCGCTCGAAAAAGAGGGAATACGCGCGTTCGGGCCGCGCGCAAACGCGGCGATTATCGAGGGCAGCAAGGCGTTCTCGAAGGAACTTATGAAAAAGTACAACATCCCGACCGCGAAATACGAGGTGTTCGACGACAGCGCGAAGGCTGTCGCGTACATAAAGGAGCAGGGCAAATTCCCCGCCGTTATCAAGGCGGACGGACTCGCGCTCGGCAAGGGCGTTATAATCGCGCAGGATTTAGGCGAGGCGGAGCAAGCCGTGCACGAAATGATTGACGAGGGCAAGTTCGGCAAGAGTGGCAGCCGCGTCGTTATCGAGGAATTTCTGACGGGTCCCGAGGTGAGCGTTCTCGCTTTTACCGACGGAAAAACGGTTAAACCTATGGTGTCGGCGCAGGATCATAAGCGCGCTTACGACAACGACAAGGGCTTGAACACCGGCGGCATGGGTACGTTCTCGCCGTCGCGGCTCTACGACGAGGCGAAACAGAAGGAGTGCATGGAAAATATCTTCCTGCCGACGATAAAGGCGATGACCGCGGAGGGCAGACCGTTTAAGGGCGTGCTCTATTTCGGACTGATGATGACCGCCGACGGCGTGAAGGTGATAGAATACAACTGCCGTTTCGGCGACCCCGAAACGCAGGTCGTACTGCCGAGGTTAAAGACGGATTTGGTCGATATAATGGAGGCGGTTATAGACGAAAAGCTTGACGAAATCGAGATAGAGTGGGAGGACAACGCCGCCGTATGCGTCGTTATGGCGTCGGGCGGTTATCCCGTAAGCTACAAGAAGGGCTATGAAATCACAGGTCTTGACAGCGTGGACGGTGTTACGGTGTTCCACGCGGGAACGGCTGTAAAGGACGGAAAAATAGTCACAAGCGGCGGACGCGTTTTGGGCGTTACCGCGCTCGGCGCGAATATCGACGAGGCGCGGGATAAGGCATACGCGGCGGTCGATAAGATTTCTTTCAAGGACGAGTTCCATAGGAGCGATATTGGAATAAAAAAATATTGATGGGAATTATGTGGGTAACGCTTGCGGCGTGGGTTAGCCTCCCTTGTCAAAGGGAGGGGGACCGCCGAAGGCGGTGGAGGGATTCACTATAAAAATCAAAAGGAATCCCCCAGTCACGCTGCGCGTGACAGCCCCCTTCACTACGGCGTTTGTTGCTTAGCAACACGCCTACAACACGCTATGCGTGTTGTTCACTTTGACAAGGGGGCCTCACGTAGGGGACGGCGACCCGCCGCCCGCAAGACCCCCTCTCCGAGGGGGTCAACGTTACAAATCCAATTCAAATTCGAGGTGATATTTAATGAAACGAACTGATTACATATCATGGGACGAATATTTTATGGGTATCGCGCTTTTATCGGCGCAGCGGTCGAAGGACTCCAATACGCAGGTCGGCTGCTGCATAGTGAACAGCGAGAACAAAATTTTATCGCTCGGCTACAACGGTATGCCCACGGGCTGCGACGACGACCTTATGCCGTGGGAGCGCGACGGCGCGCCGCTCGACACAAAATACATGTACGTCTGCCACGCGGAGCTTAACGCGATATTGAACCGCAGCTCCGGCTCGCTCGCGGGCGCGACGCTGTACGTGACGCTGTTCCCGTGCAACGAGTGCGCGAAAGCCATTATACAGTCGGGCATACGCGAGGTCGTGTACGCGTGCGACAAGTACGACGGCGAGGACGACAATGTCGCGTCAAAGCGCATGTTCGATATGGTGGGCGTAAAGTACCGCAAATACGAGCCGACCGGACGGCGGCTCACGATAGAGCTGTAAAGGAAAGAGCGATGAACAAAAAAACCGTATCAAAAATCAATCTGTTTTTCTCCGGGCTTTTGAGCCGCATGGAGGAAAACAGAGATTTTTTTACCGACATAACGATACAATTCAAATCGGGCGCAAAAATATTCCCCGCAAAAATACTTCTTAACGAAAGCGGCGTGACGCTCGACTACTAGGCGGTCAAACGAGCCGCCGCCACAGACGAAATATGGGCTATAATCGCCGCCGAGCTTTTAAAGTACGACGAGGCGCGTATAATATACGCGGAGCGCGGCGCGAGACTTGTGATAGAGGCAAGCGACAAAAAGGTCAATATGCGCCATGAGGACGCGCTCGCCGACGCGCCGCAGACGAGCGTGGTACAGACGGGGCGCGAATACGTAGTGAACCCCGCGCTCGCGAAGGATTTGCTCACGGAAATCGGCATACTCGCGAAAAACGGCAAAATAAAGAACGACAAAATCAGGAAGTACAATCAGATCGACTACTTTGTCGAGCTTATGCGGGGCGTTTTGAAGGAAATCGGCGACAGAGACGAGTACGTCATACTCGACGCCGCCTGCGGCAAGAGTTACCTGTCGTTCGTGTTAAACTTTTACCTGCGCGAGATACTGAAAAAGAAATGCCGCTTTATCGGCGTCGACTATTCAAAAACGGTGATTGACGCGTCAAAGCGTATCGCCGCGAACCTCGGCTACAACAACATGGAATTTATCGAGGCAGACCTCACCGAGTACACGCCCTACGTCCGCCCCGACATAGTAATATCGCTCCACGCGTGCGACACGGCGACCGACATGGCGCTGGGGCTGGGCATACGCTCGAAGTCGCGGGCGATAGTATGCGTGCCGTGCTGCCACAAGGATATTTTAAAGCAGTATTCCTACGAGCCGTTCGAGCCGATAATGAAGTACGGCATACTTAAAGCGCGGCTCGCTGATACGCTCACCGACGGCATACGCGCGGCGTATCTCGAAAGCGTGGGGTACAAAGTGAGCATGATAGAGTACATCTCGCCGCTTGAAACGCCGAAAAATATAATGATACGCGCCGTGTACACGGGCAGGGAAAGCGCGAAGGCGAGAGCCGATTATGAAAGCTTGAAGGAAATGCTGCACGTCGAACCGGCGATCGAGCGGTTTTTAAAGCAGAAAATAGGATTTAAAATAACGAGACAGGGGGATAACGGACATGAAGTTTGAGGAAAAGACGTTAAGCGTTGAGCCGATATACGACGGCAAGATTTTTAAGGTAAGGAAGGAGCAGGTCGAACTGCCCGACGGCACGGAGTCAATGCGCGAGCTCATCTCGCACCCGGGCGGTGTGGGCGTGATCGCAGTGCTGGAGGACAGACAGGTGTTCATGGTAACGCAGTACCGCATAGCGGCGAAGTCGATGATGCTCGAAATACCCGCAGGCAAGCTTGAATACGGCGAAAATCCGCTGGAGTGCGGCAAGCGCGAACTTATCGAGGAAACGGGCTACGAGGCTGCCGACTTCACGCACCTCGGCGCGTACTACGCGACCCCGGGCTACTGCGAGGAGGTTTTAAACCTCTACCTTGCGCAAAATCTTCACTTCGTAGGACAGCATCTCGACGAGGGCGAGTTTTTGAACGTGAGAAAGTACGACCTTGACGAGCTTTACAATATGGCGATGAACAACGAGATACGCGACGCGAAAACGGCGATAGCGATACTTAAAGCAAAAATGATTTTAGGATAAAAAACGGCATTTGCTCCGATTAACCCCCTCGGTTATACGAGAGGGTTATTTTTTATACAAAAAAATTAAAAAATCGGTCATATTTTTATACTTGCCGGAATATATTTAATGTAAAGGTAAAATTTTACCGTCAAAAAAACAAAAGCGTTCGGCTGCAGCGAACGCCCGACAAAAACGTACAAAAGTAAAAAGAAAGAAGTGAATGTTATGAGCGAAAATGAAAACAACATTTATCAAGACGATTTCGACCTGCCCGAAAGCTGCGCGGAAGAGTTTGATAAACAGCCGCACGACTGTAATTTCGACGCGGCTGACGGCGAGGAAGGCGGCGAACAACAAAACAAACAACCTGCCTTAATCGAGCAGATATATCAGGCAATAAACGAGGTGATAGGCGGAACAAACGAAAACCAAATCTTTTGCATGATGTCTCCCGGCACGACGCTTAACCCCTCGGATTATCGGTACGACACCGAAGGCGAAAAGCCTGCAACGGTTGCCGCAAACGAATCGAGACTTGTCAACAAGCTTTTCGACCCGTGCCACGTTACTGGCAGCGACAACGGACGCTCGCTCCCGACGCAGTTTTTGTCTGCTTTGAACGTGCTTACCCCGAAACTCAACCCCGAGCTTGCCAGAGCGAAAAACGTTCTGCGCACGATGCTTACGACCAAAATAAAATACGATTTCGATGACGGTCCCGTAGAGGCGACATTCCAGCAGATATTCTACCGTCTGTACGAGGAATGGGTGGAGGAAAAGCGCAAATGGGCGAAAGTGCAGAGCGACAAAAAAGCCGAGATAAGAGCCAAATACGGAGACAATACGGATAAAAACAAGAAAAAGATAGAGGAGGAGTATCTGGAGTGGTATCAGATCGAGGCGGAGCCTTACCTGCTCGCGGTCGAGGCGAAACTCGGCAAGGTGCTCGGCTTGTTTTCCGTAGACGATATGCAGATTATAGAGGGAGTTTTGAACAGCAGCGTGGGCTCGGAGCTTTACGAGGCAAAAACATCCGTCTTAAACGCGAAGAGATACAATCCCGACGGCGGCGCTACATATCCGGTAACCCTCACTCCGTCCGACTGGCCCAAGCTTCTCGACAGTAATTTCGACGCAATTGATTTGCTCGATACGCCCGACGCGCTCATGCAGAAGTACAGAACGCTCTCGGAGCGCCGTCTGTCGCTTGCGAACCAAATCTCGAGATTTAAGGAATTGGATCATAGTGAGGAACTCAAAGAGGCTATTACAGAACTGTCCGAAGCGCAGAAAGCTTATGACACATCAGCGGCAGAGTTAACGAAGGGCTATATTGAAGGTACCGCAAAATTGTTACAGACCGTGACGGGATTTGTGGAACAAGATAAAGTGGGAAATATCAAATTTATATACGGTATGCAGTGCGAAAAGATAAAACCCGAGCCGCACGGAAAAGAAGAACCGAAGAAACCCGACACCGACACCGACACCAAATCAACACCTACCACAGCCAACTTGTTGGAATGGATGAATGATCAAGGTCAGAAACTCATCGACAAACAGCGGGACTTTGTCAATGCGGCGGAGAAGCTTGCCAAGGCGGGACGTAATGTCATCGCAGATAAAGCGATGAAGTTTTCGGATGTGCTTATTCCTCTTATCAAGGAGCTTGACGAGGTCAACAAACAAATTGAGGATATTCAGGCAAGGGTAAAGAACGCTGTAAAGATAAGCAAAGAACCGAC
Organism: uncultured Clostridia bacterium; assembly: GCA_947623955.1. Taxonomy (GTDB): domain Bacteria; phylum Bacillota; class Clostridia; order UBA1381; family UBA1381; genus Hominilimicola. Next base: position 77,750 of record CANQIP010000002.1, on the reverse strand, counting down.
AGACCTTACGGCGCGCGCGGCGGAAAACGAATTTATGGAGGTTATTATAAGCACGGACGCCTCCTCCACACAATCAGCCGGCTCATTAAAATCGAGCTCGTCAGATTCGAACTACGGTGTTTCGTTCTGGCTCGGCGGTTACAGCGAGTCCAAATCAAAGGCGGAGTCCACGGTTACCGATTTCAGTTCATCCAGCGCAAACAAAATAGATATAGGCTTTCATGTGACGAAGGTAGACATTTCCCGCGCATGGTTTAACCCGGGAGTGTTTAAGCTGAGCAATGACATGTTTAACATTGCGGGAAAGCGCGTCTCATATAACCCCGATGATCATAACCCCAATGGGCCTAACAACGATCAGACCGAGAGTAACATGCTTGACGAAATGAACAAGTGCATTTTCCCGTGTTTCCCCACCTCGTTTGTAATCGCGAAGGACGTTACGATACGGTTATCGAACGCAACCTCAATGAGCGACACGATGCGTAGCGTCATGGATGAGCATGTCGCAAGGGGCGGCGGCGTGTTCTGTTTCAGCGGAAGTGCGGCGTCCTCGTCCTCGTCGGAGTCAAGTTCCGCGAAAGTGCAAAACACAGAAAAAGGTCTTACGATAAAATTCCCCGGAGCACAGATTTTGGGATACTACCTTGAAAAAACGCCTCCCGACGAGAGCCATTACCTTACCACGGGAGAAATGAAAGAAGATATTTCGATTGAGGAATTTATTGATTCCTGCAAGCAAATGATGGAAACACTGCATCAGCAGTGAGAAAAAACAAAAGGAGGAAAAGAATATGAGAATAGGAATTAACTGCGGTCATACGGTAAGCGGCCAGCCCGGATGCGGCGCGGTCGGAATTATCGACGAGAGCAAAGAAACGCGTGAGGTCGGCAACCGTCTGATGACCATTTTAAAGAACGCGGGTCACACCGTTGTAAACTGCACGAACGATTACGCGAAAAGCACGAGTGAAAATCTTGCGGAGATAGTGCGTATGGCAAACGCACAGCCACTCGACCTGTTTGTGTCGATCCATTTCAATTCCGGCGGCGGCAAAGGCAGCGAGGTGTACACGTTCGACGGCAGACGTCACGCCGAGGCGGTCGCGGCATGCGACAAACTCCATGCGCTCGGATTTGTAAATCGCGGCGTAAAGGACGGATCGCACCTGTACGTTATACACAGAACAATAGCCAAGTCAATGCTTGTCGAGGTTTGCTTTGTGGACACACAGTCAGACGTAGACCTGTACCACGAGCTGGGCGCGGACAAGGTTGCGGCTGCTATTGCCGCCGCGATAACCGGTAAGTAATAAAATGTGCGTCTGTCCGACGGAAACGCTGTATCACATTGCGGGCGGCATATGCGGCTTGCCGATACAAATTTCCCTTTCGGTGTTGACAAACCGCGTGTGAGAGTGTAAAATGGAGTGAAAACTTACATGGGGGAGAATAGCAATGGATATAGAGTTTCAGTCGCTGTTTCAGGTTCGTCTCGCGAACTACGACGACATTCCGGCAATAATGAGCATAACGCGCGAGGCCTTTGTGAAGTACCAGCAGATGACGAGCGTAAAGCACCTTGCGGCACTTGAGGAGTCGTACAACGACGTTAAAAAGGACATAGACACGAAGGTAGTGCTTATCGCGCTGTCGGACGGCGAGCCGGTGGGCAGCGTACGTATAGAGATATTTCCCGACAAAACGGCTTACCTGTCGCGTTTCGCGGTGAAGGTTACAAGCCAGAACAACGGTATCGGCAAGTCAATTATGAACCTCGCCGACCGCATAATGATGAAAAAGGGCGTGACACAGATAAGCCTGCACACGGACTCAAAGGCTACTCCGCTTATCCGCTTTTACTACGGACGCGGCTTTTACATCGACTCGACCGATAAGTCGCGCGGGTACACGCGCGCGCTGCTCGTCAAGGAGTACGAGAAAAAGGACTGCTAAACAAAAATCCGACGGTATTAAACCGTCGGATATTTTTTTATAATCTTTCGCAGCGCGAATATATACTTGAAATTTCCGCTATTTCTTTCGCGAGTTTTTTTGTCGCGGCGTTTTTACTCATGCGCCACTTCCAGTTGCTGCCGAGCGTCGAGGGGATATTCATTCTCGTCTCCGACCCGAGACCGAGCCAGTCCTGCATCTGGATCACAGCCGTGTCGCTTACGGACGCAAGCGCGGCGCGTATGAGCTTTTTCGGAATGTCCTCATCCTTTTCCGCGTCAATGTACTTTTTGCAAAACTCAATTGTATCGCGGTCGAGGTCGCCGAGCCAGCCGAGTATCGTGTCGTTGTCGTGCGTACCGATGTACACGACGCTGTTGTACGAGTACGTGTGGGGCAGGTAGTTGCTCGGCTCACGAGGGTCGAACGCGAACTCCAGCACCTTCATGCCCGGGAAACCGCTGTCACGGAGCAGCTTGTGTACGTCGTCGGTGAGGAAACCCAAGTCCTCCGCGATTATGGGGAGATTATCGCCCAGCTCGCGCTTTACCGCGTCGAAAAGCTCCATACCGGGGCCCTTGCGCCACTCGCCATGTTCCGCCGTTTCGTCGCCGTAGGGAATGGCGTAGTAACCCTCAAAGCCGCGGAAATGGTCGATTCTCACCGTGTCGTACAATTCCAGCGCCCACTTTATGCGGTCGATCCACCAGTTGTAGCCCCACTGTCTGTGCGCGTCCCAGTTGTAAAGCGGGTTGCCCCAAAGCTGACCGGTCGGAGAGAACGCGTCGGGCGGGCAGCCCGCGACCGCGTTCGGCTCGCGGTTTTCGTCGAGGTCGAACAGGTCGGGGAACACCCACACGTCCGCGCTGTCGAGCGCGACGTATATGGGGATGTCGCCGATTATGCTTATACCGCTGTCGTTCGCGTATTTTTTGAGCGCCTTCCACTGCTCGAAGAATTTGAACTGTAAAAACTCCCAGAACATAACGTCGTCGCCGTGCTCCTGCGTGTACGACCACAGCGCGTGACCGTCGCGCATACGCAATTCCTCATCCCATTCGAGCCACGGCTTGCCCTTGTACTTGTCCTTTATACTCATGAACATGGCGTAATTTGAAATCCACCTGTCGTTTTCGCGCAGGAAATCGTCAAACCCCGCCATATCGCTTTTTTTGAAATTCTTAAACGCCTTTTTGAGAACCTTGAAACGGTTCTTGTAGATTGTGGCGTAATCGACGTAATTTTTGTGACCGCCCCAGTCGAGACCGTCGTAGTCGCTCTTTTTGAGCAGACCCTCCTCGCGGAGAAGGTCGAGGTCGATAAAGTACGGGTTGCCCGCGTACGTCGAAAACGACTGGTACGGCGAGTCGCCGTAGCTTGTCGGCCCTATCGGAAGTATCTGCCAGCAGTGCTGGTGCGCCTCTTTAAGGAAATCGACGAACTTGTACGCCTCTTTTCCGAACGTGCCGATGCCGTAATCGGACGGCAGCGACGATATGTGCATAAGTATTCCGCTTTGTCTCATGTTAAAATCCCCCTTGCAGCAATCCTAAAATTTCATCGGGCTTTTCTACTATAAATTCCGCGCCCGCGTTTTCAAGCTCTTCGCGTCCGCGAAAGCCCCAAAGCACGCCGACCGAGTGCATACCGGCGTTTTTCGCCGTCGCAATGTCGACCTTCGTGTCGCCGGGGAACAGACATTCCTCCGGCTTAACGTTAAGCTCCGCCGCTATTTCGAGCGCGGAGGTTGGGTCGGGCTTTGTCGGCGCGCCGTCCTTAACGCCCCTTACAATATCGAAAATGCCCTTGCCGAAAATCGCTTCAATCACAAAATGCGCCACGTTGTCGGGCTTGTTCGAGCATACGGCAGTTTTAACGCCGCGCTCTTTAAGCGACGACAGGAGTTCGCGTATACCGTCGTAAGCGTCGGTGTCGTAGAGAAAATCCTTCTCGTAATTCTCGTCGTACAGCGAGCCGACCTTTTTAAACATCTCCGCGTTGTCCTTACCGTTGGCGGCAAGTATGCGGTGAATAAGCTTGTCGCGACCGTCGCCGACGTATAATTTGTAATCGGCTACCGATACGGGGTTTAGTCCGTAGGCGGCGAGCGCGACGTTGCCGAAGTGCGCGATCGCGTTTATCGTGTTCGTCAGCGTGCCGTCCAAATCAAAAACACACGCTTTTATTTTATCCATATGTATCCCTCCGAATGTATTATGCAACGTACATTATATATGTAATTCGCCGTCGTGTCAAATGAAATGGAGGAAATTGTGATTTGGTGCATTAAACCCCTCAGTCACACTGCGTGTGACAGCTCCCCTAGTAGGGGAGCCATACGGCGAGCGCCGCATATCGTGAGCCTCCCCTAATAGGGGAGGTGTCGGCGGAGCCGACGGAGGGGTTTTAACGGGCGACCGCAAGGGTCGCCCCTACGTGAGGCCCCTTGTCAAAGGGGGCTGGTGCGCGGAGCGCGACTGGGGGATTCCTTTTCAATGTTCACAATGAATCCCTCCACCGCCTACGGCGGTCCCCCTCCCTTTAACAAGGGAGGCTAACGGCGGGAGGCGCACATCGTGGGCCTCTCCTTGAGGAGAGGTGGCATCGCGTAGCGATGACGGAGAGGTGGCAATGAAATTTTTAAAACCACCTCTCAGTCGCCTACGGCGACAGCTCCCCTCAAGGGGAGCCCCACGCCGCCAACCACATGTAAAATTGCACAAAATTCATGTTTAAATTTCTGTAATTTTGTAAAAAATTTTATTGCCAAAAACACAAAAAATGCTTGCAAACATTGACGTATTCATGTATAATTGGTATGTTGTGACTTTTGCGTGAATCTTAAAAAGCCGGATTTACGCAATGGACTGATACGCGATGAAACGGGAGGTTGCGGCTGAAGAGCCTTTGAAAAAGGCTTGACGGAGCCGGTTTTTCCGCGGAGCGAGTCCGATTCATGAAACCGGGCGGCAGTTAAGTAAATCACATTTGTTCCGCGGCACGCGATGCGCGTTTGCGCGAGTTGCCTTTGCGCGCCGTGAGAGCAGCAGTGTGTGAAAATTGACGAGCTATGCCCGAAAAGCGGCGTCTCACAGCCGCACGCGCAAAATAAGGCGCGTTTCGGGTTTTATTTAAGGGGTGGCGCGAAACACCCGGCAGTGTGTGCAATTTTCGTAAGAGAACATCGGTGTTCTCGGGCTGTCGTGCAGTACAACACAAAAAATTATAGGAGGTAAAAGCAATGGCAGCAAACCAGAAAATCAGAATTAAGCTTAAGGCTTATGACCACGTAGTTCTCGACCAGAGCGCGGAGAAAATCGTTGAAATCGCGAAGAGAACGGGCGCGAAGGTATCGGGCCCCATTCCTCTGCCTACGGACAAGGAAGTTATCACAATCCTGAGAGCAGTTCATATGTACAAGGATTCCCGTGAGCAGTTCGAAAGAAGAACTCACAAAAGACTGATTGATATAGTAGTTCCGGGCGCTAAGACCATGGAATCGCTTATCAAAATAGATTTACCCGCCGGCGTTGACATCGACGTAATTCAGAAGTAATAACCGCTTAGGGTAAGCAAAAACCTATATCGCAGTAGCCCAAAGGGCTATGATGCGGGTCAAGTTCGTACCGGCTTTTGTGCGAACCAATAACTGATAAGGAGGAAAAAACATGAAGAAAGCAATTTTAGGCACAAAAATCGGCATGACGCAGATTTTTGGCGAGGGCGGCATAGTTATCCCCGTAACCGTAATACTTGCGGGCCCGTGCACGGTTGTCCAGAAGAAGACAGTCGAGTCGGACGGATACGACGCCGTTCAGGTCGGTTTCGGCGACGTTAAGGAAAAGCATCTTAACAAGCCGCTGCTCGGCCATTTCAAGAAGGCGGACACTGCAAACAAAAAGTATCTGCGCGAGTTCAGACTCGAGGACATTTCGGAGCTTAATGTGGGCGACGAGATAAAGGCGGATATATTCGCAGCCGGAGACAAGGTTGACGTAAGCGGTATTTCAAAGGGTAAAGGCTTTGCCGGCCCGATGAAACACGGACTGCACAGAGGCCCTATGACTCACGGTTCAAAGAGTAAGAGAGTTTCCGGTTCAATGGGTATGTGCTCTAACCCCGGACGCGTGTTCAAGGGTAAGGTACTGCCGGGTCATATGGGTTCGGAAAAGGTTACGATCCAAAACCTTGAGGTTGTTAAAATCGACGCTGACGAGAACCTCATATTGGTAAAGGGAGCGATCCCCGGCGCAAAGGGCGGACTTGTTACCGTCAGAAACAGCGTAAAGGCATAATCAAGGATATTTGGAAGGAGGAAAAGCATAATGGCTACACTGGCTTTATATAACATGGAAGGCAAAAAGACAGGCTCGTTTGAGGCATCGGACGCTGTCTTTGCTGCCGAAGTGAATGAATCGGTGCTGCATGACGTAGTTGTAAACTACCTTGCAAACCAAAGACAGGGTACGCAGAGTACCAAGACGCGCACGGAAGTACGCGGCGGCGGCAGAAAGCCCTGGAGACAGAAGGGTACGGGCCGCGCAAGACAGGGAAGTATACGCGCTCCCCAGTGGACGGGCGGCGGCGTTGCTCTGGGCCCCAAGCCGAGAAGTTACCGCTACAGCCTTAACAAGAAGGTAAAGAGAATAGCCTTAAAGAGCGCTCTTTCGGCGAAGTACGCCGATTACAAGGTATACGTAATCGAGGATATGACGCTTGACGAAATCAAGACCGCGAAGATCGCAAATCTTTTAAAGGGTCTTGAGATAGACACAAAGGCGCTCATCGTTACGGCGGCGTCAGACCCCGTAATCTACAAGTCGGCAAGAAACATCAAAGGCGTTACGCCGACACACGTTGAAACACTCAACACCTATGACGTTTTAAATCACGACGCGTTCATCATCTCGAAGGACGCTGTTGCGAAGATTGAGGAGGTGCTTGCATAATGAACGCATACGATATTCTTCAAAAGCCCGTTATCTCGGAGCGCAGCATGGATAAGCACTATGATAAAGAGGGTAACGAGATAAAGAAGTACACCTTCCGTGTTCCCAAGACGGTAAACAAGGTTGAAATCAAAAAGGCTGTCGAGGAAGTATTCCCCGGAGTAAAGGTTGCGAAGGTAAACACCATGAACGTTCTCGGTAAGATTAAGAGAATGGGACGCTACGAGGGCAGACGCGCCTCGTGGAAAAAGGCAATCGTAACGCTTACGGACGACAGTAAGGAAATCGAGTTTTTTGAGATTTAACATGATAAACGGATAAGGAGAGGTAAAAAATGGCACTTAAAAAGTATAAGCCGACTTCACCTGCCAGAAGATATATGACCGTTTCGGATTTTGCCGAGGTCACGAAGAAGTCTCCCGAGCGTTCGCTCCTCGCAAAGAAGGATAAGCACGCCGGCAGAAACTCTTACGGCAGAATTACCGTTCGTCACAGAGGCGGCGGCAACAGAAGAAAGTACAGAATTATAGACTTCAAGAGAAATAAGGACGGAATACCCGCTACCGTAATCGGCGTCGAGTATGATCCGAACAGAAGCGCGAACATCGCTCTCATTCAGTATGAGGACGGCGAAAAGGCGTACATCATCGCTCCGATAGGTCTTACGGACGGCAGCGTCGTAGTATCGGGCGAGGGCGCGGATATTAAGCCGGGCAACGCGCTGTTCTTAAAGGATATTCCCGTTGGTACGCTCATCCACAACGTTGAGCTTTACCCGGGCAAGGGCGCGCAGCTCGTAAGAAGCGCGGGCGTAAGCGCGCAGCTTATGGCTAAGGAAGGCAAGTACGCGCAGGTTAAGCTCCCTTCGGGCGAGGTTAGAATGGTAAGACTTGACTGCAAAGCCACAATCGGTATTATAGGAAACCAGGAACACAGCAATATGTCCATCGGTAAGGCGGGCAGAAAGCGTCACATGGGCTGGAGACCGACCGTTCGAGGCGTTGTCATGAACCCGAACGACCACCCGCACGGCGGTGGTGAAGGTAAGTCGCCTATCGGACGTCCGTCGCCTGTTACCCCGTGGGGTAAGCCGGCACTCGGTCTTAAGACGAGAAAGAATTCCAGAACCGATAAGTTCATCGTTCGCTCACGCGACGGTAAGTAATAAATAAGAAAGAATTTGAAAGGAGGAAGATTTAATGGGCAGATCACTTAAAAAGGGCCCCTTCGTTGAAGAGCGTCTTATGAGCAGAATTGAGGCTATGAACGCGGCAAACGAAAAGAAGGTCGTTAAAACATGGTCGAGAGCTTCCACAATTTTCCCTGAAATGGTTGGTCACACAATCGCGGTGCATGACGGCAGAAAGCACGTCCCCGTATATATCAGCGAGGATATGGTAGGTCACAGACTCGGCGAGTTTGCTCCGACAAGGACTTACAAAGGTCACGCGGGAGCTAAAACCTCAAAATAATTCCGCTTTTGGTTCATCTCGTCTCTTTTTGCTCGGGGCAGTACCTGAGTACGGCACCACTCGCAAAAATAAACGACCTGACCTCAAAATCGAAATTATTTACCGTCGATTGATATGAGACGTAAATTTAATTAGAAACACAGGGAATTATTCCCGTTACAATTATTGCAAAAAGGAGGAATCCACACATGGAAGCACGCGCAATCTTAAGATATGCTCGTATTTCACCGAGAAAGGTGAAGATAGTGCTTGATCTGATAAGAAACAAGCCCGTTCCCGTTGCCAAGGGTATTTTACACAACACCCCGAAGGCTGCAAGCGAGCTTTTACTGAAACTTCTTGCGTCGGCTGAGGCTAACGCTGAGAACAATCATGATATGGATAAAGACAAGCTGTACGTCGCCGAGTGTTTCGCGACGCAGGGTCCTACTTTAAAGAGAATACAGCCCCACGCACGGGGCAGAGCGTTTAAGATTTTAAAGAGAACCAGCCATATCACCTTAGTATTGAAGGAACAGGAAAACTAATCGAGAAGGAGGTTCATTCATGGGACAGAAGGTAAATCCCCACGGCTTGAGAGTCGGAGTCATTAAGGACTGGGATTCCAAATGGATTGCCGGCAAGAAGGAGTTCGGCGACCAGTTGGTTGAGGACTATAAAATAAGAAAGTATGTCAAGAAGGCTTGCTATGACGCGGGCGTCGCGAAGATAGGTATAGAGAGAAAGCAGAACAGAGTATTCATCACCATTCACGCGGCAAAGCCGGGTATCATCATCGGACGCGGCGGCGCGGAGATCGACAAGCTTAAGGCACAGATCGAGAAATTTGTAAAGAAAACGGTAAACGTAAACATCATGGAGGTTAAGACCCCCGATACGAACGCGCAGCTCGTTGCGGAGAACATCGCGGCGCAGCTCGAAAGACGTATCTCGTTCAGACGCGCCATGAAACAGGTTATGGGCAGAGCCATGAGACTCGGCGTTAAAGGTATCAAGACGGCTGTTGCCGGACGTGTCGGCGGCGCGGAAATCGCGAGAACGGAGCAGTATCACGAGGGTACGATCCCCCTGCAGACATTGAGAGCCGATATAGACTACGGCTTTGCGGAGGCGCACACCACATACGGTATCCTCGGCGTAAAGGTATGGATATACAAGGGTGAGATCCTCAATGTTGCTGACGGCAGAAGAAAGGAAGCCGAGGCACAGGCAAAGGCTGCCGAAAATTCGAGACGCGGCGACCGCAGACGCGGAAACCGTGAGGATCGCGGCGACAGAAGACCGAAGGGAGGCAGAGCATAATGTTATTGCCTAAAAGAGTAAAGTACAGAAGAGTTATGCGCGGCAGAATGAAGGGTAAGGCAACACGCGGCAACGTGGTAACATACGGACAGTATGGACTTCAGGCGTTAGAGCCGGCATGGATCACTTCAAGACAGATAGAGGCGGCGCGTATCGCTATGACGAGATACACTCGCAGAGGCGGTCAGGTATGGATAAAGATATTCCCCGACAAGCCCGTAACGAGAAAACCTGCCGAGACACGAATGGGTTCAGGTAAGGGCTCGCCCGAGTACTGGGTAGCCGTTGTAAAGCCCGGCAGAGTTCTGTTCGAGATGGCAGGCGTCAGCGAGGAAGTTGCAAGAGAGGCTATGCGTCTCGCTATGCACAAGCTTCCTATCAAGTGTAAGTTTGTGACGAAACAGGCGGAGGATGGTGAATAAGAATGAAAGTAAATGAGCTTAGAGATTTATCAACGGCTGAACTCGAAGAAAAGCTTGCCGACAGCAAGCAGGAACTTTTCAATCTGAGATTTCAGCACGCTATCAACCAGCTCGACAATCCGAAGAGGATAGGCGAGGTAAAGAAAACTATCGCTCGTATTTTGACCATCATTCATGAAAGAGAATTACAGGGTATCGAGCTGTAATAAGAGCAGATAGAACATTTGATATTGAATTTGTGCGGAAGGAGGCACTTATCTGTGGAAGAAAGAAACAGCCGTAAGGTTAAAATCGGTAAGGTTGTAAGCAACAAAATGGATAAGACAATCGTTGTTGCTATCGAAGAGAATAAAAAGCATCCGCTTTATGGCAAGGTCGTAAAGAGCACCTACAAGCTTAAGGCGCATGACGAGGATAATACATGCTCCATCGGCGACAAGGTAAAGGTAATGGAGACAAGACCTTTATCGAAGGATAAGAGATGGAGATTGGTCGAAATTGTTGAAAAGGTAAAGTAATTTTTCAACTGTTATACTATCGGACAGCGATAGAGGAGGTAAAAACATGATTCAACAACAAACACTTTTGAAGGTGGCTGACAACACAGGCGCCAAGGAAGTTATGTGTATCAGAGTTATGGGCGGCAGCAGAAAGAGATATGCCGCTGTCGGCGACGAGATAATCTGCTCGGTCAAGAAGGCTACTCCGGGCGGCGTTGTAAAGAAGGGCGACGTCGTAAAGGCGGTTGTCGTAAGGAGCGTAAACGCCTCGAAGAGACCGGACGGCTCGTACATTCGTTTTGACGAGAACGCGGCAGTTATCGTAAGAGACGACAAAAACCCGAGAGGTACACGTATCTTCGGCCCCGTTGCAAGAGAGTTAAGAGACAAAGAGTACATGAAGATATTATCATTGGCTCCGGAAGTTCTTTAATTGTAAGGAGGATAATTGATACTATGAAGAAGATGCACGTAAAAAGAGGCGATATTGTACAGGTTATCGCCGGTAAAGATAAGGGACGCGAGGGTAAGATAATCGAGGCTATTCCCGCGAAGAACAAGGTAATCGTCGAAGGTATCGCGGTAGCGAAGAGACACCAGAAGGCGAGAGTTCAGGGTCAGGAAAGCGGTATTATCCACAAGGAAATGCCCATTGACGCATCAAACGTCATGAGAGTATGTCCCAAGTGCGGCAAGGCTGCGAGAACAGGCGTTAGAATTCTTGCTGACGGCGGTAAGGTCAGATATTGCAAGAAGTGCGACGCGGAGTTCAACGACTGATTATAAGAGAGGAGGAAAATTCTAATTATGAGTAGAATGCAGGATAAATACACTAAGGAAGTTGCTCCGGCTCTTATGGAGAAGTTTGGTTACAAAAGCGTAATGCAGATACCCAAGCTCAACAAGATTGTAATAAATATCGGTATGGGTGAGGCAAAGGACAACCCCAAGGCTATCGAGGCGGCAACGAACGACCTCGCGGCAATCACGGGTCAAAAGCCGATAGTTACAAAGGCAAAGAAGTCGGTCGCAAACTTCAAACTGAGAGAGGGCATGAACATCGGCGTCAAGGTAACGCTGAGATCCGATAAGATGTACGAGTTCATCGACAGATTTTTCAATGTCGCTCTCCCCAGAGTTCGTGACTTCAGAGGTATTAACCCCAACGGTTTCGACGGCAGAGGCAATTACAGCGTGGGCGTTAAGGAACAGCTTATATTCCCCGAGATCGACTACGATAAGATCGACAAGATCAGAGGTATGGATATAAACATTGTTACAACCGCAAAGACGGATGAGGAAGCGAGAGAACTTCTTACACTTCTCGGCGCTCCGTTCCGTTCATAATTAAAGGGGAGGAAAGACAATGGCAAGAAAAGCTATGATTTTAAAGCAGCAGAAAAAGCCGAAGTATTCGACACAGGCTTATACGAGATGTAAGATTTGCGGCCGTCCGCACGCTTACCTTCGTAAATTCGGCATATGCCGTATCTGCTTCAGAGAGCTTGCGTACAAGGGTCAAATTCCCGGCGTAAGAAAGGCAAGCTGGTAAAGATAAGTATTACAGAACTCCGCTTGCGCGGAAAGCTGTAAAGTTTAAGGAGGTAAATATAATGCAGATTACTGATCCCATTGCAGATTTGCTTACAAGAATCAGAAATGCAAACTCGTCAAGACACGAAAGCGTTGACGTACCCGCTTCCAACATGAAGAAGGCGATAACGCAGATACTTCTCGACGAGGGTTATATAAAGGATTTTCAGGTAATTGAGGACGGCAAGCAGGGCGTTATCAGAATTACATTGAAGTACAGCCCCAACAAGGAAAAGGTTATAAGCGGTATAAAGAGAGTTTCAAAGCCGGGTCTGAGAATTTACGCCGGCGCCGCGGAGCTCCCGAGAGTATTGAAGGGTCTCGGTATCGCGATAATCTCCACATCGAAGGGCATTATGACAGACAAGGAAGCGAGAAAGCAGAATATTGGCGGAGAGGTTCTCGCCTTTGTATGGTAGAAAATCATTGTCTTTGCGCGTCTTTTTCCGTCGTTCTGCGTTAGAGACGGCTCGCCGTACAAGAGTACTGCCGTCGCCGTTCTGCCTTGAACGGCGAAAAAATCCATCGCAAAGAAATGATTTTCGCAGGTAAAATCCGCAAAGAAATCAAAGTAACTGAAAACTTACTGAGTTAAGAAAATTTAAGTTAGGAGGACAATTTAATGTCAAGAATAGGTAGACTGCCTATCACCGTTCCTGCCGGAGTTGAGGTAAAGATCGGTGAGAACAACGAGATAACGGTTAAGGGTAAGAACGGCACTCTCACGAGAACGCTCCACCCCGACATGATCGTTAAAAACGAAGGCGGCGTAATAACCGTCGAGCGTCCGTCGGAGGACAAGGCACACAAGGCTTTGCACGGACTTACGAGAACGCTCATAAACAACATGGTCGTAGGCGTAACCGAGGGCTGGACTAAGGAGCTCGAAATCAACGGCGTAGGTTACAGAGCCGCTATGCAGGGCAAAGCGCTCAATTTGAGCCTCGGCTACTCGCACCCCGTAATTTACGAGGCAAAAGAGGGAATAACGATAGAGGTTCCCGCCCCCAACAGAATTATAGTTAAGGGCGCGAACAAAGAGGACGTCGGCGCGACCGCCGCGAAGATACGCGAGTTCAGACAGCCCGAGCCGTACAAGGGCAAGGGTATCAAGTACCTGAACGAGCATATCAGACGCAAGGAAGGCAAGACCGGCGCCAAGAAGAAATAATTGAAAGGAGTGTGTTCTTAAATGATTAAAATGGTAGATAAGAAAGCGGCAAGAGTACGTCGTCATCAGAGAGTTAGAAAGAACATCTCCGGAACGGCGGAAAGACCTCGTCTTAACGTATTCAGAAGTGCTAAGCACATATACGCGCAGGTGATTGACGATACAAAGGGCGTAACGCTCGTGGCTGCGTCAAGCATGGACAAGGATTTTAACGGATACGGCGGCAACGCGGACGGCGCGAAGGAAGTAGGCAAGAAGGTTGCCGAAAAGGCGCTCGCGGCGGGTATAAAGGCTGTAGTATTCGACAGAGGCGGATATGTATATCACGGCAGAGTTGCTGCTCTTGCGGAAGGCGCAAGAGAGGGCGGCTTGGAATTCTAAGAAGGAGGACTATTTAAGTGGCTGAAATATTTGATACGGAAGCTGTAGAGCTTGAAGAAAATGTTGTGGCTTTGAACCGTGTTGCCAAGACCGTTAAGGGCGGACGTACTATGAGATTTACCGCGCTTGTCGTTGTCGGCGACAGAAACGGTCACGTAGGCTACGGACAGGGCAAGGCTGCCGAAATCCCCGACGCTATAAGAAAGGGTATCGACAGCGCCAAGAAGAATATGATAACTGTTCCTCTTGTAGGTACGACGATACCTCACGAGGTTATAGGTATACACGGCGCGGGCAAGGTTCTCTTAAAGCCTGCCTCACAGGGTACCGGAGTTATCGCGGGCGGCGCGGCGCGTGCCGTACTGGAGCTTGCGGGAATTAAGGACATCCGCGCAAAGAGCTTACGCTCGAACAACAAGAGAAACGTAGTCAGCGCTACGGTTCAGGGACTTGCGGAGCTTAAAGAGCTTAACGAGGTCGCGAGACTTCGCGGCAAGAACCCCGAAGAAATCAGAGGTTAAGGAGGGCGCGCATAATGGCTAAGCTTAAGATTACTTTAGTCAGAAGCACAATCGGCAGAAAAAAGGATCAAATCGCGACGGTTGAGGCTCTCGGACTTAAGAAGATAAGAAGTGTTGTTGAACATAACGACACACCTCAGATAAGAGGTATGGTAAACAAGGTTTCGCACCTTGTAACAGTTGAAGAAGTTTAATACAAGGAGGTGCGGCAATAATGAACTTAAACGAACTCAAGCCCGCCGAGGGCTCAAAGTTCGCTCCCAAGAGAGTGGGCAGAGGTATCGGCAGCGGCACAGGCAAGACTTCGGGTAAGGGTCACAAGGGTCAGAACGCCCGCAGCGGCGGCGGTGTAAGACCGGGCTTTGAAGGCGGACAGATGCCCCTTTACAGACGACTTCCGAAGCGCGGCTTTAAGAATATATTTGCTAAGCAGTATGTAGCCGTAAACGTCGAGGAGCTTAACAAGCTCGACGACGGTACGGAGGTAACTGCTGAGGTACTCAAAGAGAACGGTATCATCAGCAAGACCCTCGACGGCGTTAAAATCCTCGGCAGAGGCGAGCTCACAAAGAAACTTACCGTTAAGGTGGCAAAGATGAGCGCGTCCGCGAAGGAAAAAATAGAAAAGGCGGGCGGAAAGGCAGAGGTGATGTAAAGTGTTACAGACACTCAGAAACGCATGGAAAATCCCTGACTTAAGACGCAGAATTTTATTCACACTTATGATGCTTGTCGTATTCAGATTTGGCGCGCATATCCCCGTGCCGTTTCTTGAACCGCAGGCAATGCAGAGCTTTCTCGGCGCGGGCGGCACAGACCTGTTCAGCCTGTTCGATATATTCACGGGCGGCGCGTTCTCGAACGCGACCGTTATGGCAATGGGTGTGTCACCGTACATTAACGCGTCGATTATCGTTCAGCTTTTGACGGTGGCGATACCGTCGCTCGAACGTCTCGCAAAGGAAGGCGTAGAGGGCAGAAAGAAGATAAACAAAATCACGAGATACCTCGGTATCGCGCTCGCGTTTGTGCAGGGCGCGGGACTGTATGTGACGCTCTGGAACATGGGCGTAAACAGCGGCACGACCGTTATCCAGAACGCGGGTGTGCTCACGTTCTTCACGATAGTGCTCACATTCACGGCAGGTACGGCGTTTATCATCTGGCTCGGCGAGCTTATAACGGAAAAGGGTCTCGGCAACGGCGTATCGCTTATCATCTTCGCCGGTATCGTTTCGAGAATTCCGTCGGCTGCTTACAGCGTATATATCCAGAATATAGGCGGCGGCATTTCGACAAGCGGCGTTATAACGGTTGCGGCGATAATCGTCGTAGCGATAGCCGCGATAGCGTTCGTTGTATTCTTCTCGGACGCGGAGCGCAGAATACCCGTTCAGTACGCAAAGCGCGTTGTCGGACGTAAGATGTACGGCGGACAGAGCACGAACATTCCTATCAAGGTAGCTGCCGGCGGCGTTATGCCTATCATCTTCGCGTCGTCGATCATGGCGTTCCCCGCGACGATAGTAAGACTTGTAAGCGGCGGCAACCTGCCCTCATCGGGACTGGGATATTATGTACTCGGCTGCCTGAGCGCGGGCTTTGCGTCGGAATGGTGGACGAGTTTGGTATACGCGATACTGTACGCGCTCCTGATACTCTTCTTTACCTACTTCTATTCGTCGATCCAGTTCAATCCGATTGAGATTGCGAACAACATGAAGAAGAGTGGCGGTTATATCCCCGGTATCAGACCGGGCAGACCGACGAGCGAGTATATAGGTAAGATTTCATCGAGACTTAACCTTATCGGCGCGTTCTTCCTCGCGATTGTCGCGATACTGCCGGTAATCGTGGGCGCGATATTCCCGAATATGCGTAGCCTGCAGATAGGCGGTACTTCGCTCCTGATTATGGAGGGCGTTGCGCTTGAAACGGTAAGACAGATAGAGTCACAAATGACTATGAGACACTATAAGGGCTTTCTTGAATAAGAAACAATAAACTGTAGAAAGGCGGGAACAGGTTATGAATTTGGTACTGATGGGACCTCCGGGAGCAGGCAAAGGCACTCAGGGCGAGATTTTATCGAAACGTCTGGGAATTGACACAATCTCAACCGGAGTTATGCTGAGAAACGCTATCAAGGAACAGACGGAAGTCGGCAAGCTTGCGGAGGGCTATATCAACGAGGGCAAGCTTGTTCCCGACGACGTAATCGTGGCAATCGTCAAGGACAGACTTGCAAAGCCCGACTGCGAGAAGGGCTTTATCCTTGACGGATTTCCGCGCACGACCGCGCAGGCGGAGGCGCTCACGGCGTCGGGCGTTAAAATCGACAAGGTTTTATCGCTTGAAGTTGATGACGACGTTATAGTCGAGAGACTTTCGTCAAGACGCGAGTGTTCAAAGTGCGGCGCCCCGTACAGTGTGCTTTTCAATAAGCCCGCTGTGGAGGGCAAGTGCGACAAGTGCGGCGGCGAGCTTATCCGCCGCGCCGACGACAACCCCGAAACGATAAAGAACCGTCTGAACGTTTACCACGAACAGACGGAGCCGATAAAGGACTACTACGCGAAAGCCGGACTTCTTGTAACGGCGTCGGGAGCCGATAAGGTCGAGGACACGACAAAGAACGTCTTCGCGGCTCTCGGTATCGAATAAGTGAGGGGACGGTCGGTATGATTACCATAAAATCAGCCAAACAGGTTGAAAAAATGCGCTTATCGGCAAAGATTGCGAAGGGCGCGGTTGACCTCATAGAAAAGGCTGTAAAGCCGGGCGTTTCGACCGCGTACCTCGACAAGATAGCGCATGACTATATCGTGTCGAAGGGCGCGAGACCGAATTTCCTCAACTACAACGGTTTCCCGGGCAGCATATGCGCGTCGGTGAACGACGAGGTCGTCCACGGAATACCGTCAAAGCACGTCGTTCTTCAGGAAGGCGACATTATAAGCATCGACATGGGCGCGGTGCTTGACGGCTGGCACAGCGACATGGCAAGGACTTTCGGGGTCGGTAAGATTTCACCGGAGGCGCAGCAGCTTATAGACGTTACCAAGCAAAGCTTTTTTGAGGGATTGAAATTCCTGAAACACGGAGCAAGGCTCGGCGACGTGTCGCACGCGATACAGGAATACGCCGAAAGCTACGGCTACGGCGTGGTGCGCGACCTTGTGGGTCACGGAATAGGTCAGTCGCTGCACGAGGATCCGAACGTGCCGAATTTCGGCAAAGCGGGTCACGGCGTAAAGCTTGCTGCGGGTATGACGCTCGCGATAGAGCCGATGATAACCGCCGGCAGCCACGAGGTTGCCTTGCTCGACAACGACTGGACGGTTGTCACCGATGACGGAAGTCTGGCGGCGCATTACGAAAATACCGTACTGATTACCAAAGACGGTTACGAAATATTGACGTTATAGGGGTGATGGTATGGAGGTTTCTGCGGGAATGGTAGTCCGTTCCATAGCCGGACGGGATAAGGGCGATTTATTCATAGTTATCTCGCGCGAGGGCGATTACGCTTACCTCGCGAACGGGGAGCTGAGGAAGGTAGACCGCCCGAAAAAGAAAAAGCTGAAACACCTTCAGCCGAGCAGCACCGTTTCGGGGTTTATAAAGAACAAGCTTGAAACGGCGGGCAAGGTTACAAATTCGGAGGTGCGTAAAGCGCTGTCGGAGTATGACGAGAGTTAAGGTAGGAGGATATAACTTGGCTAAGGAAGATGTATTGGAACTGGAAGGCACGGTTGTTGAGAACCTGCCTAACGCAATGTTTAAGGTAGAGCTTGAAAACGGACATCAGGTGCTGGCGCACATTTCGGGCAAGCTCAGAATGAACTTTATAAAGATTTTACCGGGTGACAAGGTTACGCTCGAAATGAGCCCGTATGACCTCACAAGAGGACGTATCACCTGGAGAAGTAAATAGGGAGGTATACGGAAATGAAAGTACGTCCGTCGGTTAAACCGATTTGCGAAAAATGCAAGATAATTAAGAGAAAAGGCAAGATAATGATTATATGCGAAAACCCTAAGCACAAGCAAAAACAAGGTTAACGCATATACACACAAATTTGTTTATGACTTGTTCAGGCGCGGCTGGTTTTGCGGAACCGACTTGCCAAGGGGAAACAAAACAGCTTGAACGGGTTTTAATAGCAACACTAAAAATTTTTTGATGATATCTTTTATGGAGGTGTAGAAAAGTATGGCAAGAATAGCAGGTGTTGACTTACCAAGAGAAAAGAGAGTTGAAGTTGGTCTTACCTATATATACGGTATTGGTCTTAAGAGTTCTCAGAAAATCCTTGATAAGACAGGCATAAATCCCGACACGAGAGTTAAGGAT
The DNA here is from genome assembly GCA_947623955.1 of uncultured Clostridia bacterium. GTDB lineage: Bacteria > Bacillota > Clostridia > UBA1381 > UBA1381 > Hominilimicola. The sequence goes on along the minus strand of CANQIP010000002.1, from coordinate 59,126 downwards.
TTAACGGAAACAGACGTAAGTAAGCTCCGTGAGGTTATAGACGCCGAGTACACGGTTGAGGGTGATCTCCGCCGTCAGGTAGCGCTCGACATTAAGCGCCTTATGGAAATCGGATGCTACAGAGGTATCCGTCACAGAAAGGGTCTGCCGGTAAGAGGACAGAACACGAAGAACAATGCGAGAACCCGCAAGGGTCCGGCAAGGACGATCGCGGGCAAGAAGAAATAATATAAAGGAGGGACTAACCGAATGGCTAAGGTAGCAAAGAGAACGACAAGAACAAGACGTCGTGACAGAAAGAATGTTGAAAAGGGCGCTGCTCATATCAGTTCAACCTTTAACAATACAATAATCACAATCACCGATACGGCGGGCAACGCAATATCGTGGGCGAGCGCAGGCGGTTTAGGTTTCCGCGGCTCGAGAAAGAGTACTCCGTTCGCGGCGCAGACCGCTGCCGAAACAGCGGCAAAGGCTGCTATGGAGCACGGCATGAAAACAGTTGAGGTATACGTAAAGGGCCCCGGTGCGGGACGCGAGGCGGCTATAAGAGCACTGCAGGCGACAGGTCTCGACGTTACGATGATCAAGGACGTAACGCCCATTCCTCATAACGGATGCAGACCTCCGAAACGCAGAAGAGTCTGATTGGTATTATTGTAGAAGGAGGAAACAATAAAATGGCAGTTAATAAACAACCCGTTTTAAAGAGATGCAGAACATTGGGTATAAATCCGCCGACAATGGGTATAGACAAGAAGTCTAACAGAAACCCGAAGCAGACGAGAAGAAAGCAGTCCGAGTACGGCTTGCAGCTCAATGAAAAGCAGAAGGTTAAGTTTATATACGGTGTGCTTGAAAAGCAGTTCCGCAAGTACTATGTAATGGCGACAAAGAGACAGGGCATAACAGGTGAAATGCTCCTTCAAATTCTGGAGTCAAGACTTGACAACGTAGTATACAGATTAGGTTTGGCGAACACGAGACGCGAGGCAAGACAGATCGTTAACCACGCTCACATCACGGTAAACGGCAAGAAGGTTGATATTCCTTCGTACCTTGTCAAGGCGGGCGACGTGATCGCCGTAAAGGAGAAAAGCAAGAACTCTGCGAGAATAAAGGAAATCGTTGAAACCAACGCCAACAGAGTAATCCCCAAGTGGCTTTCGATGGACAAGGACACTCTCACAGGCAAGGTTATAACTCTCGCCGAGAGAGACGACATCGACTATGAGGTTGAAGAGCAGCGTATTGTCGAGCTTTATTCTAAGTAATAGCATATTACTGTTTCGCCTTCTTCGCGCAATGCGAACGGGCGGAACGGTACCCTCGGTAAGTGGATATAATATGTAAATTTGAAATTAGGAGGGTTCTTAAATGATAGAAATGGAAAAGCCTAATATAGAATGCGTTGAAATGAGCGACGACGGCAGATACGGCAAATTCGTGGTATCGCCTCTTGAACGCGGCTACGGCACGACGCTCGGCAATTCTCTTCGGAGAATATTACTTTCCTCATTGCCCGGCTCAGCTGCGACCTCGGTTAAGATTGACGGCGTGCAGCATGAGTTTTCCACCGTCCCCGGTGTTACGGAAGATGTTACGGAGCTTATTCTGAACATAAAGAAACTCGCCCTTAAAATACACGGCGACCTTCCCAAAACCGTATACATCGAGGCAAAGGGCGCGCAGGAAATAAAGGCGGGCGATATAAAGCGCGACGATGACGTCGAGATATTCAATCCCGACCTTCACATCGCGACGCTGAACGATGACGCAAATCTTTACATGGAAATCACTCTTTCAAAGGGCAGGGGCTATGTCGGCGCGGACAGAAACAAGCAGGACATGCAGCCAGTTATCGGAGTAATTCCCGTGGATTCTATCTATACTCCTGTAACAAAGGTAAACTACACGGTTGAAAATACTCGTGTCGGTCAATACACGGATAGAGAAGAATTGGCGGTTGAGGTGTGGACGAACGGTACGATCAAGCCCGACGAGGCTGTATCGCTCGCCGCGAAGATTATGAACGACCTTCTCTCGCTCTTCGTTGACCTTTCGGACGATGCAAAGAACGCCGAAATCATCGTTGAGAAGGAGGAGAACAAGAAGGAGAAGGTTCTCGAAATGACTATCGAGGAGCTCGACCTTTCTGTTCGTTCGTACAACTGCTTAAAGCGCGCAGGTATCAACACGGTCGAGGATCTTACGAACAAGTCCGAGGAGGACATGATGAAGGTAAGAAACCTCGGAAGAAAGTCGCTTGAAGAAGTCATAAACAAATTGAACGGTTTAGGTCTTTACTTAAAGAAAGAGGAAGATTAACAACCGATACTGATTAGGAGGTACAATTATGCCGGGAACAAGAAAGTTAGGCAGACCTACCGACCAGAGAAAGGCTATGTTACGAAATCTCGTAACGAGTTTCCTCGAAAACGGTAGGATCGAAACCACCGAGACGAGAGCCAAGGAAACACAGAGTTTGGCTGAAAAGATGATTACTCTCGGTAAGAAGAATACATTGCACTCGCGCCGTCAGGCTTTGGAGTTCATCACCAGTGAGGACGTTGTAACAAAGGTTTTCTCTGAAATTGCTCCCAAGTACGCTGACAGAAACGGCGGTTACACGAGAATTTACAAGCTCGGACCCCGCCGCGGCGACAGCGCTCCCATGGCGCTCTTAGAGCTTGTAGACTAATAATAAAAAAACTCCGGCATAAAGCCGGAGTTTTTTTGTATGTAATTTATTTGGATTTTTTAAGCTGTTCGAGGTTAAAGCGCATGACCGTTTCGTAGTCGCGGTTTTCGTTGTCGCCCTCAAACGCGTAAAGCTCGGCAGTCTCAATGCCCGCCTCACGCGCCGCGCTGTTTGCCAGTTTGTCGCCGTCGATAGGGTCGTAGAAAACGTACTTCGCGTCCTTATCCTTTATACTCTTTACCACCTCGGCAAGCTGCGCGGGCGACGGGTCGCCGCCTGTAACCGAGTCTATCGGCAGATAATTCATAGCCGTTTCATAGCACAGCGCGCGGTAAGCGTCATGCGCCGCTGCGAGCGGCACTGCCGTAAGCTTTGCCGCCTCGTACTCCTCTTTGAGTGCGTCGAGCTTTGCCGTGTAATCGTTCAGACGGTCAGAATACTTCGCGTCGTTTTCATCGTTTTTGTCGGCTGCCGAAAGAGCCTTGCACACCGCATCAAGCTCACCCTCCGCGTTTTGCAGACTGAGCCACGTGTGCGCGTCACCCTTGGCGATTACGTCAGCGTCCGACAGCCGCACCTTCATAACGCTGTCGGGGAGCGTTTCCGCGATTTTTTCAGCCCACGCGTCCGTGCCGTTGCCATGGTAGAGGAACACGTCCGCATTGCTTATTTTCGCAATGTCGGCTGCCGTTGGCTCAAACCCGTGCGGCTCCGCGCCGGAACGCACGACGGCATTTAGGTTGATGTCGTCGCCGCCTATCGTCCGCGCAAAGTCGTACACGGGGTAGAACGACGCGTAAACGTCGATTTTACCGTTGTCCTCCGCCGTTTGACCCCCGCATGACGCGAGCATTATTAGCGCGGTCGTTAATAAGAGTATTTTTTTCATGGTTATATCCTTTCCTTGTACGGTAAATTGTGATTTAACGGCGTATCGTAAATCGGCGCACAAACCCCTCCGACGCCTTCGGCGTCACCTCCCCTAGTAGGGGAGGCTTGCGATATGCGGCGCACGCCGTATGGCTCCCCTACTAGGGGAGCTGTCACGAAGTGACTGAGGGGTTTTTACGGGCGAACACGGTTCGCCCCTACGTATGGCTCCCCTTGAGGGGAGCTGTCGCCGTAGGCGACTGAGAGGTGGTTTTAAAAATCCGTTGCCACCTCTCCGTCATCGCTTCGCGATGCCACCTCTCCTCAAGGAGAGGCTCACGATGTGTGCCACACTACACACCGCCCAATCATAATTTATTTCGCATCATACCAGCTATGCCCCACGGAAATATCCGCCTTAAGCGGCACTTGCATATCCGCAGCGCCCTGCATTTCTTCGAGCAATATACGCTTAACCTCGTCCACCTCGTCCTTATGCGCCTCGACGATAAGTTCGTCATGCACCTGAAGTATCAGTCGCGACCTTAACCCCTCGCTTATGAGCCGCCTGTCCACGCGCACCATCGCAAGCTTTATAATATCCGCCGCGCTGCCCTGAATGGGGGTATTGAGTGCGACACGCTCGCCGAACTGGCGCACATTGTAATTCGGCGACTTTAGCTCCGGAATATACCGTATGCGGTTCATCATCGTCTTAACGTACCCGTCCTTTTTCGCGCGTTCCTTGATCTCCGTCATGTAATTGCGCACGCCGTGGTACTTTTCGAGATAGCCGTCTATATACGCCTTCGCCTCTTTTACGCTTATATGCAGATCCTGCGCGAGCGAGAACTCGCCGATACCGTACACAATACCGAAATTTACCGCCTTCGCGCTCGAACGCTGCTCCTTCGTTACTGCGTCAAGAGGTATACCAAGCACCTGCGACGCTGTAACGGCGTGAATGTCCTCGCCATTTTTGAACGCGTTTATCATCGTTTCGTCGTTCGCTATATGTGCGAGCACTCTAAGCTCTATCTGCGAGTAGTCCGCGTCCACAAGCACATAACCGTCCTTCGCGATAAACATTTTGCGTATCTCGCGTCCGAGAGCCGTCCTTGTCGGGATATTCTGCAAATTCGGCTCGGTCGACGAAAGCCTGCCCGTGACCGTCACCGTCTGCGTGAACACCGAATGTATACGGTGCGTTTCGGGGTTTACGACCGCCGCCAGACCGTCGCAGTACGTGCTTTTCAGCTTTGTCAGGCTGCGGTACTCCAAAATCATGTCTATAATCGGGTGGTGTAGCTTTTCGAGCGCGTCCGCGTTGGTGGAGTAGCCCGTTCTCGTCTTTTTCACCGGCTTTAGACCAAGCTTTTCATACAGTATAACGCCGAGTTGTTTCGGTGAATTTATATTGAACGTCTCGCCCGCCGTTTCATAAATCATGGCTGTAACCGTGTCGATCTGCGCGCCGAGCGACGCGGCGAACTCGCGCAGCTGCTTATCGTCCACGAGGAAACCGTTTATTTCAAGATGCGCGAGTACCTCGACAAGCGGCAGCTCCACATCTCTGTAAAGCTTTGTCTGACCGTTTTCCTCCATCTTCTTCGCGATACGCTCGTTGAGCGCGCCGAGCGCGACGGCGCATTTCGCGAGATACTCCTCGCGTCCCGCGTCGTCCTCGTCAAGCAGCGACAGCTGCTTTGCCTCGGGCTTTTCTATCTCCGTGCCGAAATATTCCTCGGCGAGCGACTCTATTGTATACCTGTTCCGCGCGGGGTCTACAAGATACGCGCCTATCGCCGTATCGTCCGCGATACCGTTTATCCGCACGCGTCCGTGAAGGCTAACCATAGCCTCTTTTATATCGAACGTGATTTTTTTTATATTTTCATTCTCCAGAAACGGCTTGACCTTGTCCGTAATATCCGCGCCCACGATAACGAACGCCTTTTTACCCGCCGCCGCAGCCATAGCCGTAACGCACGCGCCGTCCGTTTCAAGCACGACCGCAGCCGCATTGCCGATAATGCCGACCGACGATGCGCCGTCAATAACCTCAAACGTCATACCGTCAAAAATATCCTCTTCCTCCGTCACGACCGCGCCGCTTTGTGGAGTGAGGCTCATTTTCTTTATGACGCTGTTGAGATCCAGACCGTGCAGGATATTGTAAAGTTCCGCGCCGTTACCGTAACCGTTCCACGCGCACGCGTCAAAATCGAGTTCGATCGGCACGTCGCGCACAATCGTCGCAAGTTCCTTCGATAAAAACGCCATATCCCTGCCGTCCTTCATCTTCTGCAGCGCCGCGCCCTTTAGACCTATATTGTCAATATTTTCATATATATACTCTACCGAATGAAATCTTTCTATAAGACTCATCGCCGTCTTTTCGCCTATACCCTTAACACCGGGAATATTGTCCGACGCGTCGCCCATAAGCGCCTTAACGTCGATAAACTCCGTCGGCGTGACGTGGTAACGCTCCTTAACGGCAGTCTCGTCGTACACGGTCGTCTCGTTGTAGCCCTGCTTTGAGACGGTCAGAATAACCTTCGTTTTATCGCTCACAAGCTGCAAATCGTCCTTGTCGCCCGTGGCGATAAGGCACTCTACGCCGCTTTCCTCGCAAATACGCGCCACCGTGCCTATAATGTCGTCCGCCTCGTAACCTTCTTTTTCGAGAATTGTGACGTTCATCGCGCGCAGTATATCCTTCGCAATCGGCATCTGCGTCGCCAAATCATCAGGCATCGGCTTACGCTGAGCCTTGTAGCCGTCGTAACGCAAATGACGGAACGTCGGGGCTTTAAGGTCGAACGCCGCGCATACGCAGTCGGGCTGCTGCTCGGTTATGAGTTTAATCAGAATATTAAGAAAGCCGTACACCGCGTTAGTCGGCGTGCCGTCTTTTGCAGATAAGTATCGCACGCCGTAAAACGCGCGGTTCAGTATACTGTTTGAGTCCAAAATCAATAATTTTTTCATATAAATTCCTTTCAAATTCGGAAACGGAAACTGTTTGCGTTTAGTATATTCCTATTATAAATGTTTGTCAAGTCTTGTTCATAATTTGTTCATAAAATATGTAATTTCTGTTTACAATCAATTCATACCAGTGTCAAAAGTGTGTTTTAATATATATTTGCAGTAAAAAAATAGCGCATGGTATGAAATTTATATATAACCGATAAAATATTATGGGAGATGACATGATATGAAACACTATCCGCACACAGAATCAACCGACATGATTATTTACAGTCAAAAGCCTAAGAGGGAGAAAAAGCCCCGCATATGGCTGAGTGCAATTTGCAGCGCACTTATGGCGAGCGTTGTTACCGCCGGACTTGTCGGCGGCGGCGCTTACTACTATATTAAAAATCAGCAGCCCGTTGTGCAGAACCTTGCCGCGCAGGGCGGACAAAGCGTTACAGCGACGCTTGACGACAGCTCACAAACAGTTGCCGAGGCCGCGCTCCTCGCGAACAACACAAACGGCAAAAAAACAATGACCATTCCCGAAATAGCCGAGAAGGTCGGACCGAGCGTTGTCGGCGTAATAAATAAAACTACCGTTTCGCTGCAGCGTTTCTACGACCCGTTCACCGGACGGTACTATTCCTACAGCGACCCGTCGCAGGACGGTCAGACGGTGCAGCAGGGCAGCGGCTCGGGCATCATATTCCAGTCCGACGGCTATATTGTCACCAACTGGCACGTAATAAACGGCGCGACGGAAATATCGGTAATCCTTAACACGGGAGAGGAATTTACCGCGAAACTCGTCGGCTCGGACGAAAAGACAGACCTCGCGGTACTCAAAATAGACCCGGGCAGCACAAAGCTGACTGCCGCGACGCTCAATTCCTCCGCCGACGTTAAGGTAGGCGAACTTGCCGTCGCGATAGGCAACCCGATGGGACAGGAATTTTCGGGCAGCGTTACCGCAGGTATCGTGAGCGCGGTAAACAGAACGATGACTTTGGATAACAGAACGTATAACCTCATCCAGACGGACGCGGCGATTAACAGCGGCAACAGCGGCGGCGCGCTCATCAACCAGTACGGCGAGGTTATAGGCATAAACTCCGTAAAACTGTCCTCGACAGGTATCGAGGGTATGGGCTTTGCGATTGCGATGTCCGAGGCGAAACCGATAATAGACGACCTCGTATCGTCGGGCTACGTAACGGGCAGACCTCTCGTGGGAATAAATATCAGAGACACGGGCTACGGCTTGTTTATAGAGAACGTTGTCGAAGGCAGCGGAGCCGCGGACGCGGGACTTAAAACCTACGACATGATACTCGAAGTGGACGGTCAGAAGGTATCCTCGACCGAGGAGGTCAACGCCATCCGCGACAAGAAGAAGGCGGGCGACTACCTGACCTTCAAGATACTGCGCGATGGAGAGACGATGGAAATACAGGTTCGTCTGTCCGAGGATAAGTCGCAGAACCAATAAAAAGCCAACAAGATAAAGCTTGAAGGCTGCCACGGCAGCCGGATACCATCCTTTTTTTCAGATGCCCTTGCCTTTCCCCAAAGGCAAGGGTCCCCCCGAAGAAACCGGACGCGAAACCGTCTGTTTCTATATAACAACAGCATATGTTGTGAATACCCCCCTTATAAAACATTTACTCCCCCAATATGTATTTGTTTTGCACCGCCTCACCGAGGCGGTGTTTTTTTATTTTTCCGATTTTAACGGCATTTTTTTGAATTTTACTGTTGAATATTTTTGGAAATTGATGTATAATAAAAATACCTATGAAAAAAACCTTGCGATTATACGCGAAAAAGGAATTAACAATATGAAAAAAGTATTCATTGCGTTCATTTCGGCGCTGATCGCGCTGATGGCAGCGTCACTGCCCGCATACGCTGAAAGCAACGTGTATAAAACAGGAATAATAGATGATTACAATACGCCCGAAGTCGATATTGACACTTACGCCCGCGCGTGCCTGAAGGGTCTTTTTGACCTTGCGGACGACACGGGATTTGCGGCTGACGAGTATTCCACCGAGAGTGGTCTTAAAAGGCTTGCCGACGGCACGCTTGATTTTGTTGCGATGATTTCTCCCGACGACGCGCTTAACGCGAGCGTGGACTTTACCGACCGCGCTGTCGGCGTGGGCTTTTTATCGCTGTTCGTAAACAACGATAAGGAACTGTATTACAAGGACTACGAGCATTTCAACAATATCAGAATAGCCGCGGTTCACAACGCGAATTTTGAAAATATACTCGCGTCGTTCGCGCAGGCGAATAACTTTACATACACGCTCGTGTACTGCCACAGCGGCGACGACATGAAACGCGCCATGGAACAGGGCAGCGCGGACGCAATGCTCATGCCCGCGACGTCGTCGCCCGAGGGAATGAGAGCGATTGCAAGGTGCGGACAGGTCAACTACTACTGCGCCGTAAGAAAGGGCGACACAAAAACGCTGTCGCTGCTCAACGGTCTGCTCGACCGCCTTTCCGACTCGCGCCCGTTCTACCTTTCGCGCTATTACACCGATTGTTTCCGTATGCCGTACAGCGATATGGTGGCCATGACCGAAACCGATTATAATGCTGCGCGCAGCAAGGGCAAGCTGAGGGTGTTCGTACCCGACAACTACCCGCTGGTGTTTTACAACAAGTCCGACAACGCATACGAGGGTATATACATAGACATTATCAATAAAATAGCGGCCAATGCCGGCATGGAAATAGAGTATATCCCGAACGACATGAATGACGAAAATCGTCTCAAAGAGGATATGATGCTCGGCAAGGCTGACGCGGTGCTGAACGTTTCCGGCTCGGAGCAGGGCGTAACCGAGGCGACCATACCGTACACGTCAATCATATTTTATCCCGTGGCGCGGGGCGAGGTTGAGGCGGAAAGCGATGTACAGGTGGGCATAGCGGACAGCAATTTGTGGATAAAGAAGTATCTGAACGAGAATTATCCGCGCTGGGTGGTTAAAACTTACGGCTCCATTAACTCCATGCTTGACGATGCGGAGCGCGGAGAAATCAGCGCGGCTCTTATTTCCGCGCCGGAACTTCAAACCAAAATGAGCCTTATCGCGCACCCGAAACTTTCGATTATGCACAATTTTGAGTTGAGCATTCCTGTAAGGCTCGGCATATCGCGTCTGACGTGCGACACAAGCCTTATAAGCATGCTCAACGGTATAATTCACAATACGTCCGTTGACAGCGCGGAGCTTGAAAGCAAGGCGTATACGTTAAGCCACACATATATACCGAATTTCCGCGATATGATATACGCCAACCGCGTATGGGTGCTGATAATCCTTATCACCGTAGCGCTTATAATACTGTTCCTGTGCCTGAGAATGAGACATTTCAGGAGAATGGCGCGTATAGACACGCTTACCGGCGTGTACAACAACAAGTACCTTATGACGGCTGCGCACAAGCTGCTTACCAAAAACGCCGACAGGAAGTATCTGCTTGTGTCGGTGGACGCGATAAACTTCAAGCTTGTAAACGACCGTTTCGGCACGGACGTGGGCGACAAGATGCTCGTGTCCATGGCGAACGAACTGAAAAGACTTTTCCGCGACAAAGGAATTTTCGGCAGACTGGTGGGCGACAACTTCCTTGTTATTGTCGAGGACAACGACAACAACAGACTGCTCATCGACGAACTTGAAAACGCCGATATACACGTGCAGGACGCGTCGACATACCGACTTCACATAAAGGCGGGTATCTGCCCGATTACGCATTACGACTCCGATACGCCGCTGTCAATATATGTGGACAGAGCGAATATAGCCAAAGAGGACGTGCATATAGTAGGAAGAAACTACCTGTGCTACTTTACCGACAGAATGTACTCAAAGCTTGAAATCGAGAGCGAACTGGAGGTAGACATGATAGCGTCGCTGCGGAGTGGCGAATTTATAGCGTACTATCAGCCCAAATACGACCTCAAAACAAATAAAATAGTCGGCGCGGAGGCGCTCGTAAGGTGGAACCATAAGGATAAGGGCCTTATCTCGCCGGGCATATTCGTGCCTCTGTTTGAGCGCAACGGCTTTATAAACAAGGTCGACTTCGCCGTGTACGAGCAGGCGTTGCGTATGCTGAAAAAGCGGCTATTAAACAACGAGCCGGTAGTGACCGTTTCGATGAACGTGTCGCGCTGCCATTTGAGCGACCCGCGCTTTGCCGATAAGCTTGACGATTTGGTAAAGCGTTACAAAATCCCGAAGAAATACATTGATATGGAGATAACGGAAAGCATATTCTCCGAGGGTGACAACAGCGCGAACGATTTGGTGTACGACCTTCACCGCCGCGGCTACTCGGTGTCCATGGACGACTTCGGCAGCGGCTATTCGTCGCTTAATCTTTTGCGTATAATGCCTATCGACACGCTGAAAATAGATAAGGTGTTCATAGACGACATAGAAACGTCAAAGCGCAGCGTCAATATTATCGAGGAAATAATCGCTATGGCGAAACGCATTGATGTAACCACCCTGTGCGAGGGTGTTGAGACTGAGGGTCAGCGCGATATTCTGCGCGCGGCAGGCTGCGACATGGCGCAGGGCTACTATTATTCGAAACCGATTACCGAGGCGGAATTTGAGACGCTTTTAAACAAGGAAAACTAAAAGGAAAGGAACATAAATATAATGGCAAAAATCCAGATGAAAACGCCGCTTGTCGAAATGGACGGCGACGAAATGACGAGAATAATATGGAAGATGATCAAGGATATACTCCTTACGCCTTACATCGACCTCAAAACCGAGTATTACGACCTCGGTCTTGAGCACCGCAACGCGACGAACGACCAAGTTACCGTTGACAGCGCGAACGCGACGAAGAAATACGGCGTCGCGGTAAAGTGCGCGACCATAACTCCGAACGCCGCGAGAATGGACGAGTACGACTTAAAGGAAATGTGGAAGTCGCCGAACGGCACGATAAGAGCGATGCTCGACGGCACGGTTTTCCGCACGCCGATACTCGTAAAGGGCATAACGCCGTACATCCCGACGTGGACGCAGCCCATCACGATTGCGCGTCACGCTTACGGCGATATTTACAAGAACGTCGAAATGCAGGTCAAGGCGGGAAGTAAGGCGGAGCTTGTGACGACCGATAAGGACGGCAACGAGACGCGCGAGCTTATATACGATTTCGCCGACGAGGACGGTATCATTCAGGGCGTTCACAACCGCGACAAGTCGATCGCGAGTTTTGCGAGAGCGTGCTTTAACTACGCGCTCGATATGAAGAAGGATATTTGGTTCGCGACGAAGGACACGATTTCCAAAAAATACGACCACCGTTTCAAGGACATATTCCAAGAGATTTTTGACGCGGAGTACAAGGAAAAATTCGACGCGGCGGGAATAGAGTATTTCTACACGCTCATAGACGACGCGGTGGCGCGTGTTGTGCGCTCGAACGGCGGCTACATCTGGGCGTGCAAGAACTACGACGGCGACGTTATGTCGGATATGGTCGCGACGGCTTACGGCTCGCTCGCGATGATGACGTCGGTACTCGTTTCGCCCGACGGTATTTACGAGTACGAGGCGGCTCACGGCACGGTGCAGCGTCACTATTACAAGCACCTGAAGGGCGAAAAGACCTCGACAAACTCCGTCGCAACGCTGTTCGCGTGGACGGGCGCGCTCCGTAAGCGCGGCGAGCTTGACGACCTGCCCGAGCTTGTAAACTTCGCCGACTGCCTTGAAAAAGCGACGATACAGACGATTGAGGACGGCGTAATGACCGGCGATTTGTATTTGCTCTCGTCGCTTGAAAATAAACAGAAGGTCGACACCGAGGCGTTTCTCCACGCCGTGGACGACAGACTGAAAAAGCTGTTGTAAAATTATAGTAAGCAAAACCCCGCGGCTTTGCTGCGGGGGTAGATTTTCGCGAGTGGATAATTTAATTGTTCACTCGCTTTTTTCTTCCTTGTTTTTTATGTACATATCCTCAACCTCTTTTTGTGCTGTTTTAAGCGCCTCGATCGCATCGGTCACGGCGTTAAAAAGCTTGTAGTACATCTCCTCGTACTGCGGCATTTCCTTCACCCCCTTTATAAAAAATAAAAAAGCGCAGCCCTATCTCTAAGACCGCGCATAAAAACGCGGTCGGAACTGCTAAATTCTACAACAATAAGCTAGACAAACCTCATTGTAATGACCGCATTTTTTGCATAACGCAAATAAGTTTGTTCTACCTTATTAAGTTATAGAATTTAGCATATAAATTGTATCATAAAAAGTCGAATTTGTAAAGAAAAACAGTTTTACAATAATCGTCATTCTTCGACATTTTCCGAAAAAAACGTCGCCACGCAAGAAAGGCTCCCCTTGAGGGGAGCTGTCGCCGAAGGCGACTGAGAGGTGGCTTTTCAAAATCCATTACCACCTCTCCGTCATTGCTACGCAATGCCACCTCCCCTAATAGGGGAGGCTAACGATGTGCGGCGTTTTCTGTATGGCTCCCCTATTAGGGGAGCTGTCACCGAAGGTGACTGAGGGGTGGCTTTTCTAAATCCATTGCCACCTCTCCGTCATTGCTGCGCAATGCCACCTCCCCTCGAGGGGAGGCTTACGGGTAAACCATATTGACAAAACCCCCGTATCAGTGTAAAATAAAGGAAAAATCCGTTACCGCGACAGCGGAACCGAAAGGACGAGCCATGGACGAGATATTACGCGTTGAAAACCTCAATTTTGAATACCCCGACGCGCCGGTGCTGCGCGACGTGTCCTTTACGCTTAACAAGGGCGATTTTCTCGGCATAATCGGCGCGAACGGCGCGGGCAAGAGCACGCTTATAAAACTCATCTTAAACCTGCTCCCGTGTCCGAAGGGCGCGATCACGCTTTTCGGCGAGGACATAAGCTCGTTTAAGGACGCGCACAAGATTGGCTACGTGTCGCAGAAATCAAACGCGTTCGCGAAGAATTTCCCCGCGACGGTCGAGGAGGTCGTCGCCGCGAATTTGTACTCGCAAAAAAAATTATTCAGCCGCTACACACGCGCCGACCGCGAACGCGTGCGCGAGGTTTTGAGCCGCGTCGGTATGGACGGCTATCTAAATAAACCGATAGGCAAGCTTTCCGGCGGACAGCAGCAGCGCGTGTTTATCGCCCGCGCACTTGTCGCCGAGCCGGAGCTGCTTTTAATGGACGAGCCGACAAGCGGCGTTGACGCAGCGAACGCGGCAGCGATAACAGACATAATAACCGACCTCAACAGCCGCGGTATGACGATAGTAATGACGAACCACGACACGCCCGCGCTTTTCAAAATTTCGAGCGTGCTGCTGATTTTCTGCGAACACGGCAACGGCGAGTTTGTAAAGAAAACCGACCTGACGCTTGACGAGGTCAACGACATATTCGCGGGAAGGAGGAAGCACCACCATGCCTGACATATTTTCACAGGGTTTTATGCTCCGCGCGTTTCTGGCGGCGGGGATAATCGCGCTCGTGTCGCCGTGCATAGGCACGACGCTCGTGTTAAAACGATTGAGCGCGATAGGCGACGCGACCTCGCACTCCGCGCTCGCGGGCATAGCGTTCGGACTGATGATTGGAATAAACCCGATACTCGGCGCGATACTGTTTTCAATATTCGCCGTACTCGGAATAGAAACGCTGCGCCGCGCCTTTAAAGGCTACGGCGAAATTGCGACGGTCGTCGTGATGTCGGCGGGTATAGGACTTGCCGCCGTGCTGTCGCGGTTCACCGGCAGCGCGTCGAGCCTTGACAGCTTTATGTTCGGCTCGGTGATCGCGATTTCCGACTTCGATTTGTGGCTCACCGCCGCGCTCGGAGTAGCCGTGGCTGCGGTGTCGCTGATTTTGCGAAAGGAACTGTTCTTTGTAACATTCGACGAGGAGGCGGCAAAGCTCGCCGGAGTGCCGACACGCGCCGTAAACCTTGTAATAATGGCGCTCACCGCCGTAACGGTCTCGGTCGCGTCGCGCATAGTCGGCGCGCTGATGATTTCGTCGCTGCTCGTGATACCGGTCGCGGCGGCGATGATGCTCGCGAAAAGCTATAAACAGACGATTGTGATTTCAATTTTACTCGCGGAGGCGTTCACGATAGGCGGGCTGTTTGTGTCGTACTACGCCGACCTCAGTCCCGGCGGCACGATAGTGCTGATAGGCGTGATTTTCCTTGCCGTGGTTGCATTGGCAACACGAAAAAGAAGGATGTAAATTTATGTATGACCCCCCTCGCAGAGGGGGTTTGCGTTTGCCTCCCTTGTCAAAGGGAGGGGGACCGCCGAAGGCGGTGGAGGGATTCAATAGGTAAACAGAAAGGGAATCCCCCAGTCACGCTGCGCGTGACAGCCCCCTTGCAACGGCGTTTGTTGTTTCGCAACACGCCTACCACACGCGTGGCGTGTGGTTCACTTTGACAAGGGGGCCTTACTTCAGGCAAACCATGTTCGTCCTCCGGCGGCAGCGTGCCGCCTTTTTATTTTATCCTTTACAATTTTCCAGAAAAGTGATATAATATAAAAGTCACATATTTACTTAATTTAATATTTTACCGATAATGGCTTACGCTATAAAAAAAGCGTAGGTTACTTTGACTATATTCCATTATTGGTAAAATTATATTTTTGAGGGTAAATGTGTGACAACATTTAATGTCAAAGACCGCGTTTTTTATTGCGTGGCTTTGCGTTAAGTGAGGTCACGCATTTTTTATTTGCGTCAAACAATTATTCCGATAAATCGGGAAGGGGGCGGCGTAAAGTATTTGATTTATCGAAATAAAATATATAAAATATCGAAAGGGGAACTGCAGCAAAACAATTATTTATCAGAGCGGACAAAAGCAAAAACAAATTTATTTGAAAGGACGACAAAAATGAAACAGGGAGTAAAAGGATTTTTAATCGGAGTTGCGGCTGCTGTTGCGGCAAGCGCAATACTGACGGTATGCGCACAGCCTGTTGAGCAGGCAATCGGCGTTATTTATGACAATTACCGTATTATAATCGACGGACAGGACAAGTCGGAAACACCCGACGACAGCAAGCCGTTTATCTATAACGGACGCACATATGTTCCTCTTCGCTATATCGGAGAGGCGATGGGCAAACAGGTATCATGGGACGGTGATAATTTAACAATTTACATAAATGATGACGGTTCCATGAATGAAGATGTATATTTTGCAACAACGGGATATGACAAATTAGACGGTGACGGCATCTATTTAGACAGTGAAACAAAAACGGTTTATTATGATGTCTATAAAGGCAGCGACGAAGTAAAAGCATCTATTACATATAACCTAAACGGACTTGCGAAAAAAGTAGCGGGTACTATTGATATGAGTGACACACCTCTGAACGAAGCGGAAGGAAAAGTAACCATTTACGATCAGGACGACAGAGTTCTGTATCAGTCTCCCGCCATGCGCAATACAACAAACCCCATACCGTTTGAAATTTCTGTCGCGGGAGTTTTACAGATCAGAGTTGAATTTTCAGCCAATCATGATGCCAATCCAAACCGTGTGTTTGTAGAACCCAACATAAAAATAAAAGACTTCAGATACTCACAATAATGACAAAACTTGTGAAGACCACCGGTTCACCGGTGGTTTTTTTATGCTTAAAAACCGATTGACACCCTCCGAAAAAAATTGTATAATAAATCCATAAACAAAACACAAAGAAAGGGAGACAAAACATGTACACAGCAGACGAAAAAAGATACGACACGATGAAATACAACCGCTGCGGAAACAGCGGACTTAAACTTAGCGCGTTCTCGCTGGGGCTTTGGCACAACTTCGGCAGCGCCGACAATTACGACAACATGGTCGCCATGCTCACGACTGCGTTTGACCTCGGCATAACGCACTTTGACCTTGCGAACAATTACGGGCCTTACCCCGGCAGCGCGGAGGAAAATTTCGGCAAGGTGATGAAGAACGAATTTAAGCCCTACCGCGACGAGATCATTGTATCGACGAAGGCGGGCTACGGCATGTGGGCAGGCCCCTACGGCGACCACGGCTCGCGCAAGTACCTTATAGCGAGCCTTGACCAAAGCCTGAAACGTCTCGGTCTCGACTACGTGGACATTTTCTACCACCACCGCCCCGACCCCGAAACGCCCATGGAGGAAACGGCTCGCGCTCTCGACCAAATCGTGCGCAGCGGCAAGGCGCTGTACGTCGGCGTTTCAAATTACAGCGCGAAACAGACGAAACAAATGGCTGAGATTATGAAGAGTCTCGGCACGCCGCTTGTTATTCACCAGCCGCGCTACAATATGTTCGAACGCTGGGTTGAGGACGGACTTCTCGACGTGCTCGACGAGGAGGGCATGGGTTCGATCTCGTTCTGCCCGCTTGCGCAAGGATTGCTCACAAATAAGTACATACACGGTATCCCCGCCGACTCCCGCGCCGCGAAAGCGTCGCCGTTCCTCACGAAGGACGGCATCACAGCCGAGAAAATCGAAAAGGTTGTAAGCCTAAACGCTATCGCCGAGAACCGCGGACAGTCGCTCGCGCAAATGGCTTGTGCGTGGAACTTGCGCGGAGGAAGACTGACGAGCGTGCTGCTCGGCGCGTCACGCCCCGCGCAGATAATAGAAAACGCCGCCGCAATCTCCAACCTCGATTTCACCCGGGACGAACTCGACGCGATTGATAAGATTTTGAAGTAAAACATAGTAAAAACCCCCTCTCCGAGGGGGTTTTCTCATGCGCGGGCGACCGCGAGGGTCGCCCCTACGGGTACAATTAGAATGATGGGTGTAGGGGCGAACCATGTTCGCCCGCATGACCCCCTCTATGAGGGGGTCTAAACTTGCTTGCAAGTTTAGGGGGGTGTGTTGTGCGTCAAATAACATTACACCCCCCGAAATCAAAGATTTCGACCCCCTCATAGAGGGGGTCATATTATTTGTAGGGGAGGCTCACGACGCACCCTACCTCCTCACCGCCCATTCCATACCGCACAGAACGATCCTTGCATTCGGCTCGTAAACCTCACCGAGCATACTCACGGGCAGCGGATTTACGCCCCTGCCCATCTCAATCGTGAACCCTTCACGCCCGAACTCGTTTATGAACCAGTCCTTACACCCGCCGAAACACGCGCTGCCTTCGGGAACACCGACCTTGTATCCACTCTCCCGCGCCATCTCGTCCGCGATTTCTCTTGAACGGGGCGCCGTTTTTCCGTTAAAGTCATAGTAAATCTCCTCTCCCTGACTGTGAAAGCACAAAAGCATATCGAACCTCTCGCGCCTTATAAATCCGCACAGAGCCTTCGTTTCCGGCTCGCTCATCGGCTTTTCGCCGCCGTAGAGCGACGGCGAAGGCGCATCCTTCACGCTTTGCCAGTCCGCGTCAAAATTGTGATTTATGTCCACACCCCTCGCGTTCGCTTGCCACACCGATTTAGTGTCCCCGCCGCGCAGAACGATTTCCACGCCGTCGGGGTTCACCATGGGGACAATAAAAAGCGACGCGTTTTTACTCAAAAGACACGCGTCACGCCCGAAGAACATTTCACCGCGCTCTGCCGCGCGTGCGTATTCCTCGGCGAATTTCGCAAGGAACGCCGCGGTAATATATTCAAGCGCGTGGAACGCTCCTGCGGCAAGTACTTTTTTGTGTCCCCCGCCTATCTTAACGCACAGTATCTCTCTCCCCATGACGCTTTCGCCTATTTTAAAAACTGCCGCGTTTTCGTATTTTTCCGAGATAACTTTAGTGTCCCCCAAAAGACGCGAATAACTGTATTCCATTTTAGTGTCCCCCTATTTTAGTGTCCCCCGTTATGATGCCTTATTTATTTTATGCCGCGTTTTCCCGTGCTATACGCAAATAAATTTATATCGCTATGGAAATTTTCCGAAAAGTATGATAGAATGTAAATATAAGGAGAGGATTACATGAAAAAATTTATCTGCATGATTTTATCAGCCGTGTTTATGACGCTTACGTGTGCCTGCGCGGGCGCGGCGGGTTTTTCGGACGTAAACGAGGGCGACTGGTTTTACGAAAACGTGACCGACATGACAAATCAAGGTTACCTGTCGGGCTACGGGGACGGCACGTTCCGCCCGTCGGGCATTATAACGAAAGCGGAGCTTGTGAGCGTGACGGGCAGGATTGCGAGCCTTACCGCGTCAACGTCCGCGCAGTCGAACCACTGGGCTGCGCCGATGATGCAGGCTGCGCTCGACAAGGGCTTTTACGATTGGGACGAGATACCGCCCACAGGCGAAACGTACGACGACGCGATAACGCGTCAGCTTGCGGTGAAGATTATAATGAAGGCGTTTATGCCCGACGCGAAGGGCGACTACAACGACGCGGCGAAAGCGCCCGATTTTTCCGCGCTTGACGGAAGGTACTACGACGCGGTGATTGCGGCGGTTTCAAACGGCATTGTGTACGGCGACGATAAGGGCAACCTGAACCCGAAATCACCGATCACACGCGCCGAGGCGTGCGCCATAATAATGCGCGCCGCGAATAAAAAAGGCAATCTGCAGCCTTACACTCCAGAACCCACCGCCGCGCCGACCGCGCCCGTGACGGCTCGCAAAGGCGGAGTGAGCGAGAACGGCGCGCTCCATGTTGACGGTACGCGCCTTGTGAACGAGCGCGGCGAAAATGTCGTGCTGCACGGTATGTCGTCGCACGGCTTACAATGGTTCCCGAATTTTGTTACCGAGGACGCGATAAAGGCGACAGCCGACTACGGCGCGAATTTGTTCCGCTGCGCGATGTACACCGGTGAGGGCGGCTACCTTTCCGACAAATCGGTCAAAAACACGCTCGTAAACGCCGTTGACGCGGCGATACGGCAGGATATGTACGTCATAATCGACTGGCACATTCTGTCCGACGGCGACCCACTCGCGAACGCCGACGCGGCAGCCGAATTTTTCGCGGAAATGTCGGCACGTTACGCGGACAGTCCGAACGTGCTTTACGAAATCTGCAACGAGCCGAACGGCGGCGTTACGTGGGGCGGTAATGTTAAGCCATACGCGGAAAAAATAATTACCGTGATACGCCAAAACACGAACGGCATTATACTCGTCGGCAGCCCGACATGGAGCCAGGACTTGCACGAGGCGGCGAAGGATCCGCTTGCGGGCGAAAACATAATGTATACGTGCCACTTCTACGCCGGAACGCACACCGACTGGCTCAGACAGCGCATATCGGACTGCGGACTGCCCGTGTTCGTGACGGAGTGGGGAACGAGCGCGGCTGACGGTAACGGCGGCGTGTTCCTTGACGAGGCGCAAAGGTGGATCGACTTCATGAACGAGCGCGGCATAAGCTGGGCGAACTGGTCGCTCTGCGACAAGAGCGAGACGAGCGCGGCTCTGAGGGGCGGCGCGAACGTTTCCGACGGCATAAGCGCGGACGAGCTCACGGATAGCGGCGCGTTCGTGTTCGGTAATTTTTAATGTTTCAAACGACGTAAAATGTGGTATATATAATTTATATCACCGACGAAGGGATGTGGTTTACATGAAAAAAACAGTTGTAACGATCGCCCGCAGCTACGGCAGCGGCGGTAAGGAAATCGGCAAGGAGCTTGCGAAATCTCTCGGCGTGAAGTATTACGGCAGGGAAATACTCGAAATGCTGCGTGGCGACGAGACGTACGAGGTGGACGACGAGAGCATACAGGACACATCTCTTGAAGAGTCGGCGAAACTGTTTGAGGAGCAGTCAAAGCTTATACGCGAAATTGCGGAACGCGAAAGCTGCGTGATAGTCGGAAGATGCGCCGACTACGTGCTTAAAGATATGGACGGCGTGGTGCGCGTGTACCTTCACGCGCCGATAAAAAACTGCATGAAACGCGTGTCGCGGCTGTACGAGCTTAACCCCGACGACGCGAAGGAGCTTATCCGATCCATGAACAAAACGCGAGGCAACTACTACGAGCATAACACGGGTCACAGGTGGTCGGAACTTACGAATTACGACGTGTGCCTTAACACCGCCGGCATGAGTACGGAGCAGTGTATCGAGGTTATAAAGAAGTATATCGACATGAAAAACGCGTAAACGAAGACACTAAAATAGGGGACACTAAAACTTTAGTGTCCCCTTTAATATGCCTTAAAATATCACAGCTTGCCGCCGCACTTTGAGCAGAACTTCTCGCCGCCCACGTTAACCGTGCCGCACGCGGGGCAGGTAACGGGAGGGAGATGCGACGCCGCGGTTTCAGCCGCTTTTTTCGCGGCGGGCTTTTTGCCGTACTCGTAAAATCCCGCCTCGACCAGTCCGAAAAACAGCGGCGCAAACAGTGAGAATATAATCGTCAAAAGCACCGTGATAATCGCGAACGGTATGGTCAGCACTCTTACGAGCGCGCCCACAGCCGCGAAAATCAAAATCACGACGACGCACGCTATTGCCGGCAGCGTTCTTCCCGCGAATATGCCAAGTTTCAGACCCTTTGTGTCCTCTTTGGACTTTTTGAGCGCGTCGAGCGCGCCGACCTCAGGCTCTTCGAGCAGAATGTACGGAGTGAACGCGTACTGTATCGCTTTGTATACCGCCAGCACAACTCCCGCGACGGGGATAAGTCCCCAGAGGAATATCCACAAATACATCCAGCACATACCGCCCGCAACGTGCTTGAACGTCTTGAAATCCTTAAACGCCGCGAACATCGGCTTTGAGTCGGGCACGTCGCCGGTCGAGTACGTCATGTAGTAAATCAGTATCATACCCGCCTCAAGCGCGGCGCTTATCGGCAGCGTCACCAACGGCAGATTTACGCTGAAAGCCGACAGCAGCGACACCAAAAGCCCGTTAAGGAGCGAAAGCCCCCACAGCTTTACGGGTATTCTCTTTAATATCATCAGTGTTCTTGAATATACAGCTTTAATCATTTTTTTATGTCCTTTCTTTACTTTCCCTGACCGTAGTACGCGTTCGCGCCGTGCTTGCGGTAGTAGTGTTTGTCTTGGAGAATTTGCGGCGCGGGCTTTACGTCGGGGTTTATCGCCTCGGTATGCACCGCCATTTTCGCGACCTCTTCAAGCACGACGGCGTTATGCACCGCCTCGTGACCGTCCTTGCCCCACGTAAACGGGCCGTGGTTCTTGCACAGCACAGCAGGAACAGCCTCGTAATCCTTATCCTTAAAGTAATCGACTATCAGCACGCCCGTATTTTTCTCGTAGCCCGCGTCGATCTCCTCTTTCGTGAGATTGCGCACGCACGGCACGGAGCCGTAAATGTAATCGGCGTGCGTCGTTCCGTAGCAGGGAATGTCGCGCCCCGCCTGCGCCCAGCTTGTCGCCCACGGCGAGTGCGTGTGAACAATACCGCCTATGTTTTTAAACGCCTTGTAAAGCTCGATATGCGTCGCCGTGTCGGACGACGGGTTGTACCGTCCTTCTATTTTGTTGCCGTCAAGATCCATTATAACCATGTCGTCCGGCGAAAGCTTGTCGTACTCAACGCCCGACGGCTTTATCGCGAAATATCCCGTCTCTCGGTCGATTTCGCTGACGTTGCCCCACGTGAACGTCACAAGCCCGTGTTTGGGGAGCAGCATATTCGCCTCGTAAACGCGCTTTTTAAGTTCCTCCAGCATAATAAAATCTCCTTACTTTAAATTTTCAACGGCTGCTTTTTCGATAGCAAGACCGTTTCTGTATCTTTCCGCGTACGCGTTAAAGCCCTTAACGTCGTCCGCGTTCGGTTCAAGGGTGTAAACGTTTCCGCCCGCGAACACGTTATCGTTCAAAAAGTCGGTGAGCGTCTTGCCGCCGCCGTTTATCATGTACGACGCGAGCAGCGCGATACCCCACGCGCCGCCCTCTCCGGCTGTTTCCATAAGCGACACGGGGCAGTTCATCGCCGCAGCCATAAAGCTCTGACCCACATCCTTCGTCTTAAACAGACCGCCGTGACCGAACATTTTATCTATCTTCACATTCTCCTTCGCGAGAATATCCATACCGAGTTTCAGCGTAGCCATCGACGCGTACAAATGCGTCCTCATCATGTTCGCGAGATTGAATTTCGCGTCGGGCAGCCTTACGAAAAGCGGTCTGCCTTCGGGAATATCGGTGATGTTCTCGCCCGAAAAATAGTTGTACGCGAGCAGTCCGCCGCAGTCCTTATCACCTTCGAGCGCTTTTGTGTACAGCTTGTCGTACAATTCGCCCATGCTTATATCAGTGCCGGTCAGCGCCGCGAACTCACGGAAAATATTCACCCACGCGTTAAGATCGGACGTGCAGGTGTTTACGTGTACCATCGCCACGTCGTCGCCCGACGGCGTAGTCACAACGTCGATTTCGGGGTACGCGTTTTTAAGCGGCTCGTCGAGTACCACCATCGCGAACACCGACGTACCCGCCGACACGTTGCCGGTGCGTTTCGTGATGCTGTTCGTCGCGACCATGCCCGTACCCGCGTCGCCCTCGGGCGGACACATCGGTATACCGCTTTCGAGGTCGCCCGACGGATCGAGCAACTTTGCACCCTCGGCGGTAAGCGTTCCGGCGTTTTCGCCCGCCGAAAGCACCTTCGGGAATATGTTTCTCACGGAAATCCCCGCCGCCTTGACCTTCGGGAGATTGTCGAATTTTTCGAGCATGACCTCGTTGTAATCCTTCGTCTTGCTGTCAATCGGGAACATACCCGACGCCTCTCCGACGCCGAGCGCGAACTCGCCCGTGAGCAGCCAATGAACGTAGCCGGCGAGCGTCGTCTGGTACTTTATCTGTCCGACGTGTTCCTCGCCGTTCAAAATCGCCTGGTACAGGTGCGCTATGCTCCACCGCTGCGGAATGTTGAAACCGAACAGCGCGCTGAGCTCTTCCGCCGCGTCCGCCGTCATGGAGTTGCGCCATGTGCGGAACGGAACGAGCAGATTTTTGTCCGCGTCAAACGCCATGTAGCCGTGCATCATCGCGCTTACTCCGATTGCGCCGA
The DNA here is from genome assembly GCA_947623955.1 of uncultured Clostridia bacterium. GTDB lineage: Bacteria > Bacillota > Clostridia > UBA1381 > UBA1381 > Hominilimicola. The sequence continues at coordinate 35,557 of CANQIP010000002.1, read as the reverse complement.
CCTTTGTGAGCGTTACGCCGTAGCGCGACTTTACATCTTCTTTGAGGTGTGCGTAGCAGTCCTGTAAGCCCGTAAGTATATCTTCGAGCGTGTACGTCCACACGCCGTTTTCGAGACGGTTCTCCCACTCGTGGTCGCCCTGCGCGACAGGCGCGTTCGTGCTGTCAACGAGTACGGCTTTTATACGCGTCGAGCCGAACTCGATACCGAGCGCCGTTTTGCCGTTTAATATCTCACCCTTTATCCTTTCCATGACTTCCTCCTTGTATTCGCGTGTTTTTCTATATTATACCATTTGTGTTTTGTTTTGTAAATAGCGGGGAAAAACATTTCTTCACAAACACTTGAAAAATGCGCCGCGATATGATAAAATAACCATGTATGAACAAAATTTAAAGGAGAATTAACATGTCAGGACATTCAAAATGGAGTACGATAAAGCGTAAAAAGGGCGCGAACGACGCGCAGAGAGCGAAGATATTCACTAAAATAGCGCGTGAAATCATTGTTGCCGTAAAGGCGGGCGGCCCCGACCCGGACAACAACTCGAGCCTCAAGGACGCAATCGCGAAGGCGCGCTCGAACAACATGCCGAACGACAACATCAACCGCACGATAAAGAAAGCAGCGGGCGACAATGACACCGCGAATTACGAGAGCATCACCTACGAGGGCTACGGTCCCGCGGGCGTGGCGGTAATCGTCAACGCGCTTACCGACAACCGCAACAGAACGGCTGCAGACGTGCGCCACGCGTTCGACAAGAACGGCGGCAACATGGGTCAGACCGGCTGCGTAAGCTTTATGTTCGACCGTAAGGGCGTTATAGTCATAGAGGACGAGGATCTGGACGAGGAAACTGTGACGATGGACGCGCTGGAGGCGGGCGCGGAGGATTTGGAGGTTGACGGCGAAATCGCCGAAATCACCACCGACCCGAACGAAATGGGCGCTGTTCGCGACGCGCTCGCGGAAAAGTACACGATTTCGTCAGCTGAGGTCAGCATGGTTCCGCAGACAATGACGCAGCTTACCGACGAGGGACAGATCGCGTCGATGACAAAGCTGCTCGATATGCTGGAGGATAACGACGACGTACAGGACGTTTATCATAACTGGGAGATGCCTGATGAGGAATAAAGTAATCGGACTTCTGAAAAATACATGGGGGCTTTTGATATTCGCCCTCGTCGCCGGATGCGCGTATTACGCGGTCGTTCTTAAATTTATTCTCGCGCATACGAACGCCGGCGGCGGACTGCTCGGATTTTTCTTCGCTCCGCTCGTAATTTGCGGCGCGGCTCTCGTGCTTGTGAAGATAATCAAGCAGTGCTTTGAAAACGAAACGGAAAATAAGGCGGTCGTCATATTCTGGGCGCATGTGGTGTTTATTGCCGTCGCCGCGGTACTAACCATTGCAATGTTTGCGTAAATAATTAAAATCCACCTGCACAGGTGGATTTTTTGTGTGTAAGACCATAAACATAAGCCTCCCCTACTAGGGGAGGTGGCGCCGCAGGCGTCGGAGGGGTTTGGATATGGCGAGTAAACCCCTCAGTCACACTACGTGTGACAGCTCCCCTAATAGGGGAGCCATACGCATGGGCGCTGACGGTTGCCCTTTTACCCCCTCCTTGTCTTTTCCCCGCGGTATTTTTCACGCGTCGCCATACCTCCCCGTATATGGCGCTCAGCCTTATTCTGTTCGAGCACGCGCTGTGCCTCCTTATACAGCGCGGGATTGATTTTCGCGAGCCGTTCGTGAACGTCTTTATGTACCGTGGATTTGCTTATGTTAAAAACCTTTGCCGCCCTGCGCACAGTCGCGTTATTCTCTATGATGTACTGCGCCGTTTCCACCGCGCGCGTTTCAATATAATTCTTCATTATCCCACCGACCTTTCTGTAGAATGTATATGACGCGCCGCGGCGATATATTCGGAGAGGACTTGCATAAATGATACGGGTTTGCGGCGTTTAACGGATATTGCTTTTCGGCAAACAATATTGTCTGTACGCGCCGCGCGCAATGTGGTATACTTACAATACGCGGAAGTATAATAATATCGCGGGGTGACAATGTTGACTTCATTTCTCATAAAACGGTTCGTGAAAAATTACGGCGACGTTTCGGATACGCGCGTGCGCGGCTCTTACGGGCTGCTCGCGGGTATTGCGGGCATTGTTTGCAATGTCCTTCTTTTCGCGTTCAAGCTGCTTGCGGGCATACTCGCCGGCTCGGTGTCGGTAATCGCCGACGCGGTGAACAACCTTTCCGACGCGTCAACGTGCGTAATGAGTTTTTTCGGCTTTAAGCTGTCGCAGCGTCCGGCTGACAGCGAGCATCCCTACGGTCACGGACGGTACGAGTACCTTGCGGGTATCATCGTCGCGGTGATGATTATAGTTATCGGCGTGGAGCTTTTACGTGAGGGCGTGGGCAAAATCATACACCCCGCAGCCGTAAGCTTTTCCGCGCTGACGTTTGTGATACTTATTTGTTCGATACTCGTCAAGCTGTGGATGATGTTTTTTTACAGGTGTATAGGCAGAACAATAAATTCCGAAACGCTTATCGCGACGTCAGCCGACAGCCGCAATGACGTAATAAGCTCGCTAGCCGTACTTGCGGGCGCGGCTGTTTCAAAGCTGTGGGGCGTAACGCTCGACGGCTGGATAGGCGTTGCCGTGTCGGTGTTCGTAATTGTGAGTGGTATACTCGCCGCGAAGGACACGCTCGACCCCGTGCTGGGCAGAGCGCCCGACCCTAAAACCGTCGCGAATATAAAGGAGAGGATAATGCGGTACGAGGGCGTTATCGGCACGCACGACCTCATGGTGCATGATTACGGTCCGGGCAGACAGTTCGCGAGCGTGCATGTGGAGATGCCCGCCGACGGCGACCCGCTTGCGATGCACGAGATAATAGATAAAATGGAGCGCGATTTTCTGGAAAAGGACGGTCTGCATATGGTGGTGCATTACGATCCGATACCGTCGAAAAATTCGGAAATGGGCAGCCTTCGCGAGTGGATTTGCGGCGAGATGAAAAAGATTGATGAAAGAATTACCGTCCACGACCTCGGCATGAACGGCAATACTGTGCGGCTCGACTGCGCCGTGCCGAAGGATATGGCGGAGAGTGATAAAGAGATTGAGGAGCATATAAATAGTATAGTCAAGGTGAGGTATCCCGACGCACAGTGCGAAGTTAAAATTGACCGCTCGTTCGCGGAAATCGCGAAGTAGCGTGGACAGTAAAATGGGGACACGAAAACTGATAGGGGACACTAAAATTTTAGTGTCCCCGTTTTTGTGTGTGGAGCTGTGCAAACGGGACGTCGAGGCGCCGTCCCCTACATATGGCTCCCCTTTACTACGGCGTTTGTTGCTCCGCAACACGCCTACCACACGCAGAGCGTGTGGTTCACTTGAGGGGAGCTGTCGCCGGAGGCGACTGAGAGGTGGTTATTTAAATTTGTTGCCACCTCTCCGTCATCGCTACGCGATGCCACCTCTCCTCAAGGAGAGGCTCTCGTAGGGGCGAACCGTGTTCGCCCGAAGTAAGGCCCCCTTGCCAAAGGGGGCTGTCACACGTAGTGTGACTGGGGGATTCCTTTTTCGTTTTTATAATGAATCCCTCCACCGCCTACGGCGGTCCCCCTCCCATTAACAAGGGAGGCTAACGGAACACCAACGCAGGGTTCCCCTTTGACAAGGGGTGCATAGGTTGCCCAAAAAGAAACCGACATTCAAAAAAGTATTGACAAAAGATACAAAATGTGGTATAATATCTATAAAAGATACAAAAAGTCATGTCGTACCGTTAAAAGCGCACGGAGCTTATCCGAAAAATACAGTAACGAGAGTATGTCGCGGCTTTTGTATCAAAACAGCGGAAAGGGGTGAACTGTTTGGTTCAACTCGATTTCAGCGCCTTCAAGCCCACTACCTTACTCAGCAAGTGGTGGCGCATTGTGGCGCAGCATTTTACGCTCCTGCAGGACGCCCACAACGCGCTTGACGACCGTTTGACGGACGAGAGCGCGGCGCGTGAGGCGGACAAGCGGGAACTTCTGAACCGTCAGGGGGAGGAAACGGCTCAGAGGAAACAGGCGGACAGCGCGCTTGAAGAAAGGCTCATGTCGGAAATTTCGGACGAGGCGCGGCTGCGCGCCGGCGCGGACGATGATCTCACGGAGCAAATCCGCGCCGCGAAGGCGGACTTTTTAAACCGAATAAACGCCGAGGCGTCGGCGCGCTCGTCCGGGGACACAAGGCTTGACGGCGAAATATCGCTGCTCAAAGACACGTCTCACACCCACGCGAACTCCGAGGTTTTGGGGGATATTACCGCGGAGAACGTGTATCGGTGGAACAGGTCTGCTGACGAGAAGATTGAGAACGAGGAGTTTCTGAATTATCTCGACGGCGTATGCGCCGACATTTCAAGAAAAATCGGCGAGCTTTACGCGCTCGGCGGCGCGTGCGTGTACGACGGCGGTCTGTACGGAGAAATGTACGAGGGCGCGTCGCTCGACGGCGGAGACGACGATGATGATACGGAGCAGACCGTAGTTGATTTCGGCGGTTTCGACGACGCGATACCGACTTCATCGACAATCGACGGCGGAGTGTACGCCTGACAGCTTAACGCGAAGGGATACCCATAATATCCCTTTGCGTTTTTTTGCCGTCATGCTTGATTTTTCCGTTCAAACGTGGTAATATATAATGCGGAAATAATCAAAACGGAGGAATGAGTTATGGAGATAACAAAGGATACAACAATGGGCGAAATGCTTGATTATGACGGCGGAATTGCGTATATACTGATGCAGTCGGGTATGCACTGCGTGGGCTGCCCCTCGTCTATAGGCGAGACGCTGGAGGAGGCGTGCGTTGTCCACGGTTTGGACTGCAACGCCGTTCTCGCGCAGATTACGGAGTACCTCGCGTCAAAAAAGGAGGAGTAAATCATGGTTAAGACAATCGCAAAGGTTGAAGGTATGATGTGCGCCCACTGCGAGGCTCACACGAACGAGGCGGTTCGCGCGGCGTTCGACGTTAAGGACGTGACCTCGTCCGCAAAAAAGGGCGAGACGGTTATCGTTTCCGAAAACGAAATTGACGGCGCAAAGCTTACCGACGTTATCGCCGAGGCGGGCTACAAGGTTACGGGCGTTACGTCCGAGCCGTACAAAAAAGGTCTTTTCGGCAAATTCGGCAAATAAAAAACCCGATAAGCAATAAAAAAGAGCGTATCGACCGATACGCTCTTTTTATGTGCTGATCAGTTATTTATCAGCTTGTCGTCCTCGTTGTTCCAGCTGTAGAGCTTTCTTATCTCCTCGCCGACCTTTTCAAGCTGATGCTCGCCGGCAATCTTTCTCATAGCCTTGAAGTGAACCTGTCTGCCCGCGGGCGACATGTCGAGAAGGAACTGCTTTGCGAACGAGCCGTCCTGAATGTCCTTCAAAACCTTCTTCATCGTCTTTTTCGTTTCCTCGGTGATGAGTTTCGGGCCCGTGATGTAGTCGCCGTACTCAGCCGTGTTCGAGATGGAGTATCTCATACCCTTAAATCCGCTTTGGTAGATGAGGTCAACGATAAGTTTCATCTCGTGGATGCACTCGAAGTACGCGTTTCTCGGGTCGTAGCCCGCCTCAACGAGCGTCTCAAAGCCCGCCTGCATCAAAGCCGTAACGCCGCCGCAAAGAACTACCTGCTCGCCGAAGAGGTCTGTTTCTGTTTCGGTTCTGAACGTCGTTTCGAGAACGCCTGCTCTTGCACCGCCGATACCGAGAGCATACGCGAGAGCCAAATCCTGCGCCTTGCCCGTAGCGTCCTGCTCAACCGCGATAAGACACGGAACGCCCTTGCCCTCCAAGTACTCCGAACGAACGGTGTGACCGGGGCCTTTCGGAGCTATCATCGTAACGTCAACATAGGGGGGCGGTACGATCGTGCCGAAGTGAATGTTAAAGCCGTGCGCGAACATGAGCATGTTGCCCTCTTCGAGGTTCGGCTCGATTTCGTTCTTGTAAAGGTCAGCCTGCAGCTCGTCGTTTATAAGAATCATGATGATGTCAGCCTTCTTAGCCGCCTCAGCCGAGGTGTAAACCTTTAAGCCCTGCTTTTCAGCCTTCGCCCAGGACTTGCTGCCCTCGTAAAGACCTATAATTACATCGCAGCCCGAATCCTTCAGATTGAGCGCGTGAGCGTGACCCTGACTGCCGTAGCCGATTATCGCAATCGTCTTGCCCTTCAAAAGACCGAGATTGCAGTCGCTCTCATAAAATACTTTTGCATCGTTTGCCATTTTTGATTACCTCTTTCTTTATATAAAATATTTTTTGCTTTGTAAATTACTTGTCGAGTTTGAGTATATTCGCGCCTCGTTCAAGCGCAGTCATGCCCGTTCTCGAAAGTTCCTCTATGCCGTAAGCGTCAACGAGGTCGAGGAAAGCGTTTACCTTCCTTTCGTGACCCGTTATCTCGACGGTCAGCGTGTTCGGGCTTATATCGACTATATTCGCTCTGAACACATTTGTAATCTCGATTACTTCACTTCTCGTCTTGGGAGTAACCTTGATTTTTACAAGCGCGAGACCGCGCTTTACTATTTCGCTGTCACGGAGCGTTTTTATTTTAATGACCTCCATGATTTTTGAAAGCTGCTTTGAAACCTGCTCTACCGTCAGCGCGTCGCCGTTTACCTCTATCGTAATTCGCGACACGTGCGGGTCGTTCGTCGTGCCGACCGACAGCGAGTGAATGTTAAAGCCGCGTCTCGAAAACAGTCCGACAACTCTTGAAAGTACGCCGGGGTTATTCTCGACAAGCACGGATAATGTATATCTTTCCATGTCAGTTATCCTCCTTTCGGGGGAGTGGAGCCTCGTTAAGCACGTCGCCCGTAGGCTCGAAGGGGTTGACCTCCACGACGAGCAGATACGATTTGTCGTCCGCGAGCATTTTGTCTATCGCTTTGCCGACCCCGCTGTTTTCCTTGACGGTCGAGGTGTTAAAGCCATAAGCCTTCGCGAGCATTTCAAAGTCGGGAGTGCCTTCTATATTGACCGCCTGATAGTTGGCTTTGTACAAAAGGAACTGATGCTCGTGCACCATGCCGAGTCTGCCGTTTTTGAAGAGTACCATTTTTACGGGTATATCCCAGTAAGCCATCGTACCCATTTCCGGCAAATCCATCTGGAACGAGCCGTCGCCCATTACGGCGATTACGGGCTTTTCACCCTTCGCCGCCACGGACGCGCCTATCGCGGCGGGAAGTCCGTAGCCCATCGTGCCGAAACCGCCCGACGTAAGGAACGCGCGGGGCGTTTTGAAGTTGTAGTTGTTCGCCGTCCAGATCTGGTTCTGACCGACCTCGGTCGAAACGTACGCGTCCGAATGTGTCTTTTCGGAAAGCACCGTCATAAAGTACTTCGGGTTTACGAAACCGTTGTCCTCGCTAAACGGCTCGTGAGTGAACCGCGCGCGCAATTCCTCAGTCTCGCGCACCCATTCCTTTTCGGCTTTGTAGCCACTCATCAGCGGCGTAAGCTGTTCGAGCACGTCCTTTATATCGCCGACAACGGGAATGTACGGCTGGACGTTCTTGCCTATTTCCGCGGGGTCGATGTCAATATGTATGAGCTTATTGCCATCCTCAAGACCCTTGATGTGCGCGACCGTTCTGTCGCCGAGACGCGAACCCATTACGATAACGGTGTCCGCGCGGTTGAAAATCATATTGGCGCGCTTTACGCCGTGCGAGCCTATCATGCCGTAATAGGAATGGTGGTCGCCGGGAAGTACGCCTATGCCCATCATTGTCGAAACGACGGGTATGTCCGTTTCTTTTACGAATTTGCGCAGCTCGTTTACCGCGTCGGATATAACGATGCCGCCGCCCGCGAGTATTACGGGCTTTTTGGATGATTTTATCGCCTCCGCGACCTTCTTTACCTGCGACTCGTTAGCCTTGCCTGTAATCTTGTAGCCGCGTATGCTGACGTTATCGTCCTCGTCGGGGTAATCGTACTCCGCCTTTAACAAGTCCATCGGGAAGTCGATAAGCACCGGCCCCGGTCTGCCCGTCTCCGCGATGTGGAACGCCTCGTTTACGACTCTCGGTATATCGAGCCCGTCTTTAATAAGGTAGCTGTGCTTTGTGAAGGGCAGCGTCGCGCCGGTAATGTCTACCTCCTGAAACGCGTCCTTGCCTATAAGCGGCGTCGCTACCTGACCCGTAAGCGCCACCATCGGAACGGAGTCCATGTAAGCCGTGGCGATACCCGTTATGAGGTTCGTCGCGCCCGGACCCGACGTGGCGGTGCATACGCCCGCTCTTTTCGTGACCCTCGCATAGCCCGACGCCATGTGCGCCGCGCCCTGCTCGTTTCGTGTCAAAATATGTTTTACGGAGGAAAGAGACAGCTTGTCTATTATGGGACAGTTGGCAGCGCCCGGATAACCGAACACAACCTCGACGCCGTTCTTCTCCAAGGTTTTAACAACCATTTCAGCACCGGTCATTCTCAAAAAAATTCCTCCTTTTCATTATAAATATAGTGTCCTCGGCGCGTTTGTTTTTCCTGCGCCGTAAAACCATCTCATTTGGTTAGTCTTGTGGAAAACCGAAATTTTTTCGATGGTGCTGCCGACAGCATATGCTGTCCGCGCGGGTTTGCCGCGCATATGCGTGCCTGCCGTTTCAGACCGCATATAGCTATTTTATCAGTCTGTGACGTAATTGTCAACAGCTTTTTAATACCTGTATGCAAATTTGAACGGACGCGGTAAAAAATATGAACACAATTACCAAATATAATTGACATTCGGGCGCGAATAATGTATAATTAAACCAATGACTAATTTTATGCAAAGGAGACAGAACAATGGGCTATTATTTTGACGATTCCGTGAGCATAAACGCTTACGAGGGCACCGATCCGAAGGCGATATTGTCCTCGCTCGCGTACCGCTACATGGGACAGAATTTAAAGCACGGACTTTATTACCGCGCGTATACGAACAACGGTATCGTCCGCACGACCGATTACCGCTACCTTGTGGATTTCAACAAGATTTATCCCGAGGCAAAAAGCAAGGACTGCGTGTGGGCGTTCGCGACGACGTACAGCGACGGCGACGCGAATTTCGGTTTTGACATCAACTGCTTCGGACCGATGGAGATGTACGTGAACGGCGAGCAGGTGTACAAGTCGGATATTTTCAAGGAGAGATATTCCGAAACGGCGACGCGCATTTTCTTTGACGTGCATAAGGGCTGGAACGACATCCGCATCAAGTTCAAGAAAACGACGGCGGGTTTCGGCTCGCAGTTCGGCACGTGGATAGGCAAGTGGGATTTCTACACTATCATGCCGACAAAGGAGCGCATGGGCAGAGAGGGATTTGTATTCACCGAGCTTGTTCCCGACGACTATGAACCGCAGTTCGAGGTGGGTATGAGCGAAAAGGATTTCGACAAAAAGCTCTATCCCGAAACCGAATGGTCGGACGACGAGAAGAAAAAGGGCTGCCTTACGCGTATGTTCGGTACTCCCGAGGGCAAGTACGCGGTCGGCTACGCGAAGGTGTTTTTCGACGACATCAAGGACACAAAGCACAAGATCACGCTCGACACGCTCGGCGAGACGGTCGTTTATTTAAATAAGAAAGAAGTGTTCAAAACAAGCGGCGGCAGGGAGACGTTCGAGGTTGACGCGCCGCTGGGCGAGTACGATCTGCACGTAAAGTGCGTGTGCGGCGGCGACTGGGGCTTTGCGCTCGAATGTCCGACGGGTGAGCTCAGAAACGCGGCACGCGTTAAGGGTACGGACGATATTTGGATGTACATAGGCGCGTTTGACGCGGACTATGATTTCCCGTTCGATAAGGCGTCGGATATGCTCCATGTTGTGGGCGAGCCGAAAACGTACTGGCGGCTCGACGAGCCCGACACGTTCGTGAGACCGTATAACGAAAACACGCTGTACGGAAGGTGGAATTATCCCTTGGGCGTTACGATGTACGGACTTTTGCACACGGCTATGCTTATCGGTTCGGAGGACATCAAAAATTACATAAGAGAGCATGTGCAGCTTTGTATCGACACGTTCGAGTACGCGATGTGGGATAAGGAGCAGTACGGCGGCGCGACGTCGATACACAATCTGCTCACGTCGATAGACAGCCTCGACGACTGCGGCTCGTTCGCGTCAACGATGCTGGAGGTGCATAAGTATCTCGGTTTGAAGGACGTGAAGGTCGTTGCGGATTACGTCGGCGATTACATCTTCAATCATCAGGACAGACTTGAGGACGGCACGTTCTGGCGTAAGGATATGATGCACCACTTCCATAATCTTACGATGTGGGCGGACGACCTCTATATGAGCGTTCCGTTCCTGACGCGTTATTACGAGTTTACAGGCGACCAAAAGTACATTGACGACGCGGCAAACCAGTTCTTCGGTTTCAAGAAACGTCTGTTTATGCCGGAGCAGAGCATTATGTCGCACGTTTACGACTTCAAGTACGACACAAAGACGAATGTTCCGTGGGGACGCGGCAACGGCTGGGTCGTATTCTCGATGACGGAGCTGCTCGAAAAGCTGCCGGAGGATCACCCGAAACGTAATGACCTCATAGAATTTTTGAACACGCTCTGCGAGGGTTATCTCAAACTGCAGGATGAGGACGGCATGTGGCACCAGGTAATAACCGATTGGGACAGCTATCCCGAAACGTCGTGCACGTCGATGTTCATTTACGCGTTCTCGCGCGGTATACGTTTCGGCTGGCTCAAAAACCCCGAAAAGTACGTGAAGGCTATTTATAAGGGCTGGGAGGCTATCTCAAAGACGAGCGTCGACAGAGGCGGAAACGTTTACGGCGTGTGCCGCGGCTCGGAGTTCTCGTTCATACCCGATTATTATAAGTATGAATTGGGCTGGAATTTGAACGACACGCACGGCACGGGCATAGTAATGCTCGCGGGAATAGAGGTTATAAGGCTCGGAGATTTCCTCAAAAAATAAGCTTTGGTTAAATTAAACAAAGAAAAACGGCGGTCTGTAAGACCGCCGTTTTTTATCGTTAAATTTAACAATACACCTCCGGTTTTTTTATGGACTTTTTAGCCTATTTTATGGTAACATGAGTTACGTCACTTTAAATATGTTAAGGCTCGCGGTAGTGAATTTATACAAAACAACAAAATTTTTTAAAAAAAATTGCATTTTTTTCACAAAAACTATTGCAATCTTTACCGAAATGAGCTATAATATATTTATTGAATTTATACCTTTGTGCAAATTGCGGACAAATTGCCCGATTTCCGCAGATTGCGCAAATGTTGTAAACACACAAAATTTAGGGAGGGTATGCTATGGCTAAAGCTCAAAAAATTGTGCTTACTCCCGAGGAGAAAGCACATCAAAAGGTGAGAAGACGGGCGCAGATAAAGCGCGACAGATGGATATATCTGTTACTCTTGCCCGGATTTTTGTATTTCATAATCTTTAAAATCGTACCTATGTACGGCGTACTTATCGCATTTAAAGATTACTATGCGCCGAGCCAGTTCTTCGGACCGGGATTTTCCGAGTTCGGAAAGGATTGGGTAGGATTTGAGAACTTCAGACTGTTCCTTACGGACTCATCCTTCTGGATGCTCCTGAGAAACACGCTGATAATCTCGGGAATGAATATTATATTCTTCTTCCCACTCCCGATCATAATGGCGCTGCTTTTGAACGAAATGAAGGTTCAGTGGTACAAGAAGGCTATCCAGACGCTTGTATACGTACCTCACTTCGTATCTATGGTAGTCGTATTCTCGATTACATACGTACTTTTGAGAGCGCCTGCGGCAAAGGAATCGGGCGGCGCTATCTACGAAATCGTTAAAACCTTAAACGGCGGCAACGGAGTCGATATAATGCAGGACAAGATTGCAATATATTGGGTTGTCCTTCTCCAGAATGTTTGGAAGGAAACAGGTTGGGGAACGATCATCTTCCTTGCGGCTTTGGCGGGTGTTGACGTAGAACAGTATGAGGCGGCTATAGTTGACGGCGCGAACCGTTGGCAGCAGCTCATCTACATAACACTTCCGGCAATCACGGGCACGATTGTCACAATGTTAATCCTCAGAATGGGAAGCGTTCTTAACACAGGTTACGAACAGCTCATCCTGTTAAAGAACAGCGGTAACGCGGACTCTATCCAGACCTTCGACACATACGTATACTTCCAAGGTATGCAAGGCGGTGAATACGGTTATACGACGGCGGTATCATTGTTCAAGTCAATTATCAGTATTATCTTCATCCAGTCGGCAAACGCTATCGCTAAGCATGCCGGTCAGGAAGGTCTTTATTAAAGAAGGGAGGACGAGAGAGTATGATAAGTATAAAAAGAAGAAGTCTCGGCGACTTCATCGGAGATATTGTTATATACGCCGTAATGACCATTCTTGCATTGCTCATGGTCATTCCCTTCATCTATGTAATTGCGGCATCCTTTGCTAAGGAGTCCGAAATTCAGACAAGACCGTTGTTCCTTTGGCCGGAGCAGCCTACGCTCGCGGCGTATAAAAAGGTATTTGATATGAATGACATGGGACCGACGGTATTCCGTTCGCTTGGCGTTTCAATCGGCGTAACGCTCGTAGGTACGCTCGTAAACATGTTGTTCACAACGACAATGGCATACGGACTTTCGAGAAAAGATCTTGTAGGTAAGGGCCCGATACTTAAAATGGTAATGTTCACCATGGTATTCAGCGGCGGTATGATTCCTACCTTCCTTGTTGTAAGAGCCTTGGGAATGTATGACACTTTTGCGGCGCTTATTCTTCCGGGTGCGATCAGTGCGTACAACATGCTGATTGTAAGAAACTTCTTTATGGGTCTCCCGATTGAGCTTGAAGAAGCCGCTGCGATAGACGGATGTTCCGAGATAGGAATATTCTTTAAGATAGCGCTTCCGCTTTCGATGCCTGTAATTGCGACCTTCAGCCTGTTCTACGGCGTTGGTCACTGGAACGACTACATGGCATCGCTCATCTACATAGACGATCAGAAGAAGTATCCGTTCACCCTGGTGCTCCGCAGCCTTGTAATGCAGAACGCTGAGGAAATGACGGAGGGTGAGCTTCCCCCGTCGGATACGCTGAAGATGGCGGTTATCGTTATAGGTACAATTCCTATCCTCTGCGTATATCCGTTCCTGCAAAAGCACTTTGCGGCAGGTACGATGGTCGGCGCCGTTAAGGGTTAATCCCGTCGGTGAAATCGGAATTAGACTTTTATGTAGGGAGGAATTAAAATATGACAAAAACTTTGAAAAGAGTTGTCTGCGCATCCGTCGCGTCGCTGATGCTTATCGGCGCGCTTGCGGGCTGCGGCAAGCAGACACAGCCCATAGACGGTGAAAACCCGACGATAGATATTCTCTGCAAAGCATTTAACGCGACGTCCGCGGGACAGGGCAGCCCCGTTGTACAGGAGCTTGAAAATTACCTCGCAGAGAAGATGGGCGTAAACAGCTTGACGCTTAATCTGAAGTGGGCGCCGAGCGCCACATACAACGAAAAGACCGTTACGACAATGGGTTCGGGCGTTTACCCGCACGCAATGCTCGTAAGTACGAGAAATTCGAGCGTTATCGTTGCCGCGAGAAAGGGTATATTCTGGAATATTACGGACGCGTTTGCGCCCGATAGCCCGTATGAAAACCTTAAGCAGTCGAGCGAACTTATAAACAGAAACATCTCGATTGACGGTGACAACTACGGCATTTACAGATCCAGAGAGCTCGGACGTGCCGGTATATCAATCAGAAAAGACTGGCTCGACAAGCTTGGCGAGCCTATCCCCGAGACGCTTGAGGATCTCGACAGAGTTATGAGACGTTTCACGGAGGAGGATCCGGACGGCAACGGTGTGGATGATACATACGGTATGATTATTTCTACATACCTCCAGGGTCCGCTTGATAACCTCGCATTGTGGAACGGCGCGCCGAACGCTTGGGGCATTGACCCCGCGACAGGCAAGCTTGCTCCGTCGTTCATGTTTGACCAGTATATCGAGGCTATGGACATGATTCACGACTGGTACAGCAAGGGCTACATAAACCAGAACATGGCTTCGCTTCCGGACGGCAAATGGAACGAGGACTTCCTCAACGGAAAAGCAGGCATAATCATTGACGTTGCCGACCGTTCAAGAAGACTCGCTCAGAATATCGTGGAAGTTGAGGGTCAGGAAAACGCGGTAGTTGATGTATTCGGTTATGTTAAGAAGGACGCCGAGTCGCCCAAGAGAACACTGCCGACAACCGGTTACGACAGTTTCTATGTACTGCCGACGCCCGCGCTTCCGACGGAAGAGCAGCGCAACTTCATGCTTGGCGTAATGGATCACCTGAACGACCTTGAAGCTGTAAACATGATGAACTACGGTATTGAAGGCGTTCACTACAATGTGGTTGACGGCAGCTATGCGGAGAAGGTTGACGATAGTGCGCTTCAGGCTCAGATTAACGACCTTAACCAGCTTTCAATGGGTATAGTATCGTTCGAGAACGGCTTTAAGACGAAGTACAACGATTCGGCTGCTGTTGTTGCCGAGAAGGTTGATGCGGTTTACGCCGATAACAAGCTTTGGGCGGTTGCTAACCCGGCTGAGCCTTACGTATCGCCGACGCAGACCAGAAGAGGCACGACGCTTGACGATATTATGGCTAACGCGAAGGCTAAGTACTGCGTAGGTCAGATCAGTCTCGACGCTTACAAGACTGAAATCCAGAGATGGCTCGACATGGGCGGTTACGACGTTGTTGATGAAATTAACAGTTCATTCGATGTTGATACGGTTGCTCAGGAGACAAAGCAGAGTATGATCGACGACGCAAACCAGAGAGGCGTTAAGATTGTGGACGGTATAAGCTACAGCCGCGACTAATGCTTAAAAACAAAAATTAAAAGAGCGCTTAGGCGCTCTTTTTTGCGTTTTCAAAACATTTTGACAACAAAATAAAAAAGTACTGTTTTTTTCGTGCGTTTTATTGTATAATAATATATATAATAGGCATATTTTGGACAAGGAGGTCTGCAAATGTCCGTAAATAAGATAACCTTCACAATAAATTCGCGCAGTTACACGGTCGTTGCCGAGGAGACGACCGAATACCTCGAAAAGCTGTGCGCGCACGTGAACGAGAAGGTGGAAAACGTTTTGCGGGGAGGACAGAACATAATGGGCGAGCGTCCGCTTGTTCTCGCCGCGCTCAACATCTGTGACGAGTACTATAAGCAGCTTGAAAACAACGACGCCCTGAAAGAAAAGACTGCCGAGCTTAAAGAGAAAAACGGCAGGCTTGAACGCGAGGCGGAAAGTGCGCAGGAAGAGCTTGACATGGTTAAAAGCGGACAAGTTTCGATTGACGAGGCCGCCATGCGTGCCGAGGTGAGCGACGCGAACGAAAAACTGAGCAGCGCGAACAATAAAATTAAATTCCTCGAAGGACAGGTAAAGAGTTTAAAGGAAAAAATCGCAGAGCTTGAAGAGCGCGACAGAAAGCGCGAGCAGGACTTTCTCGATTTGATAGACAAGCAGTAATGGCTATAGAATTACTCGCGCCGGCGGGAAACGGGGCGGCTGTGCGCGCCGCGGTGCAGTCGGGCGCGGACGCGGTGTATATAGGCGGAAAAAGTTTCGGGGCAAGGCGTGCGGCGCAGAATTTTACCGCCGACGAAATAAAAGAACAGACCGATTACTGCCACCTGTACGGCGTTAAGGTGCATGTGACGGTCAACACACTCGTAAAGCAGCGCGAAATCGGAGAGCTGCAAACGTTCGTTAAGGAGCTTAACGACGCGCGTGTGGACGCGCTTATCGTGCAGGATTTGGGCGCGGCGGAGATTATAAAGAATACCTGCCCCGACCTCACGCTCCACGCCAGCACGCAGATGTCCGTGACGACGGCTGACGAGGTAAAGGAACTTGCGCGTCTCGGATTTTCGCGCGTTGTGCTTGCGAGGGAATTGAGCCGAGGTGAGATAGAGAATATATGCCGCATGTCGCCGATTGAGATAGAGGTGTTCGTACACGGCGCAATATGCCAATGCTACAGCGGTAAGTGCCTTATGTCGAGCATACTCGGCGGCAGGAGTGGCAACAGAGGTTCGTGCGCGCAGCCGTGCCGCCTCCCTTACGAGCTTTGCGAGGGACACAAAAGTTTAAAAAACGGTTATTTGCTATCGCCGAAGGATATGGCTCTCATAGACGAATTGGGGACACTAAAACGTATGGGAGTTACGTCGCTAAAAATCGAGGGGCGGTTAAAACGCGCGGAGTACGTGTCGGCTGTCGTCGGCGTGTACAGGAAGTATCTCGATTTGCTTGAAGAGCATGGGGACACTAAAGTTACGAAAGAGGATATGCAAATTCTCACCGACGCGTTTTCAAGGTCGGGCTTTACGGACGGTTATTTCAAAAATAAGCTTGGCGCGGACATGATGAGTTACGCGTCGCCGTCGGGTACGGGGGACACTAAATATACGCGTGACATTGAGGAACGGTGCGCCGAAAATGCGAATGTAAGGAAGATAGGCGTTGACATAACGGGGACACTAAAACTCGGCTCGCCGCTTGAAGTGAATTTTTCCGACGGCGAGGGCAGGAGAGTACGCGCAGTGGGGACACTAAAATCCGAAAAAGCAGTAAACGCGCCGCTTGGTGCGGACAGGCTGAAAGCGCAGCTTTTAAAACTCGGTTCGACGCCGTTTTTATGCCGTGACATATCGGTAACGGCTGACAAGGGCGTTACGCTGCCAATCAAGGAGATAAACGCAGTTAGGCGTAAGGCGGCGGAAATGCTCGCGGACGTGAGGGTAAAGCGTGAAAAGGGGCGCGTGAACGATTACGCCGTGCCGTCATGCGAGCGCGAAACACCCGCTAAAATCGAGCTTGCCGCGTACGTCACGACCGACGAGCAGCGGCGGGCAGCGGAGGAGGCGGGCATAAAGGTTGAGAGGTTCAGACCGTTTTCGGGGACACTAAACGTCTGCAACTCGCTCACGGTCGATTACCTTTCAAAAAACGGCGTTGTCACGCTGTCGCCGGAACTTAATCTGCGTGAAATCGAGGAACTTTTACGGTACACAAACGCGGAGACCGAGGTAATCGCTTACGGTAGAATGCCGCTTATGGTGATGAAAAACTGCCCCGTAAACGCGCAGGGAAAATGTCAGAACGGGAAACAGGTATACAGTCTGCGCGACAGAAAAAGGCGCGTTATGCCGATTATCTGCGAAGGCGAGAGGGGAAAGTGCAAGGCGGTTCTGTTAAATTCCGTGCCGATTTACATGGCTGATAAAGCGGAGGATATAAAAAGATTGAAAATAAATTGTGTGAGATTGTTATTTACTGTTGAAAATTTCTCACAATGTGTTAAAATAATAGATGAGTACAAACGCGCGTTCGCGGACGGGGAAAAGCTTGACGCTCCGCCGGAAAACACCTTCACGAGGGGTCACTTCTACCGCGGCGTTACGTGACGAAAGGAAAAGGAATGGCTGATTTTATACTGGCGTCCGCGTCGCCGAGACGCAGGGAACTTATGAATATTACGGGGCTCGATTTTGAGGTGGTCGTGTCGGACGCGGACGAAAGCGTCGTGCCGAAAGATTTGCCGATAAAGCTGTACGTTCAGGAACTTGCGCTTTTGAAGGCGAGCGCGACGGCGAAACAGGTCTTAAAAAACAAAAAAGCGCACATCATAGCCGCCGACACGGTCGTGACGCTTGACGGCAAGATACTCGGCAAGCCGAAGGACAAGGCGAACGCGGAGGCTATGCTCGCCGCGCTGTCGGGAAGGACGCACGAGGTGTACACGGGTATTTGCGTAATGCGCATGAGCGACGCGAAATCGGTGTGCAAAGCGGTATGCACGTCCGTTACCTTCAAGGATCTGACGGACGACAAGATAAAAAAGTACGTCAAGACCAAGGAGCCGATGGACAAGGCGGGTGCGTACGGCATACAGGGAAAGGGGTCGCTGCTCATAGACAAAATAGAGGGCGATTACTTCAACGTCGTCGGGCTGCCGGTCGCGGCGCTGGCGGAGCTTTTGGAAAACGAATTTAATGTAACTGTTTTATAAAGGAGAAAATAAAATGGGATTTTTAACCAAAGATATAGGAATTGATCTCGGAACGGCGAACACACTCGTATACGTGCAGGGAAAGGGTATCGTCGTGCGCGAGCCGTCGGTTGTTGCGATAGACAAGTACGAGGGCAAGGTGCTTGCCGTCGGAAACGCGGCTAACGAAATGATAGGCAGAACGCCGGAGAATATCGTTGCGGTGCGTCCGATAAAGGACGGCGTAATCGCCGACTTCGACATCACACAGGCTATGATAAGAGCGTTTATAAAAGAGGCGAACGTCAGCAATATCTTTAAGCCCAGAGTAATCGTTTGTATCCCTTCGGGCGTAACGGAGGTTGAACGCCGCGCGGTCGAGGAGGCCGTTATACAGGCGGGCGCGAAGTCGGTGGCTCTCATAGACGAACCGATGGCTGCCGCGATAGGCGCGTCGCTGCCGGTAAACGAGGCGACGGGCTCGATGGTTGTCGATATAGGCGGCGGAACGACGGAGGTGGCCGTTATTTCGCTCGGCGGAACGGTGTCGTCGCGCTCGATAAGAATAGCGGGTAACGCGCTCGACAGCGCGATAGTAAACTATCTCAAAAAAGAACATCAGATAAACATAGGCGACAAAATGGCAGAGGACATAAAGCTGACGATAGGGTCGGCTTACGAGGACGACGAGGAGGCTACGTGCGAGGTGCGCGGACGAGACGTGTCCACGGGACTGCCGAAAACGGTGCAGATAAAGGAAAGCGAGATAAGAGAGGCAATAAGCGAGAACATAAACGAGATGATCGAGGCTATAAAACTGACGCTCGAAAACACGCCGCCGGAACTTGCGGCGGACGTTATGGAGCGCGGCATAACGCTCACGGGCGGCGGCGCGCTGATAAAGGGATTGGACAAGCTTATAACGGAGGTCACGAAAATCCCGACGCATGTCGCGGAATACCCGCTTGACTGCGTTGTGATAGGAACGGGCAGGTCGCTCGAAAACATCAAGGAGCTTACGGACAAAGCGAAGTAATACACAAGTCTTATTTATGGGGGCTTTAATAATGTTATCATCACTATTAAAGAAAAAAAGCGTAAGGATCGCGGCGATAGTCACGGCAATCGTGCTTTTGTGCGTCGCGATAGCGCATTTCGGCGGTTCAAATCCCGTTTCAAACGCGATAAGAAGTGTTTTCGCTCCGTTTCAGAGTGGGTTTGCGTATATAGCGAACAGCGTAAAAAGCACAGGCGATTTTTTGGCTGAGTCGGGAGCGTATAAGGAAGAGAACGAGCGTCTTGTCGCGGAGATTAACGAGCTTAAAAAACAGAACCGCGACATTACGAACTACAGAGAAGAAAACGAAACTCTGAAGGAGCTTTTGGAGCTTAAGCAAAATATAAGCGAGTACACGACCGTCGCGGCGACCGTTATAGCGTACTCGCCGAACAACTGGTACGACATGATAGAAATAAGCAAAGGCTCGCTCTCGGGCATAAACGTCGGCAACGCGGTCATAACGCCTGACGGCGTGGTGGGCAAGGTCGTGGAAACGGGCCCGAACTGGTCGCTCGTTTCGACGATTATAGGCCCCGATAACGCGCTCGGCGTTAAAATATCGAGAACGGGCGATGTCGCCGTCGTTGAGGGCGACAGGGAGATGTACCGCAGCAGCGTGTGCAGGATGACGTTTATAGATAAGGACTCCAACCTTATCGTGGGCGACCTTCTCGAAACGACGGCAGCCGGAGGGGTGTACCCCGACGGTCTTACGGTGGGTTCGGTGAGAGAGGTAAACGCGGACGCGATGGGTAATCTCAATTACGCGGTTATTGAGCCGTCGGTTGATTTTTCGCGGCTGTACGGCGTGCTTGTGATAAACGGAATGAATTGATTGGGTGACGGATATGCGAAACTTTAAATTCGGCGTGTGGATATTCTGTATATTTCTTGTGCAGACGGTGGTTCTTTCGGGAATACACGTCTTTAACGCCGTGCCGTTCATTGTGCTGCCGTTTACGGTATGCGCCGCGCTGATGGAGGAGGACGGTGTTACCGCTGCCGCGGTAAGCGGAATATGCGCGTTTATCGCAGGAGCGTTTACCGGACGCAGCTATATAGTGACGGCGCTTTATATTTTCTACGCGGGTATGGTCGTTTTCGCGGTTAAGGCAAAGCCGCTTTATATAAGCAAGGCGGTAAAGGCTTTCGCGCTGACGTTTATCATATCGGGAGTTATGGAAACCGTATTCCGATTTATCGACGCGGGGAATATTACAGTAGATACGCTGCTTTATTCCGTGCTGCCGTTCGCGGCGGTGAACACGGCGTTCGTAATACTCATTTATCCGCTTTTGAAACGCACAATGTATAAAGAAGATAAGAAAAAGCTGTTAATAGGAGATTTGGTGTAAGATGCCTAACAGTAAAGCGAGATTTTACGTTATAAGCACGATAATGGTTCTCATGTTCTGTGCGGTGATGTGGAAGTTGTTTGACTTGCAGCTTGTGAAGGGCGACCAGTACGTTACGGTCGCGAACGAGCGTCTTACAACTAACATAATCGCGAAAGCTCCGCGCGGGGAGATTTTGGACAGATACGGTACGCGCCTTGTTTCAAACAAGGTCGGGTACTCCGTTGTGATGCAGAAAACGGATTTGAAGGACGATGAGCTTAACGGTATAATAAAAAAGCTTATCGACGTTCTTTACGCGAACAACTGCGAGTACTTCGACAATCTGCCGATAAGCTTCGCGCCGTATAGGTTTGAGTTTGAGGACGAAAACGAGGACGGCTCGGCAGACGACGAGCGCACTGCGTGGTTTTCGTCGAACGCGTCTATGGGCATTAACGAGACAATGAGCGCGAGCGACGTCGTGCAGCTTTTAAAACGCCGCTACAACATAGGCGGTGAATTCAGCGAGGACGAGCAGCGCAGAATTGTGGGTATACGTTACTGCGCAGAGGTGAGTGGTCTGTCGCAGACGGTGCTTTTCACGATAGCCGAGGATATACCCGTCGAGGCGGTAATGCAGATAAAGGAGAGGCAGGACGAGTTTAAGGGTATATCGGTTATAAACGACTATATACGAAATTACGATATGCCGGGGCTTGCGACGCACATACTCGGCAGGACGGGTAAGATAAGCGCGAAGGAGTACGAGGAAAACAAGGATTTGGGGTACGGCTACAACGATATAATAGGCAAGCAGGGCATAGAGCTTTGGGGCGAAAAGTACCTGCGCGGCACGGACGGTACGAAGGGTACGACAAAAGAGGTCAATGGCAAGGATATAACGATTTTGAACGACACCGAGCCTGTACCGGGTGATTACATTGTTCTTACCATAGACTCCGATTTGCAGAAGGTTGCGGAGGAGTCGCTCGCGAATAACATACAGGCGATACGCGCCGCGAGTGGAGTAAAGCCTAAGGACGGCGCGGACTGCGACGCGGGCGCGGCGGTGGTGCTCGATATTAAAACGGGCGACACGCTCGCGATAGCGTCGTATCCGACGTATGATATGTCGCGGTTTGACGAGGACTACGGCTCGCTTGTGGAAAACGAGGCGCGTCCGATGTTTAACAGAGCCGTGTGCGGCACGTACAGCCCGGGTTCGACGTTTAAGCCGCTTACCGCGATAGCGGGACTTGAAACGGGCAATATTACCACGAATGAGATAATTGTCGACGAGGGTGTTTACAGAGTTTACAACGACTACCAGCCCGCCTGCTGGATATGGAACGAGTACAGGCTGACGCACGGCAGACAGAATGTCACGGCGGCACTTGAAAATTCCTGCAACTACTTCTTCTACGAGGTGGGAAGGCGGCTGAATATAACGGTGCTGGGCGAGTACGCGAAGAAATTCGGTCTCGGCGAGCATACGGGTATAGAACTGCCGGAGGAAACGTCGGGTCATATGGCAAGCCCCGAATACAAGAAACAGGTCGTTACGAACGTGACAAGTCAGGACTGGTACGACGGCGACACGCTGCAGGCGGCTATCGGTCAGTCGTACAGTCTGTTTACGCCGGTGCAGCTTGCGAATTACGCCGCGACGATAGCGTCGGGCGGCACGAGGCTTAAAGTAAATCTTGTAAAGAGTATACGCTCGTCGGTGGACGGTTCGATCGTGAAGGAGTTTAATCCCGAAATCGTGGATCAAATCGACATGAAACCGGAGGATATAAACGCCGTAAAGCAGGGTATGAAGAAGGTTGCCGACGAGGGCAGCGCGGCGGAGGTATTCGCAAATTACGGCATACAGGTCGGAGGTAAAACGGGTACGGCGCAGGTCGGCGACGGCTCAAATAACGCGGTGTTTATCGCGTACGCGCCGTTTGACAATCCCGAAATAGCCGTTGCGGTCGTACTCGAACACGGCGTAAGAGGCACAAACGCCGCGCTTGTCGCGAAGGATATTTTCGACGCGTATTTTAAGCTGCAGCCGACGAGTGCGCCGACACAGACGCCGCAGACAACAGATTACGAAGAATAATAAACAAAGGGGGCATTGTCATGGAAAAGGAAATTATAAAGCTGAAGGGAACGGGTGACGGCGTTAAGATTTATCTCGACGAGAACAGTTCCGTTTCGGATATAACAAATTCTCTCTATGACAAGCTGCGCCAATTCCGCAGATTTTTCGGCGACGGTCACTGCAACATATATTTTGCCGGACGTCAGCTTACCGAAAGCGACAAGATGCGTCTTGAGGCGATAGTTAAGGCTATGCTGCCGGAAAGCACGATAAATTACGGTGAACGCCGCAGAACGGAGGAGGACTTCGCGGAAAAGACGCTCGAACTGCCGGAGAATTTAAAAGAGGAAACAGCGTCCGACGACGACGCGCAGTTCCGCGAGATACGCGAGGTCGTTACGACGAATTTCAAGTCGAGCCGCGCCAGATTTTACGAGGGTGTGGTGCGCGGCGGCAGGAAGGTAGAGTCCGACGGGCATCTCGTGCTTGTCGGCGACGTCGAGGAGGACGGTAAGGTAGCGGCGGTCGGTAACGTGATCGTGCTGGGCAGGCTGCTCGGACAGGTCGAGGCGGGCTGCATGGGCAACAAAGCCGCATACGTTATCGCGCTCGACATGGCTCCGTCGGATATACGCGTATCGGGTACTCACAGCTATTACGATAAAAACGATTTCCGCGGCGGTATGAAAAAGGCGTATCTCCGTGACGACAGAATAGTGACCGAGGATTTTGATATACGCAAGACGGAATAGCATACTCAACATATACAATTTTTGTATAGATATATTAAAAATATTTGTATAATTTTTCGTAAAAATATGGACAAACACAGGAAACCGTGGTATAATCTGTATATATGCCGCAGTTGAAAGGAATAAGACAGGCTATGGGAAAAATCATCATAACGGCGTCCGGCAAGGGCGGCACGGGTAAAACAACCACGACCGCGAACCTCGGTGCGGCGCTCGCTTTAAGAGGACATCTTACTGCGGTGGTGGATATGGATATGGGACTTCGTAATCTGGACATTGTTCTCGGTCTGGAGAGCGATATTGTATACGATATTTCAGACGTTATCGACGGCGGCTGCAGTCTCGACGACGCGGTTATAAAGGACAGGAAATTTGAAAATCTCTATTTTATTCCCGCGCCGCAGACACGCGGCATATCGTTTTTGAGCGACGAGGCGGTAAAAAATGTGTGGGAACAGATAAGAGCGCGGTTTGAATACTGTATAGTTGACGTTCCCGCAGGGATAGAGGGCGGATTTCTGTACGCCGCGCCGGCGGCTGACGCCGCGCTTATCGTCACGATGCCCGAGCTTACCGCTTTGCGCGACGCGGACAGAACCGTGTCCGTGCTTGAAGATATGGGCGTTACGGATATAAAGGTCATAATAAACCGCATACGTCCCGATATGATCGAGCGCGGAATTATGATAAATGTGGACGAGTGCGTGGACAGGCTGCAGGTGCCGGTGGCAGGGCTTATACCCGACGACGAGGAGCTTGCAATATCCGCGCTGAAGGGTGAGATAGCGGTTACGAATACATATTCCCGCGCAGGTACGGCGTTTAAGAATATTGCCGCGCGTATAGACGGCGAGGAAGTACCCGTTATGGATTTTGACGAGAAAAAGGGATTTTTAAGACGGTTATTTCAAAGGAGAAGGCAGTAAGACACAGACGGTGAAAGGACGGTAAATCTCATGAATATTGCACTCATTGCACACGACAAGAAGAAGGAGCTTATGATACAGTTCTGTATAGCATATTCGGGTATATTGTCGCGCCACTCGCTATTTGCGACGGGTACGACGGGTAAACTCGTAAGCGAGAGTACCGGGCTGAACATCTACCGCTTTCTTCCCGGACCGCAGGGCGGCGACCAGCAGATTGGCGCGAGAGTGGCGTACAACGAAATAGACCTTGTGCTGTTTTTCCGCGACCCGCTGAGCGCGGAGGGCTACGAGCCCGACGTATTCTCGCTTTTGAGGCTCTGCGATATGCACAACATACCGATAGCGACAAACAGTGCGACCGCCGAGGTTCTTATACACGGACTTGAACGCGGAGACCTCGATTGGCGCGATATAGTCAATCCGAAAAATTAAAAAGAAAAGACGCCTTACGGTGGCGTGAGATAAAACAGTAATTTTATTGTCATAAACGGAGCAGTTTCTGCTCCGTTTTATACTTTAATCATCATAAATGACATTTAACTCCATGCCTATTTTCTTGTACCATTCAACCGCATCGGTCAGCAATTCTATCAATATATCTTTTTGTTTTTTTAAATCTTTGGGCAGGCAATTTATGCCTTCAATATAAATAGTCGCGGGAATTTCAATATCCCATGTAATACAATCCCAAATAGCGTCCATATTCCTTCCGCAATATTCAGGAAAACGAAGACCGTCTTTTAATTCTTGATATAATGAATACAAGGTTTTTACATTTCTTAAATTTACCGTATAATTCGTCATAGTTCCCTCCTATTTTATTTCGTAAAATGTTTCATAGTGATCGTAAGTCACAAACAATAATCCATCGTTTGAATACAGTATTCTGTGAGTATTCCTATAGCCGCCCGTATAGTTTATATCAGCTTCATACCACACTCGCCCCGCAGCTTCCGGCAGATTTTTATTTCTGTTCTTATAAATATCACCTCCGATAGTGCCGTTTAAAATTACATCTCTTAAATTCCCCTTATATCGTTTCCATCCTTTCAGTCTGGCTTCTGATTTTGTTATGTAATTTTCAGGCAAGCTGCTATAGTGGGCAAGATAATAATCCGCACCGTTTAAACCGTCTATTGTGGCGGTACCCGCCTTTATACATAATAACACAATCAGTGTACAATTGCAATTGGGATGTACTTCTCCCGGCATAGGATACGGCGGATTATTTTTGTGGAATATTCGTCCGCTCATTTCGGCGCAATACGCACATGTGAACGGTCCGAAATTAGTCTGCCATCTCGTCCATTGATAGCTTTCCGACACAACAGGTGAAAACCCGTCTATACCCAACATTTTTAAGGTTATAATTGTCATTTTAAGCGTTGAGTCTAATTCCATATCAAATTCCTTTCTTTAGTAATATTACAAACAACTATCTTTTTTAGATATTATACCATAAAATCAATGATCTGTCAAGAATAAAATATCTTATATAGACACACAATATTTTTTGCAATTTTTTAGCTTTTAGCAAGCATAACACAGTGGTACTCGCCTCTATATAAATCAAAAAACGCAGAATATAAAATTATATTTTGCGCTTTTTGAGTACTCTTTCTATACTGTTTTATCTCGCACCGCCGTACGGCGTCTTTTTTATGCGGCAAAGCGCGGCATAAAAATTTATCTTCCTATATAGATACGTTTATTCTTCAATGTGTATTACCATTTGCTCGATAATTTTTTTTACGTGGTCGTCGTCAATGGAGTAGAACGCGTTTTTGCCGTCGCGGCGGGATTTGATAAGACGCGCCTGGCGGAGCGTTTTAAGCTGGTGGCTGATTGCCGACTGGCTCATGCTGAGCTTTTCGGCAATATCGTACACGCACATCTCCTTATCGAAAAGCGTCCACAAAATGCGTATTCTCGTATTGTCGCCGAACACCTTGAACATATCGGCAAGCTTCGTCGTGAGTTCGTTGTCGGGAACTTCGTTCTTTATTTTTTCTATAACCTGCATATTGTATTGGCAGGACTCACACATATCCATTGTTACCACTCCATTCATATGTTCATGTGTTCATATATATTATATACAATTTTGTCCGTTTTGTCAAATTTGCTGTAATAATTTGTAATTTTCGGCATATAAATATAACATACAGAAACAATACTTATCATAAAATTGTAATATTTGTAATAAAATTGTAACAAAACTATTGACAATGTAACAATTTTATATTATACTGTGTGATAAGTAACGAAAGGAGTATTTACTTTTTATGGTTACAAAGGAAAAAAGCAGAAATGAGATGCTTGCGGAAATACGCAGGCGACAGGATCTCAGGCAGCGGAAAAAGGTTCGCGTGAAATCGGGACGGCGCATTATTGCGGCGGTTGCTCTTATAACCGTCGTTTGCGTGACGCTCGGCATATTTTACAGCGTTTCGGCAAAGGAAATTACCATAACGGAGATTAACGAATTTACGGGTCTCAATGAGTCGCATAAAGTCAGAACAACGGGTGGCAGCGTTGAGGACGTTTTGAAAGAACGCGGTCTTGAAGTGGGCGAGGACGACCGCCTTAACGTGTCGCCGGACAAGCAGGTGTGCGATAACGATGATATTATCCTTACACGCGGCAAGCGTGTAACGATAAAGGCGGGCGGTACGGAGAGCGTCGCCACCGTTACGAAAGCCGACGCGACGGACGCGCTCGTCGAGGCGGGGTACGCGCCCGGAATGTACGACAGCATTACGACCGACGGCGACACGATAGAGCTTGTGTCGGTAAGCCATATGGACGAAACCACGACAGAGCCTATCGAGCGCGGCGTTACGTATGTGGACGACCCGGATTTGCCGCAGGGCAGAGAGGTTGTCATCGACGAGGGCGAGGACGGCGTAAAGGAGATACAGCATAAGGTTACGTATTTAAACGGCGAGGAGTCGGAGAGGATAATGCTCGGAGAGAGCATAACGGCGGAACCCCGAAGTAAGGTTATAGCGCGCGGAACGGCGAACCCCGACGTACAAAGCGAGACGCGGCAGACGGAGGACTCATCCGTCAGCGACGGCGGCGGCACGATTAACGGATATAAATATAAGAAGAAATACACCATGACCGCCACGGCTTACACCGATAATCCGAGCGAAAACGCGGGTTATACGGTGAGCGCGATGGGCAATCCGTTAAGATACGGCGTTGCGGCGGTTGACCCGAACGTGATACCGCTGGGCTCGACCGTTTACGTTACCGCGCCGGACGGCTCGTGGGTATACGGTGTGGCAAGCGCGGAGGATACCGGCGGTGCGATAAAGGGCAACAGAATAGACCTGTGTTATCCGTCGGGCACGAACGGTTTCGGCAGAAGAAGTTGTATAGTGTATGTGCTGGAGTAAACGGGGGCGGTCAATGACCGCCCCTTGTTTGATGTTCGCTTACAGATAATTTTTGAAGAAAAATTGAATTATTTATGAATATTTGATATTTCACTTGATTTTCCGCTGCCGCTGTGGTAGTATATGTGTAATTTCAAATGAAAGGAAGAGTATTATGAAAATAAAAAAGACAGCGGCATTGGTTCTCGCAATGCTTATGACGACCGCCGCGCTTGCGGGCTGCGGAGGCGGCGGCACGGGAAATTCGGAAAATAAGGATACGACGGATGTTACGAAGGCGGACGGTATACTTTTAAACTCCGACACGGCGGCTGAGGAGACGCGAATGGAAATCGGCGACGTTGAGGTGTCGATAGGCGACGCGAAACTGATAAATTATGAGGGCGAGGACGTCGTGGTTGTGGAGTACACTCTTAAAAACAACGGCGACGCGGAACAGAACTTTACAGGCGTTGTGCATGCGGACGGCTATCAGGACGACGAGAGACTTACTCCGACGGTCGTAACGGGCGTTGACGGAGTGGATATGATGACGCTTTCGCAGAATATCGGCAAAGGACATCAGATTTCGGTGCAAAAGGCTTTCCGTTTGAAGAGTAAAGACGAAATTGTTGAAATTGATGTTACGGAAATAACAAGCGGTCAAGACGCTCCGCAATCCATTATAAAATACTATTCAATTTCCGAATAAACAAAAACTCCGGCCGTGACAGCCGGAGTTTTTTTGTGTCGGTAAAATTAACTATTGAAATATTACGTCATATATTATATAATTACTGTATGTATACAAATGTATAAAGGAGCAGAGAACAATGAAACTGAAAAAATTATTATCCGTAATTGTCGCCGCGTCGCTTGCGGGAGCGTTTGCGATGCCGTGCGTATCGGCTGAAAAGTCTGAACTGTACAGCGAAACGTTCGATATGACGAAGGTTAAAGCCGACAAGGACGACGGCGTTGTAAAAGAGGTTGAAGTGCCGGACGGCGATTACAAGGTCACGGTCAAAACCGGCGGCAGCAAGGAAACGAAGGCGAATATTTACATAAACGGCGGCGAGCGCGTCCGCGCGTACACGCTGGAGGCGGGCAAGACGCAGGAGGACGAGCAGCCCGTTGTGCCGAAGGACGGTAAAATAACCGTTCAGGTAATCGGCGACGCGCCGAATGTGACGGAAATAAAGATAGAGCAGCTTGAATCTCGTGAAGAACCGGCTGAAAAGCCCACCATATATTTGGCGGGCGACTCGACGGCTCAGACGTACGACTATACAAAGAATTATCCCCAGACGGGCTGGGGTCAGATGTTCGCGGACTTTTTCACCGACGAGGTTAAAATAGAGAACCGTTCGATGGCGGGCAGAAGTGCGAAAAGCTACAACAACGACGGCAGGCTCGATAAAATCCTTACCGAGATGCACCCGGGCGACTATGTGTTTATTCAGTTCGGCATTAACGACGGCGACGTGAACAAGCCGGAGCGTTACATAAGCGTTGAGGACTATAAAAAGCTTATAACCGAAAAATACATCGGCGAGGTTGAAAAGCGCGGCGGCACGCCGGTGCTTATGACAGCGTCGGCAGCGTCGTGGTGGGACGACGAGAAGGGTAACTTCATGGAGTCGCGTCAGGACTACGCCGACCCGACGAGAGATTTGGCGAAGGAACTCGGCTGCAAATTTATCGACATAAACAGGGTTATGACCGATATTTGGAACGGTATGGACAAGGACGACGTGCTGTCGGGCTACTTCATCTGCGAGCCGCTTGAAAGTAAGGCGTACCCGACGGGAACGGATGACCATACGCATTTGAAGGCTAAGGGCGCGAAGATAGTGGCGCACCTTGTCGCGGAAATGATTCCAGAATGTGTGCCGGAGCTTGCGGAATATCTGAAAGCGGACGAAACGTTTACCGATATTTCGGGTCACTGGGCAGAGGAGTATGTGACGGCGGCGTATAACGACGGACTTGTCGAGGGTGACGGCACGGGTAAGTTTAACCCCGACGGTAAGGTTACGCGTGCGGAATTTTTGAAGATGGCTATGGACGCAGCGGGTATCGTCGGTCACGCATACCGCGAGGGCGAGTGCCTCGACGCGAAACAGGACGATTGGTTCTGCTACTACGTTCAGGGCGCAGCTGATAAGGGAATTATTCCCGCGCAAATGGTCGGACTGACGGACGTCGAGACCGTTACAAAGACGCTCGCCGAGGCGACGGACGACAAGGACGCAGTTACAGCCGATGTGTACGATTACACGGGCGGTAAATTTGACGGAAACAAGGCTATTACGCGTGAGGAAATGGCTGTCATAGCGATGAATTGTCTGTCATACGCGTCAAAGAACGCGGCTAGAACGATTGTGCTAGAAACGGCGGGCGGTGAGACGGCAAGCTTTACCGACGGCGATATACTCGCCGAATACGCGAACACGATCGAGGCGGCTGTCGAGTACGGACTTGTAAAGGGTATGGGCGACGGTACGTTCAGACCGAAGGACACGCTCACACGCGCTCAGGCTGTGACGGTCGCGGCAAAACTTGCGGAAATTTTAAAGTAGGAGAAGTAATATGAATATAAGAAGAATAATAACCGCGTCGGCGCTCGCGGCGGCGGTAAGCGTTACGACCGTTATGGCTGCAGGCTTTACCGACACGCGCGGTCACTGGGCGGAGAGCATCATAGACGAGCTTGCGGACAAGGGTATTGTCAGCGGTGTTTCAGCCGATAAGTTCAACCCCGACGGCACGGTTACGCGCGCGGAATTTTACAGAATGGCGTTCGGTGCGGCGGGTATAGACACGGTACCGTACCGCGAGGGCGAGTGCCTGAACATTAAAGAGTCGGCATGGTACGCCGACACGGTGCAGAGCGCGCTTGACCGAGGTCTTATACCCGAGGCGATGATTGAGGATTATTCGGTCGAGGTCGTCACGGGCGAGGACGGTTCAAAAGCTGTGTACGGCGGTACGTTTGACGCGGAAAAGGCAATAACGCGCGAGGAAATGGCGTATGTCGCGCAGGCCGCGTATCAGTACGGTCTCGGCGAGGGCGCTCTCGACGTTCTGCCCACTCCGGAGGATCTTGAATTTACGGATACGCCGTCAATCTCGACCTGGGCTGTGAAAGCGGTACAGCATGCTTACGCGAACGGCTTGGTCACGGGTATGGGCGACGGCACGTTCGGACCGCACAGTACCGCGACGCGTGCGCAGGCGGCGACGATTATTAAAAATATGATTGACAGATAGGGGGCGGCGCCGTATGTTCAGTAAAAAAACGTTGAGAATTATTTGTATTGTGGTAGCCGCCGCAATGCTTGTGCCGATATGCCTGGGCGTTCTGGCAATGTTCAATGTATTGTGACGTGATTTTTGATTAAGACGAAAGGGAGGGATTTCGATGTACACGGTTGACCTGCACAATCACACGGTTTTCAGCTACGACGGCTCGAACACGCCGGAGGAAATAATCGAAAACGCGATAAACTGCGGCGTGGACGTTATCGGAATTACCGACCACCAGTTCTCGATAGGCGAAAACCTACCGACATATTACAGTCATATACGTCATTGTCAATTAAAGTACGCCGATAAGATACGCGTGCTGTGCGGTCTCGAAATAGGAACGCGTCCCGCGCCTCCCGAAAGTCTGCCGGGCGCGACGGCTGTGTTTGACTATGTGCTGTTTGAAAGCCTCGACGACGAGCGCGCCATGGATTTTTACGAGTTTCTGGAGTGGCGCAGGCTGTTTAAGTGCAAGGTCGGGCTGGCGCACACCGATATATTTAAGCTTGGCGAGCGTTACGGCGCGGATATATTAAAGGTGCTGCGCGACAACGACATATTCTGGGAGCTTAACACGTCGGGAAACTACATATATTATTATGATTTCCTTACGAACGAGAAAAAGCAGCGCGCCGTCAAGGAAAGCGGTATACCCGTATCGGTGGGTTCGGACACCCACGCGGTTGACGAATACCGAAAAAAGCAGGTTCGGCGTGCAAACGAGCTTTTGCAAAAACTCGGCATACCGCTACCGTAATACCGATTTATATGCTCCGCCGGCGAATTTCGCGGCGGAGCTTTTAAATACGCGTCAATATATTTTTGAAAAAATTTTTCAGAAATATCTCTCAAAAGTCGCATTGTACAGCCAATCGTAGCATTTCCTTCACAACTTCTTAAAAAAATGTAATAAATTTGTAATATCTTTTGCCGATTTCACCATAAATTTTCCAATATGTTGAGTTTTTTCAAAAAATTTGTCAAGATTTTGTGGACGTTAACTTTTTTATGTAAACAAGAACTGTAAAAAAATGTAAAATCGGTAAACAAAATATCGTAATATTTCAGTAAAATTACGCTAATATTTCAGATAAATTACACTCAAATGACAAAAATAATACGAAAATTTTAAGATTCTTAACATTTTTAAGTCAAAAAGGCTTGACAGCGTTTTTTTTAAGTGTTACAATACAGTCAGCGTCAAGGAAAACGCTATGGAAAAATACACGGATAACCAAACACAATGCGAACTGCGGAAAACATCTATAGGATTGTAAAGGAGAGATTTTATCTTGAATAGTATTACGAAAAAGATTATCTTACCTGTTGTCTCTTTGTCAGCAGTGCTTGGCACGTCGGCTCTGGCGGCTGATTTAAGCGGCTGGGCCATATCCGATTACCAGCAGGCTAACGAGGCGGGCCTCGTATCATACTCGGTTGTATCGAACAATCTTCATGACAGTATAACGCGTGAAGAATTTTGCGAGCTTGCTGTAAATCTTTACGAAAAGCTTACGGGAGAAGATATGGTTGAACCGCCGGTATCACCGTTTACCGATACCGACTCGGTAGCGGTATCGCAGGCTTACGCCTACGGCATCGTTTCCGGCACGGGCGACGGAACGTTTACTCCCGACAGATTGGTAAGAAGAGAGGAAATGGCGACCATGCTCGTAAGCACGCTTACGGCGAGTGAAGTTTCCTTCAACCTTTCGGACGGATATGAGGATGCGTACGTAATCGACGCGTTTGCCGACTCGGACGAGGTTAGTCCTTGGGCTAAGCCTTCGGTCATTACAATGATAAACTACTCGTTGATGAACGGAGTTGACGGCGAGAATTTCGCGCCCCTCGGTTCGACGACAAGAGAACAGGCAATATCGAGTATCAACCGTTTGTACAATAAGTTCAGCGACACCGATTACACGCTCGACCTTCCCGAAATAACGCTGCCCGAGGACGGCGCGGAAATCGAGGAGGGCGACTTCTCGGTAGCGTGGACGCCGATAGACAGCGCGTGGGCGTATCACGTAATTATTAAAGACGCGGACGCCGATTCGGTACTTCTTTCGGACGTATATGACGAGAACAGCGTTGTAATAGAAGGCGCGTCGCTTATAGTTGACAGAGATTACTCGATAACGGTAGGCGCGGTGCTTTCGGACGGCAGCGA
Organism: uncultured Clostridia bacterium; assembly: GCA_947623955.1. Lineage (GTDB taxonomy): Bacteria > Bacillota > Clostridia > UBA1381 > UBA1381 > Hominilimicola. The sequence goes on along the minus strand of CANQIP010000002.1, from coordinate 2,360 downwards.
GGTTTACAGCCTCCCCGTGGACTTCAGATACAAGTCAAAGGCTCCGATGGCAAACGATGAGTACATAGCCGAAAATCCGATAGCGGGCGATATGATCGACACGGCGGACGATTATCTCGGCGTACCCTACGTATGGGGCGGTACAAGTCCTTCGGGCTTTGACTGCTCGGGTTTTGTACAGTATGTATGTAATCTGAACGGTATTTCGATACCGAGAGTTGCCGACGACCAACTTCACGGACCGGGTACATACGTGTCGAGAAACCAGCTTGAACCGGGCGACCTCGTGTTCTTCGGCAGCGGCGACTATGCGTCGCACGTAGGTATGTATGTGGGCGACGGCATGATGATCCACGCTCCCCATACCGGCGACGTCGTTAAGTACACGTCAATCGACTCATCCTACTATCAGTCGAGATTTATAGGCGGTAAAAGGGTAATTTGAGAATAACATAACAAAAAAAGACGTTTCGGCGTCTTTTTTTGTGTTTTGGAAACAAATTTTCATAAAATTGAAAAAAACACTTTACTAATTTAACAGAATGAAGTATAATAGTTGAGTAATTTAAAAAAAAGGAGACAAAACACATGAACAAAAAGATTTTATCAATAGGACTTGCGGCGGTTTTGAGCGTATCGCTGCTCGCGGGCTGCGGAAATCAGAATACCGGCAGCGACAACTCGGACACGGCGGTTACCGACGATTCGCTCCAAAAGATACAGGAGCAGGGTTATTTCACGCTCGGTCTTGACGCGGATTTCGCGCCTATGGGCTTTAGAGACGACAACAATGAGATTGTCGGTTTCGACATTGACCTTGCGAACGCCGTTGCAGAAAAGATGGGCGTAGAGCTTAAAGTACAGCCTATCAACTGGGATTCAAAGAATTTGGAGCTTTCCTCGGGTTCAATCGACGTAATCTGGAACGGTTTCTCGATAAGCGACGAGAGACGCACCGAGGTTCTTTTCTCGAACCCGTACCTCTCGACAAAGCAGTCAATCATCGTAAGAGCAGACTCCGATATAGCGACAAAGGCTGACCTCGCAGGCAAGAAGGTTGCGCTCCAGGGCGGTTCGACTTCGGAAGAGGCTCTTAAAAAGGACGAGGCTACATTCGCTACAATCGGCGAGGACAATCTTGTACGTTTCGACGAAAACTCGCTCGTGCTTATGGAAGTACAGGCGGGCAGAGCCGACGCTGCCGTTATAGACGAGGTGTTTGTAAGATATTACCTCGAACAGCACGGAATGTCCGACCAGTTCAAGGTTCTCGACGAGGGCTTTGACGAGGAGGATTACGGCGTAGGCGGCAGACTCGGCGACTACTCGTTTATGGAAGCGATAAACAAGGCTCTCGACGAATGTAAGGCGGAGGGCATTACTTCCGAAATATCAAAGAAGTGGTTCGGCGAGGATCTTATAAAGTAAAATGACCGCGTTTATATCAGCCGTCTCCGGCTTTGCGGCATACATAGAGTCGCTTTTGCCGACGCTCGGCAGGGGCTTTATCATCACGCTCAAGCTGTTCGTATGGACGCTTGCGCTGTCGCTACCGCTGGGACTTATAGTTTCGCTCATAAGAGAGGGTGTGTCGGTAAAGCCGGCGGACAGAGGAATTGCAAAGATAGCAAAGGCGCCCGTGAGGTACCTCATAAGTATGTATCTCTGGGTGTTCCGCGGTACGCCGCTGATGCTGCAGCTTTTCTTCTTCTACTTCGGACTGCCGTTTATACAGCTGCCCGCGTCCGTCGTGCCGGTGCTGCAATTTCTGCACATAGCGGTGCGCGAAAGCGCCGCGGCGCAGGGTGCGTTCTGCATAGTGCCGGACGCGTTCACAGCCGCGCTCGTCGCGTTCACGCTTAACTACGCGGCATACTTCGCGGAGATATTCCGCGGCGGTATAATCGGCGTGAACAAGGGGCAGTACGAGGCGTCGAAGGCGTTGGGACTCGGCGGCATACAAACAATGGTGTACATTGTAGTGCCGCAGATGATAAGGACGGTAATACCGCCCATCGCGAACGAAACGATCGTCCTCGTAAAGGACACCGCGCTCGCGTACTCAATCTCGCTCGTGGACCTTATGACGGCTGCGAAACAAAATATGAACAAAACGATGAGAGTGGACGCGCTTATAATAGCGGCGATAGTGTATCTTCTGATTACGCTTATTCTCACCCTTCTGTTCAACATGCTTGAAAAACGGCTTTCAATCTCGGTTGAAACCATACATTAGCAATACATAATGACCTTCTCGCATGAGGGGGTCATTACGTTTTTTTGAACATTTATATCGGCTTTTTGTATATATTTTTTGTGCAAATTAGTGTAAAATATTTGTAATATGATAAATCTGCTTA
>CANQIP010000001.1 GCA_947623955.1 uncultured Clostridia bacterium | reverse complement strand
GTATAAGTCGTATTATCGGAAGTTTCTGAAAATCGGGAAAAAATCGCCGAAAAACGGCATAGGTAAGCCATTTGATAAATTTTTAACAAAAATTACAGTTTTAATTTATAAATACTTTTCAAATTAAAAGGGGTTAAATGTGCGAACAAACGGGGTCAAAAGCGTCGTTCGCATTTTAAACAAAAAACACTGTAAATTACACATAAAAATTATAAAAACCACTTTAAAATTTGTTCAAAATATGGTATTATGAATACAATAATCACTATGCTCTAAAGCAGAGTATACAAAATGTGATACGTAAAATATCAGAGGGAGGACTGCGAAATGTTCAAAAACTTAAAGAAATTGGGTATTTTTACCCTGGTTCTTGCGCAGATTGCGGCTGTAGGTCTTGCAATGCCGACAAGCGCGGGAGCATTTGCGGGATCGGCGTCGACGAGAAATATGGAAAAGCTCGACCGCGGCGTTGTTGCCACAAAAATCAGTGACGGCGTGCTCGTGTCATGGAGAAGACTTGCCACGGAGCCGGCTGACACAACATTCACACTGTATAGAAATAAGGAAAAGATTAACGAAGGCGCGGTAACGAACTTTGTTGATAAGCAGGGTACCGTAAACGATATGTACACTGTAGTATGCAACGGCGAAATGTCTGCGTCCGTTCCCGTATGGGCAAACGGTTATCTCGACATTCCTCTGCATGACACGCCCGAAAGCGACGTTGTACAGATGGACAGAAACGGCGTTTACGTAGGCGCTTACGCACCGGGCGACTCGTCCTACGGCGACCTTGACGGCGACGGTCAGTACGAGATCGTAATGCTCTGGAACCCGTCGGACGCGAAGGACGCTGCTTCAACGGGTAGAACCGGTAACGTGTATATGGACGCTTACAAGCTCGACGGTACGTTTATGTGGAGAGTTGACATGGGCTTTAATATCCGCGCGGGTCAGCATGACACAATGCTTAACATTGCCGACTTTGACGGCGACGGCGCGGCTGAAGTTATCGTAAGAACAGCCGACGGTACAATCGACGGCACGGGCAAGATGATAGGCGACGCGTCGAAGGGTACGACATATGAAGAAAGCTGGGCTGCAATGAATGCAGGTAAGAACCTCCAGGGTCCCCTTTATGTAACATGCTTTGACGGTGAAACCGGCGCGGCTCTCGACACGGTTGATTACTTCCCGAACAACCAGGTAGGCACAATGACAACCTGCTACAGTTTCGGTGATGACTTCGGTAACCGCTCGGAGCGTTATAACGGTACGATCGCGTACCTCGACGGCAAGACTCCTTCGGCAGTATTCGCGAGAGGTTATTATTTCGGTAAGAACATCTCCACACCGAACGGACGTACTGCTTGCGCGGCTTACAACTTCAAGAACGGCAAGCTCTCACTCGTATGGTCGTTCGATACGGCTGACAGCCAGTACAACGGCTATATAGGTCAGGGTAACCACCAGATTGAGGCGGGCGACGTTGACGGCGACGGTAAGGACGAAATCCTTTACGGTGCTCTGACATGGGACGACGACGGTAAGGTTCTCTGGTGCACATATCAGGAGCACGGCGACGCGATGCACCTCGGTGACTTCGACCCGACAAAGGAAGGTCTTGAATTCCTTAAGGTTTACGAGGACTACGGCGCTGACAGCGAAGTATTCGCTCTCAACAGCTCGCAGCTCTCACCGTTTATCACATCAAATACAATCTTCAAGAACTCCAGTGGCGCTGCATCGGGCGGCGCTCCGGAAGACCGTCACCAGTGGGGTCTTACGGTTCAGAACGCTAAGACAGGTGAATTCTATCAGATGCACAACGGCGTTAAGGATACCGGTCGTGGTATGATCGGTAATATCGGTTACGGCGACTCCTACTATGTAGCTTGGGGCGCAGGTTCATCGGGTTACTGGGATGACAAGGGTAACGAACTTCCCGACCTCGGCGCATCCATGAACGGCAGAATTTACTGGGACGGCGACCTCCAGGATGAACTTCAGGATCACAAGGGCGCAGGTCAGGCAATTACGATAACAAAGTGGAACGACGATACAAAGAAGTTTGACGAAATCTTCGCGGGCGAAGGTTCGCACTCCATCAACAGCACGAAGGGTAATGTAAACCTTCAGGCTGACCTTCTCGGCGACTGGAGAGAGGAAGTTGTTTCCTATGCTATTATAGGCGAGAATACGGAAACGGAAAAGATGACAATTAAGGGCGACTATGACGCTGATGTTGAGGTTGAGATGAAGAAGACCGTATATCAGTACTCCCTGAGAATATTCGAGACGCCGTATCCGACCGAGTACAACTTCTACACGCTTGCACACGACGACATTTACAGAAACTCGTCGGCATGTAACTCGAACTGCTACAACCAGCCGCCTCACATCAGCTGGTACATGAACGACAAGATTGCGGGTTCAACATACACAACTCAGCCCGCTGCTAACGTAAGTCTTGTAAACAACAAGTATACACCGGCTAAGTTTGACGAGTCAAAGCTCCCCGAGGGCGGTACGGCTCCGGCTAATCCGTCGACAGGCGAGGTATTCTCGGATATCAGCGGTCACTGGGCTAAGGACTTCATCCTTAAGATGAACGGCGTAGGCGTTATCAACGGTATGGGCGACGGAACATTCCAGCCCGACGGTACGGTAACAAAGGGTCAGTTCGCAACTCTTATCGTAAACGCTCTCAAGCTCGATGTTGACACATCGCTCGCAAGCGAGCACTGGGCAATGCCTTACGTAAAGGCTGCGCAGAACGCGAACCTCATCGCTGAGGACATTCCGTTCACGGTTGACCAGTTCGATGTAAACATCACGAGAGAAGAAATGGCGTCGATGGTTGCGAAGGCTGCGGCTTACAAGGGCATTAACGCCGAACCCGCCGCACAGAACGCATTCATAGACGATGGCGACATAGCCGCATGGGCTGCGGCGGATATTAAGAACGCTGTTGCGCTCGGTATCATCAACGGTATCGACACAGACGCGGGTCTTACATTCCAGCCGAAGGCTACCGCAACAAGAGCGCAGTCGGCTACAATGCTTTCAATGCTCTGGGATTTAATGAAGTAATAACCGCATAATCAAAGAGCGATTATAAAGAGCGTATCACATGATACGCTCTTTTTTGCGGAAATAAGGCAAAAAATCAATATACCTTGAAATTTTTCGTAATATGTGATATACTGCATATATCTGTTATATGCCGAATTGGCGCATGTACGGAAGGAGGTTTTTTCATGGCGGAGAAATACGGCACGGTGCCGCCGCGGTTCACGCGGGCATGGTGGGAATATTTTTGGGAATATTACAAGTGGCACGTTATCATTACCGCCGCGGCTATACTCATAACAGTCGTTACGATCGTTCAGTGCGCGACGCGTAAGGAATACGATTTCGTTGTCGTATACGGCGGCTATATGCACCTCGACGAGACAAGCAAAAGCGTACTCGACGAAACGGCGCAGAATTATGCGGTCGACGCCGATGAGAGTGGCGAAACGCTCACGCATACAGTACCGATTGAATTTACAAACATAGACGGCAACGAGGATTTCGATATGGCGCTCCAGCAGAAGTTCGATATTACTCTTATGGACGACTGCACATTTATTTATTTAATGGATGAAACGCTTGCGCAGCGGTACGCGGAGCGCAAGGATACGCTCACCGCGTTTGAAAATATAGAGAACATTATCGACACGTCCGGCGCGGAAGTGCTGCGCCATGCGCCCGACAACATCGGCTTTGCCGTAAGCCTTAAAGACAGCACGTACCTTAAAGAAAAGGGTATAAAATGCGACAAGCTGTACCTGCTTGTACGGCAGAACACGCGCGGCGGGGCAAAGAACGATAAGGCGTACGACGCTGCCGTAAATATGGCGCGGGAGCTTATACGGTAGGGCGTCGGACAGGAAGGTGAGAAACGTGGCTTTGGTCAAACCCGAAGTACTGACAAGTGAATACGAGCTGTTTTCGAGGTACAGACAAACACGCGACCCCAAGCTGCGCGACTCGCTCGTGGAGGCATACATATATATTGCCGAAATACTGTCGCGCAAGTTCATAAACCGCGGCGTGGAATACGACGACATATATCAGGTGGCTTGTCTCGGTATTCTGTACGCGGTGGAGCGATTTGACCCCGACAAGGGCGTAAAGTTCGCGACGTTCGCCACACCGACGGTACTGGGCGAAATACGCCGCTATTTCCGCGACAAGGGTAACTTTATACGCATACCCCGCAAGCTTTACGAGGTGTTCTACAAGGCTGAAAAGATACGCCGTTTGTCAGCGGATATTTCACACGCTGAAATGGCAAGGATACTGAACATACCCGAAAAGACACTCAACTCGCTGTACGAGGTGGGCGATATGTCGTTTATAAAATCGCTCGAATACGAGGCTTATGCCGACGGCGAGGCGGCTCTTTCAAGCGTCTTGGGCGTGGACGACAAACACTACCTCATGATAGAGGACAGGGATTTTATCAGATCGTGCATGGACTCTCTCACCGAGGACGAACGGCTGTTTGTAAAGCTGCGCTACTACGATGAAAAAAGTCAAAAGGAAATCGCGGATATTATGGACGTGTCGCAGATGCAGATAAGCAGGCTCGAAAAAAAGGTGCTGAAAAAGATAAAAAATATGTATTTTCGCGACTGAGAAAGGAGAAGAAAATGCTCAAAGAGGAAAAGAAAGAATTTATCGAATTTATGATGAAGTCGGAGGTTCTGCGGTTCGGCGACTTCGTAACAAAAAGCGGCAGAAACACGCCGTATTTCGTAAACACCGGAAACTTCAAAACCGGCGGACAAATCGCGACGCTCGGCAAATTTTATGCGTCGCTCATTAAGGAAAGCTGCGGCGACGCGTTCGACGCGATGTTCGGACCGGCGTACAAGGGTATTCCGCTGGCGACGGCTGCGGCGTCCGCGCTTTACAACGAGTACGCGATAGACAAGCCGTACTTCTTCAACCGCAAGGAGGAGAAGGATCACGGCGAGGGCGGCTCGCTTGTGGGCTACAAGCCGAAGGACGGAGACAGGGTTATAATTATCGAGGACGTTATCACCGCCGGCACAGCCGTGCGCGAGACGATGCCGATTTTAAAGGGCGCGGCGAACGTCACGGTAAACGACATGTTTATCTCGGTAAACCGCTGCGAGGTCGGACAAAACCCCGCAAAAACCACTATTATGGAAATAATGGAGGACTTCGGCATTAACATCCACGCTATCATCACCGTTAAGGATATATATGAATATTTAAAAGAAAACGGCGGCTACGCCGATATGCTCCCGAAAATGGAAGAGTATATGGCGAAGTACTGCGTATTCGATTAAAGAAGGTGTAAATGTGAAAAAATTACTTAAAGTATTCGCGGCTGCGGCAATAATGTTATCCGCGTCCGTTACGGTGCACGCGTACAATGTCGTAAACCTGCCCGAAAGCATGTCGTTTTCCGACGCTCTCGAGATTTTTAACGCGTCGGATATAACGAATATAGCGGTATCCGACATTGCGAACGGTAACTATACGTCGTTGGACAGAAATTCGATAGATACGTTTTACGACACCGTTAAAGACCTCACGGTACACAGGACGACAAACCCGACGCCGTTCCGCGGCATAGCCGTAAACATATACTCAAACGACGGCACAAAAACATACTGCATAAATTCGGGTATTGAAATCGGTCTTTTCGGCAGCGGCAACTACGTGTGCTATAAGCTGAGCGATTATGATACGGAAAAGCTGTTGTACCTCGACAGCATGTACTGGGACGACACGGCAAAGGCAAGCGGCGAGACGTTTTACAGAAACACGGAGCGCGACTTTCTAAAAATGCCGGAGGCTCCGTGGTCGAGAACGTTTGTCACAGAGGCGGCGGCGAAAAATTTACTGCCGTATGAGTTCACGGCAAGCTACGGCGACAATATAACGCGCGAGCAGTTCTGTAAGCTGCTCGGCAATTTCATTGCCGTAAAGGAAAATTACAAGTCGCTCGAATCGTACATGTCCGACAACGGCGGCGCGTACCTGCGCAATTACTTTGAGGACTGTGACGGCGTTGACAACTCGGTAAACATCCTGTACGCGCTGGGAATAGTAAACGGCAAGGACAGCACGCATTTCGACCCGCACGGCATTATAACGCGCGAGCAGGCGGCGACGCTGCTCACCAAAGCGGCGGGAAAATACTGGACGATAGAAACGACCACCTCGCTCCCGTACGAGGATGCGTGGAGCGTTTCCGACTGGGCGAGGGTATACGTCACATGGGTAAACGAGAACCGCGTGATGACAGGCGTGTCCGCGACGGAATTCGCGCCGCAGGGAACGTACACCGTCGAGCAGGCAATCGCCACGATTGTAAGACTTTATAATCTGCTCTGACACGGAAATAGGTAAAATTTAATTTTGAAAAATGACGCGGTACAGACCCGCGTCATTTTTGCGTTGTTATTATATGCCGTTGTCAACCGCGTTCGTAAAGCCGCGAGTGTACACCGACAGTTTGTCGGGCGCGCTTTTAACCATGTTCCCGCTGTCGTCGTATATGATGTATTTCGTGTCGTGTTTCATCACCTGACCGCCCGCGCCGCTTGCGCGCATATTGCGGTAATTCGTGCCGGGCAGCGGATTTAATATCGCCCCCACCCAACTGTACTGGTAATGGTCGATTTTACCCGCCTTTCTTTTAATATCGCTCCTGTGCGCCTCTATGTACTCGTCGCTGTAACCCGGACCGTCCAGATTTAACACGCGGTCAATCTTCATATAAAAATCGTCGGGCGCGGTTATGGCGGCGTGTTCGGCGAGGTTGCCGCCGAGCGAATGTCCGGCAAGTGAAAACGAATTGAATTTACTGCCGAATTTATCGTTTATGTACCTAACATACCTCTCGCTTTCGCGCTGCTGCGGCGTCTGCGTGGAATTTATGAGAGCCGCGTCGGACAAAATCCAGTCGTTAAGTATCTGCCGCGAGTCAAAGCTTTCGCTGCCGCGGAACGCAATTATCGCGTCGCCGCCGCCCGTGTCGATACAGCACGCGACAAAACCCGTGCGCCTGTTGCGGTTTCTGTAATTTATTACTTTCCACATTTTGTACGCGCCGTTTACGATTTCATCGTACAATTCGGGGTCGTGCTTTTGCCAGTATTCACCGAGACTTTTGTTATGCTCCAAATGCTCGGCTATAGTCCAATCGCGGTGGAGCATAACGTCAAGTTCGTTAAAATCCATATACGCGACCTGCGTCGCCGCGCGTAGATCCTTATCGGAAAATTTCATAATAAACAACTCCTTTTACCCTTTTGTTTATTATATTCGCGCACACAAAAAAGCTCCCGCACCACGCGGGAGCTTTACATCAGAGCAAATCTTCAATTTTTATTTCCCTGCCGTTTACGATAACGCCCTCGATATCGTCCGTATCGACTATGTTGTTAAAGCGCATGTAATACCATGATATCATGCAGTTTTCTCCCTCAGGAAAACCGCCCGTGCGGAACGGTTTCGCGTTCTGCCAGTCTATTACCGTGCCGTCCTTCATTTTTACGGACAAATTCGCTGCGGATATATAAGGTTCTATGCCGCTGAATATATCAAGGTTCGCCCGATCGTTCTCCCTGATGTTTGCCGTCTCCTCCTCCGTCAGCTCACACCGTACAACAAACTGTGCCGACAGCGGCGACAGCGTTATGTCGGTAACGGCTAAATCGCGCTCCTCACATTCCATCGGAATGTTGACGCCAAGCTCACGCATATCGGGATTTTTCTCGCTGCTGTAGTTCCACGTAAGCTGCCACTTGCCCTCAATAATATTGTTCCATTCATGCTCAGGCTCGTAGCTTACATGTTCGCTTATGTTTTCAAGCGTCAGCGACCATTCGCAGTCGGGCAGTTCCGACGCAAAGCCTTCCGCCGTCGCTATGCACTTCATTCTGTTGCCGTCTGCCTCAACCACCGATACGTCCATTGAAAACGAGCTGTATTTTTCCGGGTGAGTCCAACTGTCCGACGGTTCAAAATGATACCTTTCAAACTCGTACCACTGCTGCAGCTCCGTCCCCTCCGGCGCGACCACCTCAAACACTGCGTAAACCGTCCGCGCGTCGGCGAGCGTTTGCAGCACGTTCACTGTAACGCCGTTATCGGTAACGGAGCATACGGGCGTATCTACCGCGTTTTCTATCTCTCCGAAGTTTTCCTCGGTAACGCCCAGCATATCGCCGAGCGGCTTTTCAAGCTCCAGATAGTACGCCGCGAGTGCGGTCGTAACGGCAAGCAGCGCGGTAACGCACGCGGCGATAAGCATTGTACGCATAACGTGACGTTTCCTTTTCTTTGGTGCAATACCCGTCTTTTTGCTTATCATATGAAGAATACGGTTACGCTCCGCGTTTGTCAGCGGCTCGCAGCAGTCGTCGTCGATTTCAATGTTTTGCATAATCTCATCAATTCCACTCATAGATTAACGCCTCCCTTTATCAATTCGGCTTTCAGCTTTTCCTTGTAGCGGTAAAGTATGTTTTCGACCTTCTTTTCATCGCAGCCCATATGTTCCGCGATTGACTTTACGCGCTCGTAGAGATAATACCGTCGCACGAACACCTCGCGCTCAAACGGCGGCATATGGTCGATTGTTCTGCGCACTGTTTCAATATTCTCGCGCCGCGCGACCTCGTCCGTCATATCCGCGTCAATATCCGCGTCAATCACGACCGGCGGCGCGACCTTTTTAGCCGCCTTCAATTTATCTATTGCGCTGTTTCGCGCTATGCCGATAATATATCCCTTTACCGACTGCGCACCCGCCAGCCTGTCACGAGACCGCCACAGACCTATAAAGCTGTCCGCGACGGCTTCCTCTATATCCTCGCGGCAAAATCCCGAAAGAGTATTCGCACAGACGGTCTTAACAATTCCGCCATACTTTTCAACGAGCAACGCGAACGCACGTTCCGGCTCGTCGTGCAAAAGCTTTGCTATTTCCTCTCCGCTCATCTCACTGTCCATATTTACCCCCTCTTATCCTTCGATTAAAAGCGCTTTCATATATACAGTCCGTCCGCCGCCGCGTTTTCACTCATATTTACGCAAAAAACATAAAAACACATCTATAAAGATGTGCTTGACATATATATTTTTTAGTGATATAATCAAGGTAAAGATAGGAGCGGCAAAACGGTTGTTTCTACTTTAATAAAATCGAATTATCAGCGTAGAAAAGATAATTCTACCCAAATAACCGTCCTATTGCAGTAGGGCGGTTATTTCTTGATTATCCATACAATAAGCAAAATTAAGATTAAATCAATCGTTATCTCACTCATTATTGAACCTTTCCGAAACAACCGCCTACCGCTCGCTGTCAATACCCGAGCCTTTCGGCTCATTTAATTGTATCACATTATACCGTGTATTGCAATACCACATCCTTGATTTTCCCTGCCGAGTGATGTATAATACACTAAAAGGGGGAATTTCCATGAAAAGATTTACTTTAGGCTTTATTATCGGCGGCATTATATGTTCCGCGCTGACCGGCTTTGCGGTTGAGTACGCCGTTACGGCGAACCCGTTCCCTATCAAGGTTGACGGCGTTGAGAAGTCCATAGAGGGCTACAACATAAACGACAGCACATACTTTAAACTGCGCGACATCGCCGACGCAGTGGGCGGATTTACTGTCGGCTTTACAAATAATACAATCACTATCAGCACACAAGCCACGCCACCCGAACCCGCAAATACCGACGGTGCTATCACGATATACGAGGGTCAGCCGCGCGATAATCGCCTCGCGAAAGAGGGGGATATATTTGTCAAGGCAGATGGTACAGAGATAGTGCTTGCTATTGGACCACATGGGGTACTTGGTGAAGGACAGGGAGTTGCCCCAGATGTAGGGTTAATGGATGAGGTAGGACAAGGTGATGCTAAATTCACTGCTCCTTTGGAAGCTAATGGTAGGTTAATAACAGGCAAATATGGACCTGATTCAGTAGGCAAAGAAACAAGTGATACACAGTATCAAGTAAATATTTTAACAGGTGAAGGTCATTGGTCTAGTGAATGGGCAGTAATAAATGATTATACAAGACCTACAGAAACCGGAACAGAAGTAGGGGAAATATCTGCAGATAAGAATTATTTTTGGAATAGCCTAACTTGGGTATTAGTTGCCGAACATCCCGAGTATTCAGATATATTCAAAGTAAATTAAAAGCACACCCGAAAAGATTATTCTACCCAAATAACCGCCTTACCGATATAGGGCGGTTATTTCTTTATTATCCATACAATAAGCAAATAAAAAATCCGTAAAGCATTTGCTTTACGGATTTTTGAATTTTATTAGTTCATGACAGTAGTAGCCATGTTTGTTTCAGCCACCGTTTGTTCCGCCGGCGATTCGTTTATGGTAACCGTTCGGCTGTCGCCGTTCCAGCCCACTTGTGCGCCAAACGCCTCAGCAACTGCACGTGCGGGAACCATCGTGCGGTCGTTTATGATTTGCGCCGGAACATCCAGCTCGGTCGGCGTGCCGTTTTTATAAATTTTGTTATCGCCTATAGCCATTTTTACCGTAACACCGCCGCGTGTTGACGTAACGGTCGCGGTGCTCTGATCCCATTCAACGGTCGCGTTCATCGCCTCAAAAATCGCACGCAGCGGTACGAGAGTGCGTCCCTCTATTATAACGGGAGGCTGGTCGTTAAATGACAGTTCTTGTCCGTTCAACAATACGGTAACCGTATCGTCCTTCGCCGCCGGAGCATTGCCGGAAGGCGCGGGCTGCGGCGTCGGATCGGTATTTCCGGACGGAGCCTGCGCCGCCGAGGGGTCGGGTTCCTGTCCGAAACTTATCATCTGACCGCTTTTATACATTGTGTATTCCTTGGACGCGCCGTCAGTGTCAATGCTCAACGTGTGAGCGCCGTCCGCAATACTGTTTACATCCAAATTGAATATATACGGTATCCGGTTTGCAGAATGAACCCACACGCCGTCAATTCTGTAATTTACCGTAATATCGGGCTTGTCGGGTAAATACGCGAGAGTGTAAAGCTTTACTGTGCCGTCGCTGCCGGCGGTAAGCGTTCCGCCTTCGTTTGCGGGTTTAAACACAAACTTCGGTGACGCGTTTGCGGAAAGCAGATACGCGCCGCTGTTTGCCGCCTCTTTGAAAATCTGTGTCGACTCGGCACTGTCCGCTATACAGTAACTCTGGAATTCGTCGGGTCTGACCACGTTAAAATAGTTAATCATCTTAACCTGCGGATACTTCATAACGACATTCCACAGCATATTTCTCAGTCTCGGCTCGTGCCAGCCCGCGTAGTTATCGCCGTTGACGTCACTTCTCGCAACGCCGCCCTCGCTTATCATAACGGGCTTATTGATATTGTTCTTTGCCAGGAAATCCAAGAACGGCTTGAGCTTATTTGTGGGCCAGCCGTACTTGCCGGTTATAAAATATGTAGCGTCGGTTTCGCTTGTATCAGCGTTACCCTGGAAATATTTGGTCGTGTAGCAGCTTACGCCCACCCAATCGACATAGTCGTCTCCGGGATAATAATAGTCAAACGGTCTGTCAAGAGAACCCATGTCGTTCGGCGACCATACGACAGCCAAATTCGGATACTCGTGAATTAAATTCGCGGCGTCTCTGAATACCTGCACGTACCTGTCGGGGTCGTCGCCGAGTGCCGAGCAGTTCATTTCGTTTGCAAATCTTACGAGCATGGGTTTGTTGTACGAGTTAAGCTTTGCCAATGTTTGGCGCATTGAATCAAAGTCAACATAGTCAAGCGAATCAACCGTCCAGCCTACCATGGTTACAACATCGTCGGAAGAAATCATGTTGTTAGCCGGATAAGTTATATCGGGCTGACCGAAGTTCTGAATATATGTAAGGTACGAACTGAGCGGCTTATACGACTCTGCGCTGTCTGCCGTCATGCCGATATACACACCCGACTTAGGCTCAAATTTCGCGCCGTAATAAGGCGCGCTGTCCGCGCTGCCTTCAACGTAAAGCTCAAAATCCGTTTCTGTTACCATAGCTTTTCTTTCGTTTAGCAGCGCGCCCCAATCCGGCTCGGGGAAGTTGTACGCTCCCGCAGCCGCTCCGAACATTGCCAGCGAAAGTATTGCCGATACGATTTTTTTCATAATAAATCACTCCCATTTTAATTGATAAAATTTTTATATATTTTTGAGGTGTAAAATACTTTACTTTGCTATTATACCACATTTACCCTCCGCAAGTAAAGAATAAATTGCTTTTTTTCTTTTAAGTTGCCCTCACTGCGGTGTGTACGCTGTAAATTCATAGTCCCTCTGCGGATATCAAATAGGTTCAAGTGTAAACATTTTCCTATCGCCCCACTCCGACGCTAAAAACCCGCTTAATAATTGCTTTATATTCGCGGCGGAACCGCTGTGCAGAGCAAAGATGTAGCTCCTCTGCGTGCCGCGATGAAAGGTCAGACCTATCAAGTCCACATCCGGTATTAGTGTTCTTAACAGCCCTTTGTATTCGCTCCATTGCGCATCCGTTCGTCTGCCCTTATGACAGTAGTACACCACATTTTGACCGGCATTATAATAGTCTGCCGCTTCTTCAAGAAAAACATATTTATTATTTTTAGATGAATATAACTGTCCTTTGGGCTGTATCCCATTATCGGGGTCAAGAAATACCAAATCCGATCCGGTGCAAAAAGCGAGTGCATTTTCGTGCCATTCTTTACGGAGCTGCCTCCGTTCGGCAGAAGGCACATTATCTAAGGTGGGCAAGGGAACGGTATAGTACTTTGCATTCGGAATTAAATCTGTTTCATTCATGACAAGAATGTCCCGACGCCCTTCTTGAATAATATACTTTTTAAGTTCATCATACAGCACGGGAGAAAACCTGCGAAACCTTTCATCCGAAAGATACTTGATAAATTTTCCGTCTGAACTGCCATCATTTGGCGTGAGATACCAATTGACCGAAACAGAAATTCCATGTTCCGCCAAGAACAGAAGCAGTCCGTATTTTCCATAATCTCCGATATCACCAAAGTACTGATTTTTCATAAAAGCCTCCGCATTTTTTGATTGAGTTTTGAGTAATCGGCGTGCAAAAGTCCAATCCGCCGCGCTTTTTATAATTATAGCACACCGCGCATCGATATTCAAGCCGCCCGCCGCATATTCCGGCAAACACACCACCGCACGCGGGCGACCGCAAGGGTCGCCCCTACTTTTATGCAAATAAAAAGTCGGCGCAAGCGCACCGTAGGCGCGCCAATTCCTCAAAAATCCAAAGCAAGCGAAGGCGTAGCGAGCGCATTTATAAGCGAGCAGCCACAGCACAGTGACGATTTTCGAGGAAAAAGGAGCACCGTGCGGCATAAAAAAGAATCCTTTGCCTAAGCAAAGGATTCGTAAAACTGCCGCACGGTGCGACGTGGTGGGCCAAACACCCACAAAGGCGAGATTATGTATTTAGGCAGCATTTTCGGAGTTATGGTGAAACTATATACCAATGTTGTTTGAATTAATTATTTAGCAATTTGTGTCACTTAACTATACGGTGTTATTTCACTTGAGTATTGATTTATTTTTGTGATTATGATATAATACTATCATGCAAATCAATATTTAAGGAGCGAAAAATGGAATACAAACCTCCGTTCACCATTAATTATGCAATGCTAAGAAGTGACGATGTACCATACAGAGAATTAATAAAGGAAACAATGACAATAGTTCATACATATGGGAAAACATGGACAAGATTATATTTAAATAATTAAACATTAATGTTTAAAAAAATTAGATATTACAGTTATATTGTTGTCGATAAATTCTAAATTCTGTGATAGTATTGAAGTACATTATGGAAAAGAAAAAGATAGTATGGTTAATTTTATACGAAGAGCAACTGAATATTGGATGAATCTGGGGGAAAAAGTAAATGCAAAAAGCTTGGTAAGAGTATATTATTTTGATGGAAATCCGGTCCATTCATTGTATAAATTTGATAATAAAATTGTAGCCGTATCTAAAAAATAAATAATAAATTATCTTTAAATTTGCCTTGTATTATTTGTAATCAGAAAAAAGATGTAAAAGAAGGATTATATTATATATATGAAGAAGAAATAAGAGAGTTAATAAGTGCGGGAAATTTAATATATTCAAGTCAAGGAGGGAAAAATGAACGGAACGAAGATATATAATGAAGAATACTGTGCTGCGTGTTATTTTAGAACGATTGCTGAATATCCGAAAAAGAAATGCCTAATACAAATAACAGAGAAATGTAATTTGTGCTGTGAACATTGTTTTGTATCAGCCAATAATATTGGGCAAGAAATGGATATCCAAAAAATAAAAGATATTATTCTTCCTCAACTTTTAAAAAATAGTATTGCAAAAGTGACTTTGACTGGAGGCGAGCCATTTGTACATCCTAAATTATCAGATATAGTAGATTTGATGCTTGCTAGTAATATTGCGGTCAGTATATGTACTAATGCAACATTAATTACCGAACAATTTTTAGAACGTTTTGAAAATTATGGAAATTTACATTTTAATGTAAGTTTGGATGGTTTTTCTTCTTCGTCACATGGAAAATTCAGGGGAAATCAAAATCCAGAACTATATAATAAAATTATTAGCAATATTGAGTTGTTAGGTAAGAAAGGATTGCTTAACGGGGTATTGGTCACTCCGAATGTTTATTCTTCAGTACAAGAGTATGTAGAATTATGTATGTTTGCGAAAAAATGTCATGCTAAATATGTATTAATGAATCCATTATCGCAGTTTGGCCGCGGAGAAAAAACTGTTAATTTGGCATTTAATAATCACCAAATGAACGAGTTGAGACAAGCAACTAAGAAATTTAATGATACTGATATGGAAATGGTATATATTAGATTTCCCAATAGCGAGAACAAGCCCTTAAGTGAGTGCGTAGCAGGCAAAATAATGTATATTTTTACCAATGGAGATATTGCCTTTTGTCCGTATATGGTTTTTGCTGCAAAAGATTCTAACAGTCTATATGATCCCAAGGATTTTATGTTAGGCAATATTTTTATAAAAGATTTTGATTGGGAAAAAAGTCTGAATGGCTATAAATTCCCAGTAATGTATAATGAGGTATGCTGGAAGTGTGAAAATCAGAAATGTAAAAAAGGATGTTATGCGGCGAAGATATCACGTGGCAGTAAACTGGCAGAAAAAGACCATGATTTGTGTCCGTTGGCATATAAATAAAGGAGTTTATTATGGGAATTTTTATTACAGTTGAAGGACCTAATGGAGTAGGGAAATCTACATTTATAAAAAGATTGGAAGAAATGCTTTCATCAAAATATATGGTATTTTTAACAAGGGAACCCTCAAATTCAAATTTTGGAAATTATGTAAAGAAAAATGAAGATCTTTTGGAAGGAGAAACATATGCATATTTGATAGCAGCAGATAGATGTTACCATCTTAAAAATTTCATAGAGCCTGAATTAGATAAAGGAAAGATTGTAATTAGTGATAGATATATAGAATCCAGTTTAGTACTGCAGGAATATGACGGAGTGAAAACAGAAGATATTTGGCGTTTAAATTGTAATTTTATGGTTCCAGATTTGAGTATAATTTTATTGGGTGAGGAAGAAATATTGAAATGTAGATTACTTGAGCGAGATGAGTTGACTCGTTTTGAGAAAAAAATGACTAGAAGAGATGAAATAGAAAGGTACATAAAAGCGGCAGAGTTTTTGAAGGCTAAAGGATTTAATGTTGTAACTTTCTATAATAATACAGAATTAGATTTGAGGAATAGTCTAAATTATGTTAAAAAATTTATTATTAACGTAGAAAGGAAGAAACAAAATGGATAAGAAGATTAGTTTTTTATCTTTGAATATTGGAAATCCATCATTAGATCGAGCGAGAAAGCAATGTGAATGGTTAGATAAACGACCGGAAGATGTGTTTATTTTAACTGAAACGAAGAATAGCCAAGGATGTTCATATATAGAAGATTTTTTTTTGCAATATGGATATGATTTGTTTTCTATGAATTCTTCGTTAGATTTTAGTGTGAGTTTCCCTAAATCTAAAACAGGAGACTTGGGAGTAATGATAGTAAGTAAGCATAAAATTGTAAAAAGTATGAATCTTTTTAAAGACGATAGTGCTTTTTATTCTAGACAACTAGAAACTATTATTTCTCTAGATAATTTGCAAATAAGTGTAGTTGGGTTATATGTTCCCTCAAGGGATAGAAGTAATGAAAAAATCCTGAGGAAAAAAAGTTTTGTTGATAGTATTGAAAAGTATATAACAGAGCCTAGAGATGTGTCTAGGATAATTATGGGCGATTTTAATATTCTGGATAGAAAGCATATACCGCATTACTCTACTTTTTTTGAATGGGAATACAGTTTTTATGATAAAATTATATACGAAGGATACATTGATGCATATAAGTATTGTAATCCTGATAAACAAGAATATAGTTGGGTAGGTAGAACAAATGATGGTTATAGATATGATTATGCTTTTGTTTCAGCAGATTTAAGAGATAACATAGCAGGATGTAAGTATATTCATGATACGAGAAAAAATGGTCTTACAGATCATTCTGCCATTATTATGGAATTAGAAGTCAAAACTTTTGATGGTGAAAAAGAATGAATATTTGGTTCCAATAATTTTGATTGACACAAGTACGAGAGTGATTTTTGAAAAATATGGAAAATAAACTCATTTGCATATTTTTTTCGTTGAATTGTTTTTGAACATACGATGTAGTCTTCAACAGTTTTGCAAAAGGCCCCTCAGGCAATGGACTGACACCGCGGAAAAAGATGTGTAAAAAGGTATAAAAGAAGACCTCTTTGGTGAAAATTATGGTAAAAATAATTTTTATCAAGGAGGTTTTTCGACATGAAAATACCAAAAGAAGTTGTCATGGAAATGTAAAAAGCGAGAAATTTACAAATACTGCAAATATCATGGACAGCATTAAATCTATGTTTGCGGATGTTCTGAACGAGGTGCTTTAGTGCGAGCTTGATGAACATCTAGGCTATGAAAAGCATGAACGCACGGATTTCGGAGTGGTCGAGATTTCCGATCCCTGCGACAGAAATGGCGAGTATGAGCCTAAGATCATCGATAATTATCAACGTAACGCAGACGGCTTGGAGAATAAGATATTATCTCTGTATTCTCACGGTATATCTACACGGGATATACAGGAGCAGATAAAAGATTTGTATGATATAAATATATCATAGTGATTCGGCAGCTGGATATCATACATGAGGAAAAAACAGCGTAAGCGGAGCTCTGCCCCGAAGTTTAGCACATTATTTTCTCTGAAACAGACAAAAAGAACGAGCGTCATGCCGCCCGTTTCAGCGCAAAATCCGCAAGACCGCTCCGGTTGCTCTTCAGCAGAGCCGTACCCTGCCTTGCGGCAAAAGCCAATATATGGTTATCGACACATTTAATGAAATTTAAACCCTTGATTTTTGCCATGTCGAAGTCAGTCGTTTATTACCTATATATCTTTTTCCGCAGAGCCCAATCTTTTTCTCCATACTTGTGTGCTATGAAGACGTTACCAAGAAAAGTGTGTCACCTCTTATAGCTGTCCATGGACAAACAGGGCACATCTATCGGAACTGCCACTATATTATATTAATTATTATATGACAGTTAAATTTTTATAATTAACATTAAATCACAACTTTAATTTATAATATGTCATCTCTAATTCTTTCTAATCTGCTTTTAATATAAAAAATATTAATTGTTGTTCCTTTGCTATAAATGGTTTTTCGAATACTAGATAACTCTGACATTGCTTTGTCAGATTTGTTCTTAAAGATAAATAAAGAAACTAACAGACCATTTATTTTAGAAAAAAACATTTCATAAGAAAATTGTAATTGTTGGTCTACAATACTAAATTTATTTGTATATTTTATATAATCTGTTATGTTTCTCTCTATATCTCCAATAATCTTTTTTTCATATTTGTATTGATGTATAGCGTTAGTAATGAATGTTGCTAATATACTACTTATAATTCCTAATAAAATATTTTCCATTATTTACTTAAATTTACCTACTTAAAGTAGTGTCATCTATATTTTTTTAAATATTGTGCCGGTATCCACAATATAATATTTCGAGAAGTTTCTACTTCAATTATATTGTCTTTCTTTTCCTTCCTTCTTCCTTCCAAAACTGTCAGTTTCTCATTTTTATATAATCCTTTTTTATAGTTTTTTGCTCTAACAATTTGCCCAGTATATACTTTCATTATAAATAACTCCTTTCTTAATATGAAACGCTTAAGTGCATTAGAATAG
Source organism: uncultured Clostridia bacterium (assembly GCA_947623955.1). Classification (GTDB taxonomy): domain Bacteria; phylum Bacillota; class Clostridia; order UBA1381; family UBA1381; genus Hominilimicola. The sequence goes on along the minus strand of CANQIP010000001.1, from coordinate 255,090 downwards.
ATTATATATAAATTCTAGTATTTTGTCAATATTTTTTTTTAAATAAATTTTCACGCTTTCTTTAAAAACTTAAAATTCCTGTTAATAAATTCCAAATTTATACACAGTACTAATTTTAACATATATTTAATAGTTTGTCAAGCATTTATGGCAAATGGGAATGGACAAACTGTGTAGGTTTACAATAGATGTGTTACAAACCGACAAAAAAATATACGGAAACTCCGTTTTGTGTTACGATATTTGTGCAAACCAATCCAAACACAAGGAGAATCCGTATATGAATAGTATAACACAAACCATGCGCTTTAGGCAAGCACTAATTGAATATTCTTTTAAACATGGCGCAACAAAGGCGGCAATCCGGTATAAAGTAAACCGCCAGTACGTCTACCGCTGGCGAAAACGCTATGACGGGACATTGCAATCCCTCGCAGATAAGTCCCACAAGCCGCACAGCCACCCCAACCAGCACACGCCATCCGAGTCGAAGCTTATCTTCGATATGCGGCGGCGCAATCCCCACGATGGACTGGTCGTATTCTGGGTAAAACTTCGTAAACGCGGATATACACGCTCGATAACCGGTCTTTACCGCATACTCATAAAACATGGTCAAATGGCGGTCAAACCGAAAAATCCAAAGTATATACCCAAGCCCTACGAGAAAATGCTGTTCCCCGGTCAGCGTGTTCAGGTAGACGTTAAGTTTGTTCCGGCAGCCTGCCTTGTCGGCGACGCTAAGGATAAGAAGTTTTATCAATACACCGCCATTGATGAATATTCGCGCTATCGCTATGTTGAGGCTTTCGAGGAGCACAGCAGCTACTCGTCGGCTGTATTTCTTGAACATATGCTGAAAGCCTTCAAACCGACAACGGAACCGAGTTTACCAAGCGGCTGACATCGGATAAACCTACGCCGACAATGTTTGAGAGGGCGCTTAAGGAGCAAGGGATTGAATACAAGCTCATACGTCCGTACACGCCGTAGCATAACGGCAAGGTGGAGCGGTCACACCGCAACTCTTTGATTTTCCAATCGTCGAAAAACCCCACATCGAAAGGAAAGTAATCTAATCCCTTTTTCTGTGGTCGTGCCAATTATATCACCCTCTTTGCGTCATTCTTTCACCGTTCGTTATGTCGCAGGTGCAAGCCCTTGTTTCAGTAGCCCTTGTTTCAGTACGTCCGTTACCACGTAATCCGGTATAAATCCCTCGTTGCAGCTGACACGTCCGATGATTTTATAGCCGCGTTTTTGATATGCTTTTATTGCCCTGTTATCGTCTGCCGCAACTGTCGGACATACGGTGTTCCGCGTGTGGGGAGATTGCCGCTGCATAATCACATACTTTTTATTCGCCATTTTCCGCCGCCTCCGTTCCGTCCGCAAATAACCGCAATCTAAGGCGCAGAATTTTATTGCGCACATATTCTTCAAATAGTGACGGCTCGCCGAAAAGCTGTATCATCTGTAGCAGCACAATATATACGTCCGCCATTTCCTCGACAACCGCTTTTGCGCACTCTCTCTCATAATCAAATTGGTATCCTTCGTTTAGTTGTGCGCGGCGATGTTTTAACAGTGCCTTTGTCAGCTCGGACATTGGGCAATTATTACATCCACCCGCAAGACAGCGTTGCGCACACGTTGCTATCGTTTCGCCGTTTTTGAACTTTAAATCGCCAAACTTTACTTTCATGCCTCTACCTCCTACACCGCAATCATGCGGTTAAATTCTTTCATTGTCCGTATTTCCTTACCGCACCATTCCGGCGCGTTTGCCCGTACAATCGCCGTCGCAAACGGCGGGGGTACGCTGTTACCACACCGCGCAACCTGTTTTGTTTTTGGATATGCTTTGCCGTAGCAGTCCGTTTCAATCTCATAATCGGGCGGGAAACCTTGTGCGTTATATAATTCGCGCGGCGTCAACATCCGCATCCCTATATCGACTATGGCGTATTTTTCGCCCTGCACCGTCACAAGCCCGAAACGGTCTTTCGTTGTGATCGTGCCGAGTGGCTCATTTACGCTTTGTGCCGTTGACGTGTTAAAATATTTGACAAGAAACGCCTGTACCTCCGCGAAATGCCCGCCGCCGCACGTAATTGTGTTAATCGGCGTGTCCACCGCTTGCCCTATACAGTGATTATTCATCTGCATTATATGTACCGCCGCAATAGCGTTGTGATCTGTTGCCGTTACGGTAGGCAGTGGATTTTCGACGGCACTTCCCGCGCCGTTATAGCCGCCGCCGAAGTATTTTGATATAAACGCCGCCACAAGCCCGTACCTGTTCGCTGTGTCAACCGTCTGTAACGGCTGACTTAACGCTTGCCCGCGTGTTTCACGCTCCGACTGTTCGCCGTGATACTGTATCAACGTCGGCGACACAAGATAATTCCTGTTACCTGTGGTTATGGTAGGTATCGGCGCGGCTATGTCCGCACCGACATTGTTTATGCCGCGTCCATAGCAAAACCCGCCACACCACAAAGTATAAATAAGTTAGCTTGCTATGCCGCGTCCGTCGCGAACAGACTCCCTATTTTTCTTGCAAAATCCGACATATTGCGAATAAATAATCAAGAGTAAAGCTTTCAAAATCCGTATCTCTGATTTTCTTAGCCTCTGCAACAGTAATTGGTGTCTTTTCTGTTAATTTGTTTCGTGCTGTTTTTTCAGAGCAGTTTAAAATCGACATTATTCTATCTGTCGGATCAACTCCTTTTCTTACATATTCGGCTTTGAGATTATTTAACATATTTATCACCCCACTTTTCTACCGTTTACGGTTGATTTGTTAATATAATACTACCGTAGATGGTAAATATCAATAGTTTTTTGGAAAAAAATTACCGTGAACGGTAAAATAATTATTGACATTATTTTATTTTGTGTTATAATCGAATTGTAAGGGGTTGGTGTATTATGGATTACTCCATTGAAAATTTAAAAAAAAGAATAAAAATTTTAAAAAAAGAAAAGGACATAAACTCGGAAATGCTGTCGGAATTGGCAGATGTTCCAATCGGAACGCTAAACAAATTGCTGGGGTCTGAAACACGAGAGCCGAGCATTACTACTATTATAAAAATAGCCCATGCGCTTGGAGTTACAGCCGATTACTTAATATTCGGTGAAGAAACAACTATTACCGCCGCCGAACACAAACTGTTATCGGCATATAGGGCGCATCCCGATATGCAACCGGCAATAAATAAAATGCTTGATATAGCCCCCGTCAAGGGCGGCGATATTGCTGATGATATAGTCAGCGAATTAAAAAGGGATATACCGACATCTACACAATCAAAGTAAGTTTTATACTCCCTGTGAACGGGATTGTAAATAAATTTATTATTTATTATACATAAGAGGGGGCGCATAGAAATGAACGATAATAAAAATTTTCAAAAATTAAACCAAATAATTGAAAATTCACCGAGAGCATTAAAAGGGATTTCCGTATTTGCTAAGATTGTCGCTGTGATTATCGGTATTACGGGCATATCACTTCTTTTTACCGAACCAATAGCAGGCATTATATCTTTAGCTTTTGCAGTCTTTTTATGGTTCGCGGGAAAGAACATGAAACATCAGCCAAAAGGACTAAAAACCAGAAAACCATTTGAATTTCCCTCGACCGACGGTCACGGTCATAAATTGCTCACGGTTTATGATATGAATGTAACAGGTGTAATGCGCGAACACGACGGAATAGACCCGCAGACGATTATACCAAGATTATTTGAGGGCGACCGGCTGTTACTTGAGGCTGACCCTACAAATCCGTATGACCCCAACGCAGTCAAAGTAAAGACTATGGACGGAATACAAATAGGTTGGCTGCCGCAAGGTGAAAATTTGCAGATTGATATTGCCGACCGTCTGAACAGCGGGCAAACGGTATACGCCCGCATAAAGAAAGGGTATCTGTTGGACAACTATCCGGGCAAGGTGGGTTTGGTTATTGATGTCGCGCGATACTCAAAAGGATAAAAAGCTCACCAGCTAATATCGACAGCTACCAAAAGTTAATATTTACTACACATAAGAAAGGATGAGAAACAAATGAAAAAATCGCTAATAATTTTGACGGTATTGAGCCTAATAGCCGTTGTAAGTTCCTGCGGAACTAATACTAACACATCAGACACGACAACAGCTACACAAACACAATACAGTACACCCGCGCCTACGGAAAGTACAAAAATCGAGAAGAATGTCGATGCGGTCGCTGAATTTCTTGGCTTGAAAACGGTTCAGAAACATTATATAGCATGATTGGTGCTATTGACGGAAAAGAGTATAATGACGGTAATGTTGAATTATATCAGTTTGACGAGAATGACGATGCTTATAAGCAAATAATCGGGGAAAACTCACCGATGAATGTTTCTGCATATAATGAGGGGATTGTTCTGATTTTCCCCACCGGTCAAGCCCCTGATGATGAAATGATTGATACATTTAATGGAATTGAATTTAAATAGCTTTGATATGTGCATAAAAACCTCGACCGCTATCAACAGCCATTGAGTGAGATTATAAAATCATATAAAACAAATATAAAAATATTTGTAAAAATTCTTGACAAATATAATTATATGTGTTATAATGTATATTGTAAGGAGGAAAGTTAATGAAAAGCTATTCTTCAAGAGAAATAATTAAACTTTTACAAGCGGACGGTTGGTACGAAGTAAATGTTGTGGGCAGTCATCATCAATATAAGCACCCGACAAAAAAGGGACGCACGACCGTAAAACATCCCGATAAAGATATTCCAATTAAAACTCTGCGGCGTATTGAGGAACAATCTGGATTAAAGTTTGAGTAAAAGTTTTCCGTTTTGAAAATATTAAATCAGGAGGTTATCATTATGAAAAAGGTTGAAAGATATTTTTATCCGGCGGTGTTCACCTATGAACCGGGCTGTGAAATAGCCGTTGACTTTCCGGATTTAAAATGTGCCACAAGCGGTGAGAATGATGATGATGCGTTGCTCATGGCTCGTGAGCTGCTTGGGTGTGTGATGTACGGATTGGAAGAAGACAATGAGGAAATACCCGCCCCCACTCCTCTTAATGAAGTCAAAACAAACGATAATGAAAGAGCGGTGCTTATTGATGTTTATATGCCGTCAATACGCAATGCTCAGGAAAATAAATCGGTAAACAGAACAGTAACATTGCCCGCGTGGCTGAACGCTCGCGCCTTGGAGTGCGGTGTTAATTTTTCCGCGGTGCTGCAAGATGCGCTAAAGAACCAGTTAAATATAAACAGATAAAAAATCCCCCGACCGCGCCAACGGTCGAGGAATTGAAATAGAGTGTTATGGTATAACACCTTGAACAAGTCAATTATACCATAGCACTCCGAAAAAATCAAGTAAAGGAGTGTTATTTTTATGCCGATTTATAAAATGGACGGCAAAAAAAAGGACGGTTTACAGAAATACCGCGTCAGGATAAACTACACGGATAACCTCGGCGTGCAAAAGCAGCTCGACCGCGTAGCCTACGGCAAGGACGCCGCAAGAGAACTTGAGAGCCGCCTCATGCGCGACCTAAAGGAAGAAACGGGAAATAAAATTACAGTCGCCGACCTGTGCGACGAGTACATACGTGTTAAAAGGAACGAGATCCGCGAAAGTACCTTAGACAAGCAAGCAAGACATCTGAACAGCTATGTTATCCCTTTTTTCAACTCGACGCGTCTATCAAAGCTGACCGTGCCGCAGCTCCAACGGTGGAAAACATATATTGAGGAACTGCAAACCGCAAAACATGAGCCGCTGTCGTTATCGTACAAGCAAAAACTGTTTTCGTCGTTTCGGTCTGTGTTAAACTATGCTGTCAAAATGGAGTACATCGACAAAAATCCGCTTTCAAAACTGGGGAATTTCAAGGATGCTAACGCCGTCAAGCATGATATGGATTTTTATACGGCGGACGAGTTTTTGAAATTCATTGCCGCCGCACGCGAACAAGCCGAGCAATCGGAACAAGTATCCGGCAGCCTTTACGAGTGGAATTTCTATGTTTTTTTCAATGTTGCGTTTTACACAGGTATGCGCAAGGGCGAAATACACGCGTTGAAGTGGACGGATATATCGGATAACACAATCTACGTAACGCGCAGTATCGCGCAAAAGCTAAAGGGCGGCGACCGCGAAACGCCGCCGAAAAATAAAAGCTCCGTTCGTGATATACAAATACCTCTGCCGCTAAAAGACGTTTTGACCGAGCATTATAACCGTCTTAAAACTTTGGACGGATTTTCGGACGACTGGCGGATATGCGGCGGCGTTAAATGCTTACGTGACAGCACAGTCGAGAAACGTAACCAAAAATACGCATCCGTGGCAGGATTGAAGAAAATTCGCATACACGATTTCAGACATAGCCACGCGTCGTATTTGGCACACTATGGCATCAATATACAGGAAATCGCTCGCCGCCTCGGACATTCCAAAGTTGAAATGACATGGAATACCTATTCGCACCTATACCCTAAAGAAGAGGACAGAGCCGTATCGGTACTGAATATGATAGGCAAAACCAAAAAAAGATATAAATTACGTGTAAAAAACGTGTATACAGAAAAACAAACCGCATAAATATGCGATTTGTTTGTACTCTGGTGGAGATGAGGGGAATCGAACCCCTGACCTCTTACATGCGAAGCAAGCGCTCTCCCAGCTGAGCTACACCCCCGTATGTCCGCCCGACGGGCGAACATATATATAATACACTATTTTTATCGGTTTGTCAACGATTTTTTACGAATTGCGATACTTTGCGATAAGCGCGTCATATTCATCCTGCGTTATCGGCATAACCGTGCCGTGGCGGTATGTCGCGTCAAACGTGAAATCAGCAGCCGATTTAAATACGCCCTTTGACAAATCATCCGTCACAAACGGCTTGTAGCCCTGACTCTTTGAATAATAGTCAAGGAGCAGCGTCCAGCCGCCGTCGTTGTTTTTGTAGATGGTCGGGCCTTCGTAGCCCGTTACGGTATTTCCCGCAACGCCGTTTATCGTATACGTTGCAACATCCGTCCAGCCGCTGTCGAGGGACGTCGATTTCATCATCGTTACCGACTTTTTGCTCTCGTCCTTTGTAAAGCGGTAGTACATGTCGTTTTCTTCTACTATGGTCGTGTCGATATTGTCCGCGTCCGATTCGATATATACCTCCGGCGTGGTGAACTCCTTAAAGTCTGACGTGTAACTTCTGTACACTCGCTGTTTAGCGTAATTGTCATCCAAAACACGTGACGCCCAGAATACCATATATTTTCCTTTGGCTTTATCATACACCGCCTCGGGAGCCCATGTGCAGCCGGCGTTGTCAACAGCCACCTTTACGAGCCTTGCATCGCTCCAATTAACGAGGTCGCTGCTTTCCCATACGACTATGCTTTGTGAGCCTGCGCTCTGCGCCCTGCCCCAATCGTTATTGTGGTAGATGCTCAGATCCGTCGCGATTATATAAAATTTGCCGTCCTTGCCGCGCAGAATATACGGATCTCTCACGCCCTTCTCGCCGACATTGCTCGTAAGCACCGGCTTGCCGCCGTTAAGCGTCGTCCATGAGGTTCCCGTCTGCGATACCGAGAAATAAATCTGCTCATGGTCCGCGCTCGACTCGTTACCCACGAAATGAGTAAACAAATACGCCGACGATTCTGTTCCGACGACCACAACGTCGAATGTTCTTGTGAACGCCACGCCGTTTTCCGTTACGCTTGCCGTAAGCTTAACGGTCGTCGTTTGGTCGGGACGCGTCACAACGCCCTCTGTCGATATTACATCGGTGTTCGAGGACGTCCACGTGATACCGCCCTCAGTCGGCAGCGTCAAATTTTCCTTAACCGCCGACAAATCGCCCAAGTTTATTTTGTCAAGCACCGTCTGAACAGCGCCCTTCACGATTTTGAAATCGTCGATATAACCCGTCGCAAATTCGCCATTAACCCAGTTTGCCTTGCCTATATACGCAACGGGATTTGTACCGAGAATATCCGAAAGCTTAGCGCTCGAATTGACGCTGCTCGCGAGAGCGCCGTTTACGTATAAGTCGGTTTTACCTTCCGCAAACGAGATAATAACATCGTTCCAGTCGTTTACCTTAATCGTGCCGTCGTTCGCAGTCGAGCGTGAGCCGCTGTTGTTATAACGCTCTATATGCAGCGCGGTATTGCTCATCGCGCCTAAGTAATGCTCCTGCTGATATGTCTGCGCGTTATCGTTCGGCGCAGAATAGAACCACCACGATGTTGCGTCGGTCGTCGGTTTAACCTTGAACGAAACCGTTATCTCATCCTGTCCCGCCAAAAGTCCGTTACCGTTCGCGTCGGTGAGCTTAATTGCGGTGGTGTTCGTATTGTCAAGCTGCAGCACCTTTTTATCGCCATCCGTTGCAAACTTAGCCGTTCCGACAGCCTCCGCCTTGCCGTAGGTCGAGCCGCTCTTTAAGTCGCCGTCATTGAAGTCGAGGCTTATAAGAGTATTGTCCGCGGGCAGTACCGGCGGATCTGTCGGCTCGGGCGTGGGCTCTACCGTCGGGTCTTTAAAATCGTCCTTATATGTGATAACGTCCGCGTCAAAATTGTCATACGACACAATTCTGCCTCTCGACGAATTGCACTCGCCCGTCGTTTCCATTGACTTAATGCTTACCGGCGACGTGAGCGTACCCGTTGCGGTCGTGTCAGCCATACCGCCCGTAAGCGACACGCTTACGTTACCCGCACCGTCAATAAGGATTTCGCACGTCTTGTTATAGCCCATATTGTTTCTGTACGCCTGACCGCCGCCGTCCCAGCCGTTTGCTCCGGCTTTGCTTGAACCGGGGTTCGAACGGCTCTGCGACACGGGAGTGCCCGTAAGCACATTCTCTCCGCCGATACGGAGCTGATTTAAGTTATAGCCGCCGCCCGTGAGGTACAGAGCGACAATTTCATTTCCGTCCGCGTCCTTAAGCGCGAACGTGTTATCCTTACCCTTGTCCTCCCAGCCCGCGAACATGTTGAACTGTAATCTGAACAGCTGGTTTTTACCGAGCGTTATCGGCGACGCGAGCGTTGCCGAGGCTGTCGTGTTAGCGGGAATAAACACGTTTCCGAAACGCTCCAGACCTGACGCGTACACGATTTTACCGTCCTCGAGACCGCCCGGCTTGCCGCCAAAGATATTCTCACTGCCTTCAAAATTATCGGTAAAGCCGGTTATATCGCTGACTATCGGCTCGTCCGCGACCGCCTTTGAAATATCGGTAATTATTCCCTTCGGCTCCATGCTGTCCCAAACGTACAGTTTCGGAGCAAGATTTGAGAAGTTGCCGCTCGCCGAGCCTGACGTCTGATTTGCCGACGCGTATTTTAACCTGTTTCCGTCATGCACCGCGAAATACGCGTCACAGCCGCTGTACTCCTCCGGCAGCTTGTAGCTGTACGCGAGACCTTTCTCCGTCGCCGAATACATCGTAATTCCCGTCGGATAATCGCCCTCTATAAGGAACTCGGCGATATTCGTCATAGTCGTCGGGTTAGTGTAACGATAGTACCTGTACGCGTTTGTGTTCGCAAACTCCGTCACATCGGTATACTGACCCTCGGTAAGCGCCTCCGCGACCGTATACAGATCCGTCCATGTAATGGCGTCGTTCGAGCCCTGAACCTTGCCGCCGACCGTACGCGCGGCATAGCCGTCACGAGGCGCAAGCTGTACCTTATTTATCTTATACGGCGTGCCGTAATCGTACATAACATAGCCGTTCTGTGTGCCGTCGAAATATGTCGTCAAATCCTTGTCGGCAGCCTTGCGGTAGTCCGCGCTGTCAGCCGGCGCGTTCGACGCGTCGCCCCACGATGGAGTACCCGACAGCTTGTACGCCGGTATTACAAACACCCTTGTAGCCGTGTAATCGCCGACTGTCGCCGACACTGTAACCGTACCGCTCTTGTTTGCCGTGAGCAGTCCGCCGTCCGTAATCGACGCGACCCTGTCGTCGTCAACCTTCCACGTAACGCTGCCCTCTATATTTGTTTTAAGCGTAAGCTGAACGGACGCGTTCACGTTTATTTCGCTGCCGCCGCCCGTAATTATCGCGTATTTATCGTCAAAACCTTTCGCGCCGCTTATTACATATGTCGTAATCGTACCCGCCTTCGCGGTTGTTGTGAGAGTTTTGCCGTTAAGCGTCGCCTCGTTCTCGATTGTCGCCCAATGCTCAGCCGCGTCACCCGTCGCGTTGTTCGAGCGTATCTCCTTAACGGTATCGCCGACCGTCGTGAACGCCGACAAGTCGAACGTGTACGGAATATCACCTGAACCGCTGTTGTTTACGACGATCTTAATATCGCCCGTCTCACGGTTGTACGCCGCGAGCGTGCTGTTCGACGACGCTATAAGCGTGTCGCCCGGGTTTATGTACCTTGTAAACTGACCGTAGGCGTAATACTTGTTCGCCCATTCAACCTCCTCGGTGTCGTGGTTACCCATGCCCACGCCCCACATAGAACCCGTTACGCTTAGAGTTCTTTCGGCTTCTGTTTTATTGCCCGTTGTCGGATCGACAAAGTCCGAATCCTTATGCGAGTCGATAATATCCCACATAACCCAAGCCGACGCCTGCATACCGTTGAGGTCGGTAATAATCTGATTTGCCAGACCAAAACCATCCCAGTTTCCGTCAACCTCACTCATCCAGAGATTTTTGCCCGCGGCTTGCGCAATACGTTTCACGCCCGCACGGTCTGAGCCGCCGTAGGTGTGAGTGTCTATTCTGTCGAGAGCAGCCTTGCCCTCCTCGGTAAGCGCGTTATAAGAGCTTACGGTATAGCCGAGATCCGTTTCATCGGGTCCCGCCACGAGCGTGTCTATACCCGCCGCCGTATACGCGTCTTTGAGCGCCTTTATAAGTCCCGACTGGTTCGCGCCCTGCGCGACAAGGTTACCCTCCTGCTTATTGCTCAATGCGCGCCAGTAATTGCTCTTCGGATTAGGCTCGTTCATCGGCGAGTAGCTGTCAAAATGCAGACCCTCATTGTTCATATGCTTCGTAACCTCAACGAGGAAGTTCGCGAACACATCATAATTTGACGGATCGAGGTTTTCAGCCGTATCGTCGCCGCCCGACGAGCATTGCGATTTAGTCATAAACCACGGAGGCGAGTTTGTGTAGCCCTCAATATGAACATTGGGATTTTGTTCCTTTATATTTGTGAGGACATTTACCTGATTTTTGTCGGCATCCCAGTCCCATGTGTAAACTACATCGCCGTTTGCGTCCTTTTTGAGATTGGTAACGTCTTTGTTCACTCCCTCTTCCGCCTGATACGCTCCACCCTCGTACTGCGGAACGGCAAAGCACGGCAGCTTAGAGTCCGAACGGTTTATGTGATTGTGCGTCGGGTTGTCGCCGCCGCCAACGTTGTAGCGCACGATGTCAAGTCCGAGACCTTCCTCGGAATACAAATCATGCGCCGCCTGCTGCGACATCTTATCGCTGTAGCCGATACGGTTGCCCCACCAGCCCATACTCGTGCCCCAGCCCTCAAACTTGCCGTCGTTAAACGGCGACGCCTCGGACGGGTCGAGACGCACCGTGTTACCCGCCGCGTACGCCGTCGGCGAGAACGGCATGACCGAGCCGCAAATACCGAGCGTCAGAGCGAGCGCCGTCACGGCGCATATGAATTTATTGTGCCTCATAATTTATGCTCCTTCCTGTCACGTTATTTAATAATTGATATTATTTTTATTGTAACATATTCCCCGCCAATATGCAAGATAATTATTGCACGCCGCCGTCATCCGCCCGCGTCGGAATGACGCCTTTATTTATTGAAAATATCCGACACTCATGGTATAATATTTAAACCCATAAATTTTAAGACTAACTATTAAAAGTCAAGAGGAAAAACAAAAAATTTTCAAAAAAATAGTTAGGTAAGTTGCACATTGAAAATTGCATGACAAAAAGAGCAACAAGGTTGCTCGGTCAAATATTATGAGGACAATTACGCTTCCCTCGTAGTTTGTAAGCGTCGCACCCGGCGAACCCTCACCATAACTTGTATATTGCGGGCGACCGTTTACGGTGATTTTATCGCCTATAGCATATTTACCGCTGTTGCCGGAGCTGGACGCAACGGCTGTTTTTTCCTCTGTCGCTTTGAGGTACTGCATTGAGCTGTACCCTACAGTGCCGTTGTATGTATGCTTACCCCAGCCGTTAGTAATTTCCGTTACGGTAATTGTTGTGCCATACGGCATTGTGCCGATTATATTGTTACTGCTAACAACTGCGGCTGATCTGACATTTAAGCCGCTTCGTGCTGTTACGGTGTAAACGGTACCGCCGCCGGAGGCTCCGTCTGTAACATTGCCTTTTGAGCTATTCGTGCCAAACCAATTATTGCTAAATATGCTGTTTTTATCGCGGAGTGTAATTTGTAGGTCGTCGCTTTCGCCCTCCATTACATCTACGAGCTGCACCGAAATAAGATGTTTTTCAAGATCTGTCGTACAGTCAATGCCGCCAATATTAAAATGCGGAATGGTACGTCTTGCGTCTGTTAATTCTGCCATGCGTCCGCCCCCTTAAAGATTGCCGACAAAATCTCTGTTGCCGTCAAACTTAAATTGCCCGTCATATGTCATGGTACCGTCAAAATTGATATGACCGTCAAAATCATAGTCACCGTCAAAATAATGTTGTCCGCCATGACAACGGGTGATTTTCGTGTTACTTTCTTCACCTACGGCGGTGCGGATCGTAATACGAGTGGGTGTCGTTTCATATTCGGTATTTTGTATACCATAGCGCAATATTAAGCGGGCAAGGTATATACCGACACTTTCCGGCTCGCACTCAATATGAATAAGCCATGACATAGTATCAAGCGTACTGCCGCCGCGTCTTACGCGTTCGATTGCCGCTCGTATTTCGGAAAGTGACAACATAGGCTCGTTGTCGGTAATGTTAAATAAAACTTTGAAATGCTTACGCGTGCCGCCGTATTCGTACCATTCCGAAACGGTGTAGCCCGGCTGAATTGCATTTAATACAGTTTCAACCGCCCATGAGGTACCAGCGTGACGCTTTACGCTTTTGGCTGTCGCTATAAGCTGCCGCTTCGTGTCAAGCGTGTAATTATAATCATACCACGTTACGCCCCACGCTTCGGCAAGCGTGTCGCATACCTCCTCCGGCAGATCCATAATTCGCGTATAGATTTCAATGTTTTTTATGCCTTCACGCCTTTTTACAAGCTGATTTGCAATAGCTGTTGCAATAGCAACCATTTGTTTATCATTTTGCAACACCGCGGGGAATGTCGCAAGAATGTCGGACGTAGTATAATCAATCATCATGTACCCCCGTATATGTAGCCTTAAATCAAAATAGCCGTCGGGAAATTCTTTCATACCCACAATGCAGTCCATATTATAAAATCTATTTAGTTCAAGCATTAAAACGTCACCACCACATTAAGAATTGCGGCGGCAAGCCAATATGTAACCTTGCGCCAGTCGCGCGAGGGGATATACGCCAGCGCCGCCCCGAGTTGCACGACAATTAAAACGCTGGGGAGTATTTTTGTTTTATCAATCATCATTTACCGCCGCCTCCTGTTCTTTCTATTTCTTGTACCTGTAAATATTTCTTTCGTCATTCGGCTTGCTTGTGTTTTCCGCAATCGAATTGTTAAATATTCGCCCTCGTTGACTTCATTTAACAACGGCTGAATTATTGATACGGTGTAGCCGGGGTACAATCTTTCAATATCGCGCTCGGTATATTTGCCCTCGCGGATCTCACGCGTCCTGTCACGGCTTATAAATCCGTCGCGGTCTTTCGGGATCGTCGGCGGGTTTAAATTCTTGCTTGCCGCCCAGCGCCTAACTTTTTCGTCAATCTCTGCTATTTCAGTTTCGGGTTCCTTAACCTTGTACTTTGATAACCCGATCAAGCCCTCGTCGTTAAAATCAAGGCTGAATGTGCGGGCTTTAGTTCCGCCGTACTTTTCCCATAATTCCTCAAACATACTGCGATAACTTCTATATATCGGCTTGCCCTCATCATCATAGCCTATTAAAACAGTTTCCTCGCCGTCGGCTCCATTTGTTATCATGTGAGCGTGCCACCGCCCATTTCTTTTGCCGCGCTCAATGACATATATGTATTTCATTTCTTTTAAACCGTATTTTGCACGCATACGCTTCACTGCTCTTATAAAATTACGCATTATTCGCTGAAAATCAGAATACGACTCGGGTAAGTGTTCATCATCAAAACCGAGTTTAATCTCAATATCTCTTACATCAAAATTTGAATGTATGAGATATGTAACACGTTCCTCTCTGTATTTCTGATTTAATAATCGCTGCACTTCTGTTGAGGGGTTCCGTTTCTTTCCTCTCTTGCCCGGCTTCTGAAACACGGGGAAAACATGAACGTCTAAATATTCACCATGATAAATGCGACGTTCCCGCTGTACCGTTCGCCCTCTCTTTTTCTTTTTTCTATTCATTTATAAATAACACCGTCCTATATTATATAAAAATGGTTAATTTGTTAAGATACCATATAAACCCGCAAGGGTGCGGCTTATCATTATTACGCTTGCATGGGGCGCAAGAAAAAACATATTTGCACCCATAAGAGCGTAAAAAAAGATGATATTGAAGTTCATGTTATGAACGCTGTAATCAGTCTGTTAAATGATGAATACGCTATTGACAAAATTCTCGAAATGGCGGAATACTACCAGCGCAACGATACGGAACGACTTAATGATATAAAGGAAGCCGAGCGGCGCCTTAATGATGTAAATACAAAAATTTCTAATATCCTAACAGCTATTGAAGCGGGCATTTTTACGCCGGCGACAAAACAGCGTCTACAGGAATTAGAAAATATAAAACAACAGCTTGATTATGAATTGATTTGTAAGCGGGCAAGCGCAACGAAATTTTCAAAGGCTACCTTGAAGAAATTGTTAAAAAATTTAAGTCTTACAGAAGCAGCAAGCAAGCCCGAAAAACAAGCGCTTGTGGATCAGCTTATAAATAGAATATATTTGTGGGAGGATAAAATTTTAATAATTTTCAACTTTTCGGGCATTATCGGCGAGGATCCCAGCATTGCCGACGCGGATATAAACGCGGTATTAAAAAGAATATCCGAACCCTCATTGACGGGTTCGGATATTAACGAGTATGGTGAGCCATCGGAGATTCGAACCCCGGACAACTTGATTAAAAGGTCTGTTTGGTACGCTGTATATGTTGCCGTCGCCGCACAAAACAGCGTAAAAGCGTCGGTTAGCGATTGTTTTCAATATATTTCGATTATATTTATCGGTATAAACTACCACACAACTACCACACTAATCTAAAAGTGAGATTGTTTTCTTTTTCAGGTTCGCCGAAACATGGCTATATATGTCCAATGTGATTTGTACCGACTTGTGGCCCAAGAGCTCTGACACTGTTTTTATATCCGCGCCCCGTTCCAATAATCGAGTAGCGAAGCTGTGCCGCATTGAATGTATTGTCAGATGAGTATTTATTTTCGCGTTTTTCATTATCGTTTCAAATACCCTATAAATGTTACGCTTCATCAGCGGCGTTCCTGCGGTCGAAAAGAACACGAACGGTGAATCATCTTTGTTGGCGGCTTTCTGCCTTTTCACGCACGCCAGCGCCGACTTGTTTAATGGGACTTCTCTCGTGCTGCTGTCGGTCTTCGTCGTATCAATTACGGTCTTATGCTTGCGCTCCGCGTCCTCGTCATAGTCGCTTATTTCCGCAAGACTTTTATTGACATACACAGTTTTTTTATCAAAATCTATATCGTTCCATGTCAGGGCGAGCATCTCACCGAGCCTCATTCCCGTATTAAATGCGAATATAAACAGATTTTCACAGGACGTATTGCCCGGACACTGAGCGAGAAAGTTTTTCTGCTCCGACGCCGAGAACGCCTTAGCTTCCCGCGACGCCTTTTTTGGAATAACAATACCCTCGCATGGATTTTTATATAGTATATTCGCAACGACAGCTTGCTTGCACGCCTGGGAAAGAGTTACATATACTTTTTTAATCGATGATTGACTCAATCCGTTTTTTGTCTTTATGCCATGCGCGGCTATATCATTTATAAATTTCTGCACGATGATAGGGTTTAATTTGCTGAGCTTGTAATGCCCTATTTTCGGTTTGATATATCGTTCGAGGCTGCCTTTATACATATCATACGTTGTTGCCTTAACCGCGGCTTTTTTGTATGTGTCCAGCCAAAACTCAACCCATTCCGCGACGGTATAATCGGACGGATCGGCGAGAAGCTGACGGTCATTCAAGTATTTCAAGTCATTTATTTTTTTTTGCAGTTTTTCTATGTCCATGCTGGATACGACTTTTCTGATACGCTTATTATTTTCATCGTAACCGATTGTAATGTCGCAAACCCACAAGCCGTCGGAGCGTTGGTATATAGTACCCTCGCCGTTCATTCGCCGCTTTGCCATTCTATTTCTCCCCTAATTTGTGTTTTTATAACGGATTTCGTTATAATCTAACATTCTTATGCAATTATTGTAATTCTGTTGTAATATTATTGTAATCTATTTGCAAAGGTGGTGTTATAATGCAATCCGATAAGCGCTGTAATGTTGAATTGATAGACCTTTTTAAGACATTGACGCCCGAAGAAGCTGAAAAGGTGTTACAATTCATAGAACAGTTAAAAGAGCAACGCAGCTCTTTGTCATAGTAGCAGCACAGCCGCCGGTAAGGGCGGCTGTATCAATAGCGGATTACATAGTAATGCCGAGGTCTTTTAACAATTCGTCCTGAGTAATGACGGGCTGATATTCGGGATTGCCCGCAAGATACTGATTTACAGCTTCAATCTCATCGGCTTCCGGTTGTTCAACAGGGATATCGCCCCAGGATTTTGATATTATTTCCTCTAACCGTTTATGTGTTTCCTCATCATTCATCGTTGGAATACAGTTTTCTTTTTGCGGTCTTTTTGCCGGCGTTGGATCTGCCAAAACCTCAGCCATACGTTTTGCGGCTTTCTGCCCTAAAACACTCCGTTTATCAAATGTTGATGTTGCCATAACGCACAGCTCCTTATCAGAATTTGTAATCTATTCCGCTCTGTTTTAATATTGCATTTGCCGTATGACGCGATTTTATCTTTGTATCTACCGTGATATGACGATTGGTGATAGGACTATACCATATATCGTGATCACCTTTGCCATGTCTTACAAACTTACATTCGTACTGTTTAAGCAGTTCTCTTACCTTCTTTTCGTACTCAGCCATCAAACAGCAATCCTTTCTTGCCGTTCCGATATAAATGACAGAGTGAGCGGCTGTTTGCTGTTATTCAATTTGAGGAGCTCCGGCGCGGCAAATCTTACGCGTTCGAGCAAAGCGTCAAATGAGCCGCTCTCCAATACCAAGCCCGGAATATCATCGCTTGTCGCTACCCATACACCGGCTTCATCGTCCCAAAGCATATTTACTTTATAATTCATTGTCGCATACCTCCTTGTTTTATGTTCTTATTATATCATATTACACGCTCTGTTAAAAGTATTATCTTTGCTCAATTAAATCTGCTGATATTGACGGTATCGTTACAGATTTGCCCATCGTTGACGTGTATGTATATAAACCTTCGGCTTTTCCGTATATTTGCACATAATCATTTTCCAAAAATCTCGAATCGTCAGATCCTATCAAATAGCTTACCCAAACAATATTATTATAGTTTCCTCCGACAGCAAGGCGCATTTGGACAAATACCATGTGGGAGTCTGCCAAAGTGTCGGAGTCTTCCATAAGCTGCGCTATTTTTCCTTCGTATGTAAGAGATTTACCTTTATATGAATTGGGATTACGAGCCAAATCGTCGTAATTTACATAACCATAATTTTCCTTAACGATAGCGCTTCTTGTTTCAGCAAGCATGTTTGACACAGACTCGGCACTATGGGTAGGCTTTGTTGTGGCTGGAGCCGTTGTTGGTGCTGCCGGTGCCGGCGTAGGAACAACGGTAGGCTCAGGCGTTGCTACTTGCTGCCGCAATTCCTCGTTTTCCTTGCGCAACTGTTCTATTTCTGCATTGTTTCCACACCCTGCAGCGGATAAAATCATTATGATCGCTATTAAACTTATTAGCACTTTTTTCATCATAGGTACCCTCCTTAATTTCCCCTTTGTGATTTTATAAACTTTATATATTCCTCAACCTTTGACCGTTCCTCTGGCGTTAAATCATCCGACTCTTTTGTAAAATTGTCAATTTGCTCCGACGTTGGCGTATAAAGCGTTACTGTTTCATCTAAAAGGTATTCCGGAGTAACGTCAAGAGCCTTTGCAATAGAAACTATATGTTTTTTATATGATGCTGTTTTACCATTCTTCCAATCCGTTACTGCAGAACGTCCTATTCCTATTTGTCGAGCAAGTTCGCTATCGGACATGCCCCGCAATTTTAACAAATATATGATTTTATCTAATGTTGACAATGCGGCACACCTCCGTTTGTATAAATTTCACAAATTCAAACAAATTCAAACAAAAGTATTGACGTTTGAATTTGTTTGAATTATAATAACAATAGTAATTAACAAGTGTTAAATTCCCTATGAAAGGAGTGACATGATGACACATCAGGGTTTTATTATTAACGTAGTTGTCGTAACGCTTGCAGTTGCAGCAATAGTTATTCCCTGGACGGGGAAATTCGCGGATCATATATCTCGCGAAATCGCCAAGGAATTTGACGAGGTTTTTCGTTTCAATCATTCATCGTAATACTGCTTATGATATTCTTCCAATATATCAAGTATTGCATGGAGCGTCTTGTTCTCTATGATGGGTACTAAAGGATGCTCGCCTTCCGCATAAGAAACCGGCTGTTCATAAGTCGAAATCATTTCCTTGCGGAACTCGTCAAATGGTTTATTGCTCATACTTAATCAATCCTTTGCGCTTGTCTGTATATAACAGTTGTTATTAACATCAGTATATCACGACAAAGCAAAAAAGTCAATCACTTAATAGGAAGGAGGTTGCCATGAATACCGAAAATAATACTTCTACATGGGAAAAAGATGTAAAAAAAGCTCTTATTGAGAGGGATATGACAGTATCACAACTTGCGGCAGAGATTGGTTTCTCAAGAACCTATGTGTCGTGTGTAATAAATGGCATATACAATTCGAACAGTTCCCATAGTGTAAAACAGAAAATATGCGAATATCTCGGCATTGCAGCAGCGTAATCCTTTATGTTTCAATTTTATCACAAAGGCAGGTGAAAATAAATGCCTAAACAGGTAACAAAAGCAGCCGATAACGTGTATTGTCAGGCACGATTACGCGCGGCGCAGTTCAATGATGATTTCGCGACGCGCAAAGGCGCGATAAATCATCTTCCCGGCGTCACTGAGGACAGCCTGAAAAAATACGAGCTTGATATTACCCGACCGCCGAATGACGTTATCGCACTCATGGCGGACGCATACAACGCGCCGGAGCTTCGGACGTGGTATTGCGGGAATGAATGTCCGCTCGGAAAGCATTTACAGGGCATTTCCGCCCAGGGATCGCAATACGCATTTGTACGGCTGATAACTGCCCTGAACGAGGCGGATAAACTGCTTATATCGCTTGCCTCGATTATGGACGACGGTAAAATTTCAAATGACGCGGAACGCAAACAGGTTGACGAAATTGAAAAGCGGTTGATGACAATTTATCTGCGCACAAATGAAAACCTTGCCATGATTGAAAAAGCAAAAAAGTCGGGGCAATTTTAGGAAGGAGATGCTGACGATGCCCGAAACGGATTTGAAAGTGTTTATACACGACTACAAAAAATCGCATAGGAACAGCGGTGCGCAGCCTGTGGTAAACAGACAATATCTGACGGTCAGCGAATACGCCGAAAAAACTCGTCGCTCACCCGTTACGGTACGGCAGATGTGCGCGAATGGCAAAATTGACGGTGCGGTTAAAGACGGCAAATCCTGGCTTATTCCGATGTCGGAGCCGTCGGACATGACAGCGCTGCGCGAGGAAAACATACGTCTTATCAAGGAAAATACCCGGCTTACCGGGTTACTTAACAGCATAGTTGCAATGGCAACAGCAAAATAGTGAAAGGGGGTGTTAAAATGGCATACGATTACCGCTGTCCAAAGTGCGGAGCGTATCTCGATCCCGGCGAACAATGCGATTGCGAGGGCAACGAGAATAGCTCTGACGCCGGCTCAAAGCAAATCGTCAGTTATGCCGAATTTTACAATCATTCACAGCAGCTTCGCTTTGACACAAACTACTCAACAGAAAGGAGATGAAAAAATGTTAAAAATTACTCTGCTCATGCTGCTTTTTGCCGGTGTTATATTCGGCGGCAGAAACATAATTAAACGCCTGGTGCATAAATGGCGAATGAAACGCAACGACAAATTTAAGCGTAAGGCCGATGAGCTTTACAAACAGCGATTTCGGTCTGCGCTGAAGGACATCGACCATTGGCGCAAGGAAACAGAACCGCCGCATGAAAAGCACATTAACGTGGTATGTAAAAATCCCGCAATGGCACAGGCGTGGAAGTAAGGTAGGTAAAACCATGAGTATCAAAGAACACGTAGAAAACGATTTAGGCTTTGCAGTATCACAGACCGACATTGACGCCTACATTCCGCAGGCTCAAAATAAAATTTGCAGAGCGAAAGTTGATGACAACATCAAGACGGCTTATCTGGCCATGCTTGTTGCCGAGCTCATTCGGGCAGATATGTTTACAGCATTATGCCTTGAGCGCTGTCGGTCAATTCGGGCAAAAGAGAAAGAGCACGACTGATATAAAATCATAACGTGCCCTCACAGACCACTATTAGTATAGCACAAGAAGGGAGATTTGTCAAATGATATATAGGAATGATTCGCCGGACGCCATTTCCGCGATGGAATGCGCCCGCACAGGTAACTACGGCGCGGACTACGACGACGGCAGCGAAGAAAGTCGCTGTCCCGTATGTGGTGCGTTAGAACCGAATCATTACTACCTTGACGATGACGACGAGTGTATAGGGTGCAGTGATTGCATTCATGAATCAGATACGCCGTATTGATGCGGAAAGGAGTTTACAAATTGGATAACACAGAAACATACGAAACGACGATTGTCGATGAAACACAAATTTCAGAGGCACCTACAATACCGACAGAACTTATTACGGTAACTACAAGACTGACGAAATGAGAGAGCGTATCGCCGAAAAAAAAGCAAACGGTGAATTTGCCTACGAGAAGCGCGTTATACATGAGCATTTGTCTATGGAGCAGGCAAACAATTTTGTTTATAAAAATATGTCGCCGCACAGTCAGTACATCTTTCTGCACGGACACGCCGACAGCGAGGAACAGGAGTAAGGGTGATTTTATGGGATTAGTAGTACCGGCGCGGGTACTCGGATATGACGGTTGCAATATGCTTGTCATGCCGCAGCAGTCCATCGGACGCGAGATGATAAAAAAGCACGTCGATATGGTAGATATTATGCTCTACGACGGGCGGGAACTTTCCCCGGATCAGCGCGATAAAATCTTTGCAATTATGCAGGAAATATCGGACTGGAGCGGTCACGACAGAGAAGATTTGCGAAAATACTTTACTCAAAACTTCTGTGATGATAACGGGATTGATTATTTCAGTCTTTCGCCCAAAAAGCCGAATGTCGTGGATATGACAACAGCAAAGGATTTTATAACATACCTGATAGAATTTTGCTTTGCGTGGAATGTTCCCACGCTTGATACGATGCTAAACCGCGCCGAAGAAGTAGGCAAATATCTGTATATGTGTCTGGAATATCGCAAATGTGCTATATGTAATTCGCCGGCAGACGTTCATCATATAGACGCGATCGGTATGGGGCGCGACAGAGATACCATAGTGCATATAGGCATGAAAGCAATCGCACTATGCCGGAAACATCACACAGAAGCTCATCAAATAGGGCGTTCTGAATTTATGCGTAGGTATCACGTTTTCGGCATTGGACTTGACGAGTATTTATGTAAGGTACTTAATCTCGGCCGAAAAACAGTGTTTGATGAGCGGTTTGAGAGAGATAAGCAGTTTTTACAGTTGTATGAGGATTTATAACTGCTTACAAGACAGAAAAGAGGTGATCGCGTGCCGAACAGAATCTTAAAAGAAAGTATATGTGCCAGTGACACAATAGATGCGCTGGCATGGTTGGAAGAAGTGACATTTTATCGCTTAATAGTAAACTGTGATGATTACGGCCGCTTCGACGCTCGCCCTGCGATATTAAAGGCAAAGCTGTTCCCATTGAAGACAGTAACCGAAAAAACGCTGATTGAAGCTATCGATAAGTTATCGTCGGTAGGTATTGTATCAAAACCGTATCCCGATTTTATAACACTCGGCGTCACTATAACACTGTTTACCTTCAGCGTAGCTTTATATGTATAGTCATGGTAGCACGTATGCCTGTTACCATCTTCATCCGTATATGTGTGCTTTTCCCGCTCCGTCCACGTTATTGCGTTCGTGTTTTCATCGCAAATTGGCGGATCTATTGGCGTAGTACCCGGTTCGGGTTGTGGATCGTCATCATCAGTCGGCGGTGGGGTGGGGTTTGGATTATCGTCATTTCCTCCGCCACTGCCACAGTAAATTATAAGCTGCTTGACGGGCTTTTTGCTTGTTACAGGCACCTCAACATCTCTTGACGGTTTTGTTTCGTCTTTTTCTGTTATACCATCAAGCGTCTGTATAACGTACCGTTTAACGGGTTTATCATCATCTATAGCGCAAGTATTCCGCGTCTGTAAGGATGCTCTTTAACTGTGCGTAATGGGAGTGTTTTTCTTCGAAGATTTCTGGCAGACCTCCCCACCCAACATAGCGCGATAAAATTTTCTGTTCTTCCCGCGTGGCAAGCCGCTGTTCAGATTCGATTTTTTTCAGTGTTTGTATTGCATCTACATTGTATTTAAATTTAACGCTTTTGGTAATATGTTCCTCACCCATATCAGATATAACAAAATTAGACAGTTCGTCATTTTTTATGTTATGCTGTATCGGAGTGGATGCCGTCTTATTATATTCCGTGTCCGTAAAATCCCTCCTGCCGACCGCGCCGTATTCGGCTTTGCCCTCGTCAATGGCGCGATCCGCTGCATGGTCAACGGAAAGGAGCGTGTAAACACCGCGCTCATTTGTATTTGCGTCTATTGCGGAGATGGTTATATCGTACTTGTCTTGCAGTATCTCTACATACTTTTCAAGTGAAAACGCGGGAACACCGCACATCGCCACCTTGCCGACATTCGGTATTGTCCTGTCCGTTACCCGTATTTCCAACATCTC
Organism: uncultured Clostridia bacterium; assembly: GCA_947623955.1. Taxonomy (GTDB): domain Bacteria; phylum Bacillota; class Clostridia; order UBA1381; family UBA1381; genus Hominilimicola. The sequence continues at coordinate 231,626 of CANQIP010000001.1, read as the reverse complement.
GGCAGCGGTTTTCGCGTCCTCTCCGAACATCTCGAAGAAGTCACCGACCTGGAACATGACAATATCATCAGGATGCGTTTCCTTTACGGCATTATACTCGCCGTAAAATCCGCCGAATGCCTGCGCTCTCTGCAATTCGTTATTGCTCTCCGCTCCGTCTATGATTGCAATTTGTTCATCCTCGTTAGGGAACAGGCTTATCTGCAAGTCCTTTGATTGACCTTGTATAATACCGCGTTCTTTTGCCGCTGCGACTTCCAATGCCTCTGCCACATAATGCTTATATTCAAACTGCCTGAAATAATCTATAACGCCACCGTCGCCGTCACCAATATCCTGACGTTCGGTTATTTTCTCACCGGACGGCATATTGACGGTGAATTTTACTTTATCATAGCCAATAAATTCGGAAAATTCTTCATCATACAATCCATTCTCGTACCATTTACTTTCCGAGCCATATTTAGCTATGGCTGCATTTCGTCCGGCTACGCGTTTAGTGTCTGCCTCTTTCATCAGCGTGTCAAATTCCGCCACAGAATATGTTTTTCCATCCTCAAATACGGGGCTTTCGCTCCATTCACAGGTAATTGTTATCTTTGTATCAGTACTATTTCCCGCATTATTTGTTGTTCTACCATATCGCTTAGCGTCGCGATTTCTTGCTGTTTCTCCCATCCCGCCTTGTTTATCGTCACTTTGGATATTATCTGATTTATCGCGTCCTCCCGCGCCGCCCGTGCTGTCAGCTGAACCTCTATCAGCGTCGACAAAAGTTCTCCCGAAACCAGCAGTTTCTGGTACAGTTCCGGCTGCTGCGTTTCCATGAACCCCATCGCCGCTATCGCGTATCTCGATCTGTTGATACGACGCAATATCTGTTCCGGCGAAAGGTAGGCTTTCTCTGGCAACTCCTGTTTCACGTCGAATTGCCGCCGACTGCTCATTCGTTCTATTATTTTCGTATTCATAGTTAAACCGTTCCTCCTGTAATTCTTTATTTTCAACTTCAATTTTCCTTAATATTTTTTGTGCCGTTTCGTATGTATCCACCGACAACTGCATTTTTGTCTCAAGTGATAATTGGTTATACATATTTGGTATAAAGCTAGTAATACTCCAACCTATACGTTTGGATACCATGTGCTTTACACTGTAAAATAACAAATCTAAATTGGACTTATCTTTTATTGCAAAGGCAATCATAGACCTAAGATAATCGTCAAAACTAGGATTATTGATACCATATTTTTTATTTGTGAATTTGACCAGATCATCCTTTACTTCAAGTTCCCACCTATTGACCGTACCACCTTTGGTCTGACTTATATCAAATACATACTGTTTTTTATTATCCTTAAAAATGATACAACCTTCCTGTCCCTTTAGTATTCGACGATTAAGTCTGTTCCATGTGGTAAAATCAGCCGCCATTCTGATATTGGGATTTTGAAGATACATAGCTATACTGTTATCATAGCTATACTTATACGTATTAGACGCAAAATCCAACCATCTTATCCAGTCCTCGCCGTCTTGCAATATTTTTTTTAATCCGCTTACGACAAAGTTTTTGTAGTCCTCTGCCGACATTTTCATATTCTCACCTCATATCAGAAAAAATTTATTTGCCATTTTCTACCCCTTCTTCTTAGAAAAAAAGTAAGTGACCTAAAAGACTGCCGTGGTCTGTAAGTCACTTATTTTTCGGTTTATAATATTTATCTCATCTGCAACTGCATCTGCAACATAAAGCAACAGCCCCATGCTACAACCATTCGTAATACTTTTATCTTCCAACTCATTACTGTAATCCACTTCGTCGTAGACGAAGTTTTGATTGAGCAGCGTCATAATTATCATTTCACTTTTATTGCTCATCGGAAAAAACTCTTGCTGTATTTTTTTAGCCTCAGTCAATGCCGATCTACCCATTACCAATTCGTCAGCAAAATTTTTATTGGTGTGCATAAGCTGTTCAATCTCTTTGAGAACAATATATTTTTCAGCCAGTTCTTCACTAATAGACGTAAAATCCATCATATTTTCACATCTCCTTTTTTTTGTTAATATCAACAACACGAGGTGATGACAAATACCCCGTGATACCATTTTTAAAAAATTCAGGGTGTGCCTTCCGCATGATTTGATAACTGTCATTTACATCAGCATTAATATAATCACCGTTATTGCACCTCCATAGGTGCTTATATACACGGCGTTTTTTGTTGTAGTAAATTCGGGTCGGCGGTTCGTCATCAAAAAATGATGTCCCCGACGTGTATTTCTCATCAACCAGCGTATATTTGATATTGTGATATTTACATTTTGTTTCTACGAGCGAATAAAAATGTTGAAAGGGAATACTGATAAAGTTTTCTTTTTCCTTAATTTCATACGCGCCAATAAGCACTTCATCAATGCGGTTATCTCTGCAATACGCTATTATCCAGTCACTCACATTCTCAAAAAAGACAAAGATTTTAGATATGGTTGCCTCCGCCAAACTACTAATTTTACGGTTTAACCTTTGTTTTTCTTTCTCATCACATGATGATATATCAAGCTGTGCCTTAATAGGCATAATCCGCTTATTATACCATTGATTCTGACTTTTTATCTGCTTTCCACGTATCAATATGGGTTCCTTGCCGATATTGTTAGTTACTACAACAAAATTATTAAGCCCCACATCAATACTAATTACTCTCATAATTAAGCTCCTTTAAACATCTTTGGCAAATGCGCTTGCCTTTGTATTCTGTTATTTCCTTTGCCTCACCACAAAAAATACAATGAGGCAAATATTTTTTTACGATAACGGTATCCCCGTCCATAAATAATTCTACCGGATCGTGATTATTTAGTCCTAACATTTTCCGTATCTCCGTAGGTATTACAAGTCTACCCATACTGTCTATTTTCCGTGTTATACCGAGGGTTTTCATTCGTTTTCCTCCTTCCCGAATTTCGGATCTTCTTCGTTTTTTGATAACATCCGTCGCTGTCCATTTTTGCTGATAATTTGATAGTAGTCAACAGTTTCTTGCTCCAGATACCAATTTTCGGGTTTTAACCCTCTAGACGAAACAAATATTTTCTGCTGACGCGTTAAATTTCTTCTCATTCTTATTTCCTCTTTCCTTGGTTTTTAACTTCTTCCCAATTTGGGAAGAAGTTTCGGAACCCGCATTATTACTTGATTTTTGCTTATTATCCCATATTTTTTAACATATCTTTTAATTTCTTCCTCCGCGCATCCAAACTTAACTCCGGATATTTTTCCTTCAGCGATGCCCAAACATCCATAGATGCCTCGATTTCCTCCATCATTGTCACCCGTGGTGTATCTGTACTATAAAATTTTTCCAGAAATTTGGGTGTCAATGTAAGTGCTTTCATCGCCGGAACTTTTTTCTTCTTGCCGTATTTACCCTCAAGCACCTCGACAACCGTTACGTCGTTTAACGTTTTCTTTCTGCTTAATTCGCGGAGTTGTCTAGCTTTCTTTATGTCAATCTTATATTCAAACTTCGTCAATACCTCATCCACAATTTGCTGTTCTATGTCAGAAAGATAAGACAGTTCAACACCAGCATTGATAGCAAATTCTTCATCATCCACTCTCGTTTTAAGTTTGAAAATGAGAGTATCAATCCGCAAGAGTCGCGCAATCGTATTCCTCGATATCCCATACTTTGCACCAACGATATCAAGCGTTGTCAACTTCTTCCCAATTTGGGAAGAAGTTTCGGAACCCGCATCATTACTGAGGATTTGAAGATTTAATTCGATGTCTTTTATAAGGTCACTTCGATGTCCTTGACGCTTATTAACTTCAACGTCCAACGCATAAATGTGTGCTTGCTCGGATATCTTCATTTCTGTAATGCCCCGCTGCTTTGTATTGCTGTCTAAAACAATCATCAGCGCGTCATCATCTGTCAAATGATCCAAAACTATACACGGAACAGCCCGAAACCCCGCATTTTTCGCCGCACGGCGTCGATTATGCCCGGATAAAATTTGATATGTACCATTATCGAGTTTTCTTACCAAAAGTGGATTAAGAACTCCGTGTATTTTTATGCTGTCCACAAGGTCGTCAAACTTTTCGCCCGTATAGAACGCAAACGGATGTGACGGGAAATCCTGTAATAGACTTACAGATAATTCGCTAACAAGATATTCCTTCGATGACGTTGTAGTTTGTGTTTCAGCGGCGGTTGATGAAAAAATATCAATCATTTTAGCATAATCTCGTTTTATTTCAGCCATTTTAAATCCTCCTCATTTCATAAATAGTACACAAAAAACGCACTAAACATAACGATTTGCAAATACTACTGCGTTTTACCGCAAATACATTCATTTTGTTTTTTCGGGAAAACACAGACCGATATTGGTTACATACCGCATCATACCCGGATGTCCGCGCCTACCGTTTAAAACGGATTCCGCAAAACCCCGCGTATGCCCCCCTAACCGACGGGACACTGTCTTTGACGTTATCATTGACTCAGTGCAAGTATCATTGTAAAACGGTCGGCTCGTCGCAAAAGCTTAACCACGTCTTTTTCCAACCCATATATTTACCGCAACGCGTATATGTTTGGTGGCTCCCCGCCCGTATAATGTGTCTGAAACCCTTTGTATTTTCAATGGACATTGATTGTGTTTAAAAAGAACACATTAGAGCAACCTATAATTGGTTACTCTAATCTATCCTTTTTAGATAGGATAGATTTAAAATATCAGCCCCCTGTTCTTGCAAGAATTTCATCAGTTAGGGATTTATATGCAAGGGCGGTTTTACCCTTACAATCATGTTCAAGAATAGTTTTGCCCAAACGGTTTGCCTCGGCAGCCCGTGTAGACTGTGGAATGACGGTATCGAATACATTTGTGCGCACATCAGCGCGGATTGTATTAGCAATCATCTTGTCGTTTTTGTTCCTGCTATCATACATTGTTATAACTTCGCCCAGTATCTCAAGTTTTGGGTTTATACAACGTTTTGTAAGGTTAACCGACTCAATTAGCGCGTCAAATCCCTGTAAACTGTAGTAATCCCGTGCAAGGATCGGCACGATTACGTAGTCCGACGCGGCAAACGCATTGACTGTCAGTATGCCCAAAGACGGTAAGGTGTCAATTATGATAAAATCGTAATCATTTTTTATAGGTTCCAAAATTCGTTTCAGCACACCCTCACGTCCTATCACGCTAACAAGCATGAGTTCAAGGTTAGCCAACTCGATGTTACTCGGCAAAACGAAAAAATTCTTTCTTAAGATTACCGTCAAATCATTCAATGAAAAGTTGCCATTGATGTCTGCCATCATAGGCTTAACAATGGTATCCTTGATGTTTGTCAGTCCGCACCCGATAGTTGCGTTGCCCTGCGGGTCTAAGTCCACAAGCAGCACCCCTTTGCCTCGCGCCGCCAATTCGGCCGCAATGCTGATTGCTGTCGTGGTCTTACCAACACCGCCCTTTTGTGTAGTCACTGTGATAATCATCTTTTTTACCTCCTAAAATATTAGTTTGGGTTAATATTTTGCGAAACGAAAAAAGGAATTCATACAAACCCCATGTAGAGGTTTATATGAATTCCTTAATCTGGGTATTAAATTTTGTCCACATCTATAGTTTCAGATGTGTCGGTATGGTGCCGATGGTGGGGGTCGAACCCACACGATGTTACCATCACGGGATTTTGAGTCCAGTGTGTGTGTGAATGAATTTATAATCCAAGAAAGGGGCCCAGCGGCAGCGACGAGACGCAAAAAAAATGTGAGTTATCCCCCAAAAGGGGAATATATAAAAAGTTATCCACGCGAGGAGGCGAGAGCGAATGAAAGAGATCATTTTAAAATCGGATTTAGAGAAAGTTATCTGTGATGAGATGAATTTCTGGCGAAAACAGTATTTAGCGTCTGAAATTTATCGCGGCGGCGCGGTCGACGCGCTGCAGCGGCTATATGCTATTTTGATTTACAACACACATTCAGACTTGAAAGGGGGTGAATAACATGGCAATTGCGAGCAAGGAAGAGGTTTTAGAACTCTATACGCGCGTAATTCGCGGCGAAGAGGTCGACAGCGCCACAATTCAAGCAGCGAAAGCCCTTGCGCGGCATTATGGTATTGACGCGCCCGGGAACGATCCGGACTATGACGGCGGCACCGTCATAATCGTCGACGACATTCCGGACACGCCGATAAAGTCAGCGGCGGAAAATGCAGTTTCAGACGACATTCATAACGACGCAGAAGGTGATGATTTTCTTGAACTTCCAGACCCTCTTTAGGCTGCGAAAAACTTTGAAATTCAGGTTAATCATTTCCCTTTGGTGCCATTGTACAACTGTGGAGTGTGTTTCCCGCGCGTCACGGGCGGTGAGGGTGTCCCAACAAAGCGCAGGCAAAATAACTGCGGCGCAGCTCTGCTAACAAAGATATAGGGGAATGGGGTTCCCAGCGCGCGCGGACGCTCATCGGCGCGAAGAGCGAGCAGCATCAAAATTTTGCCAAGCGACTTGGGATAGCCCGTAGCGCGGGAAACACAGTACTCGGGGCTAACGGTGGGGTGGGCGGCGGGGCGCGCGAAGGAGAACGACCGCCCGCCGCGCCCGCCGCGCCCGCCGAAAGCGCACAGCGGACGGGAGCGACTGCGGAGACGGCAGCGAACCGCAGCGGCGGCAAGACCCCAAAGCACACCCCAAAGACGCCCCCGCGCCACGGAGAGCAACGGCGCAGCACAAAGAACCCGACCGCAAGCGCAGGCGCAGGGCGGCGGAAAGCGTAAATGCCGTTAAGCGCGCGTACGCAGGGGGCGGACACGCGATAGGCAGCGGGCGGGAGAGACGAGGACGCGCTACACAAGACAGGCGGGGCAGCTAACCTTCGCATAGGGTAAGATTAGTTCAGAGAAACGCCGTAGGCGTTTCTACCTTCGCTGATACTCGACAAAAGCGAAAAAGCCCCGAGACGTGGGGAATATGCTAACGGCGACAGGAGCGAAGCGACCTTGGACGGCGGTCTGCTGCTATCGGCGCGATACACAGCAGCGCAGCGCGCGGCGCACGCAAAGCGGGCGCAGGCGGCGGAGCCGCCACCGCCGAAGGCGGCGCGCTTGCGCGGACCGACGCGCGCGGCGGACGCGATAGCGGACGCAGGCGGCGATAGCCGCCGACCCGCCGTGAGGCGGGGGCGCGCGCGTGCGCGGGGGTCTGTGTGGTATAATGCTGTAGAGGTGATTTGTATGACATTGTCAGAATGGGTGAGCGAGTGGTTACATGATTACAAGCGTGTAATGGTTAAGCCGTCTACGTACGACTCTTACAGGTACTACTTACGTAGTGTAAGGTGTGATACAGAGGTCGGAGAGGTTACAAGTATGGACGTGCAGCGTATGATCTCCGACATGGCGGCTGAGGGTCTCAGCACGTCCACGATAAAGCATATGCTTACACTCGTGCGTCAGGCTCTTAAAAAGGCGCGTTCTCTGGGTCTTGTGAGTTCGCTTTCCATGCTTGAAGAATTGGAACTACCTCGCCGATCGGCGAGTACCGTCGAGCCGTTCAGCGCGTCCGAATACGAGAAAATCGTACAGAGTGCGCAAAATTCGATTTACGGTGATTTGTTTGTCGCGCTGCTCATGACGGGCGCGCGCATCGGCGAACTCATCGCGTTAAGGTGGCGCGATGTTAACATGGTTGGCGGCGAGATCCATATCCGATATACCGACTATCGCGGTAAGCTGCAGCCCGTGAAAACTGACAGCGGATGTCGAACACTGCCGATCTACGGCGACCTTACGGCGATTTTACGCCGCCGTTACCGCCGGCGAACGTGCGACCGTGTGTTTACCAACAGTTTGGGCTTACCGTGCGTTTATCGTTCCGTTCTGGACGCGTGGCGGCGGTTTCTGGCGGGGCTGGGGATTGAGCCGTGCGGACTTCACAAACTGCGGCACACGTTCGCGCACCGCGCCCTTCGTGCAGGCGTTCCGGTGCGCGTGGTGAGCGCGTGGCTTGGACACGCCGACGTGTACATAACGCTGCAGATCTACGACGCCGTTGATCGTGACGATTTCAAATTTGCTGCTGAAATTTTGCAAAATTCAAAAATAAATTTGCAAAATTTGCAAAGAAAAAACGCTCCCTTTGGAGCGTTTGGAAGTAGAATTATTACTGGTGGTGGATTTGCCGACGTCGGGCCTTTTACGCAGCGTTAAACCAATGGAATACCACATGGAAGATTTTACCATGATTTACATAAAATGTCAATCCCTAAGAACGCTGCCGATGACTTTTCCTGAAGACGCGTTTAAGCTGTCTTCGTGTTTCTGGCGCAGTATGCTCACCTTGTACGGCTCTATTCCGACTTCGCGGAACGCCGTACAGAGACGATCTAAATTTTTGATCGTCGGGATAATCTTACCTGTCTCGTACTGGGAGATAGTAGGGCGTGAAAAGCCCGCTAATTCCGCAATATCTTTACTTGACAAGTTTACGCTTATCCTGATACTTCTGAGGTAATTTCCGAAACTGCGGCGCTTGGTTTCGCGCTTGCGTTGCTCTTTGTTAGAAATTTGTAACATAAAAAATCGCTCCTTTCTCTTGACAACTTTGTAAACTGTGTGCTATTTTGTAAAAAGGAGCTGTTATATAACCGTCGCTGGTATTATTATATCAGTTCCGGTGAAAAAGTCAACAATTTTTTACCTTTTTTTCGTGCGCCCTTTTTTACCGGAAAACAAAGGGCGGGTTGGAATGAGCCGACGCTATAAAATCATTTCGGACGTGCAAAACGTGCATGGGAACGCACGCGCGCGCCCGTCAAGGGCAGAAGTGGAACCCTTAAAAATCTACTGGTGGTGTATGGGCCGCGTTCGCGCGGCCGGACAGCTGCATTGTGGGGCATACCACACCCGGAGCGGCAACTCCGGGCGCAGCGTTCCCCTGTGACCGATTCCCATTCCCTATACCGATTTGTGAATGAACGGTCTTGTGTCTCTCTGACGATTGCCAGAGGGACATCTATGCCCTCAAGCCCAGAACCCTACCCGATTTGAAAGGTAAGTTTTCCGGCGTTCGAGTGGTGCCGATGGTGGGGGTCGAACCCACACGAGATTGCTCTCACGGGATTTTGAGTCCCGCGCGTCTGCCAGTTCCACCACATCGGCAAGCAACAATTATAATACCACACGTCTCGCCAAAAGTCAATACATGATTTTCACTAATCCGTTCCCTCGGGAATATTATAGTAATACCGAAAGATGACGAGAGGAGTTGAGAATATGTATATTGTAGTCGGCAGCGCGACAACCGCTGAAAGACTAAGAAAGGTGATAGAACGGACAATCGCTTTTCCGGCTTATGTTGTAAAAACACCGCCGCAGATAAGAAACGGCGGCTGCTCATATTCGGTGAGAGTTGACGACCGCGCGCTCGGCATAATCAATCGGATTTGCCGTGACGTCGGTGTTTCATATAAAAAAATATACACTGTCAAAAAGGAGAACGGGGTGAGCGTTTACCATGCCGTACCTTGACAATGCAGCGACGACGGCGCGGAAACCGCTTGCCGTATACGTTTCCCTGCTGAAAAACACAATATTTTCAAGCGGCAACGCGGGCAGAGGAGGTCACAAAAAGAGCGCGGCGGCTGTACGCGCCATTGTGGACACGCAGGATCTTGCAGCCCGTCTTTTTAATATTTCAAAGCCGCAGAACATCATTTTTACGCAAAACGCCACGCACGCGCTGAACACTGCCATTCTCGGCACGGTCACGGACGGCGGGAATATCGTTGTAACGTCGATGGAGCACAACAGCGTCCTGCGTCCCGCGCATTGGCTCGGCAATTTCTCAGTTGTGCGGGCTGACAAATACGGTCATGTGAACGCCGACGACGTTGAAACCGCGATAAGGAACGACACGCGTCTTATAGTATGCACGCACGCGTCGAACGTGTGCGGCACGCTCGAACCGGTGGAGCGTATCGGTAAAATCGCTCAAAGGCACGGCATACCGTTCCTCGTTGACACGGCTCAGACGGCGGGGTGTCTGCCGGTTGACGCCGAGGCGATGCACGCCGATTTTATCGCGTTTTCGGGTCATAAGGGGCTTATGGGCCCGCTTGGCACGGGCGGCTTGTACGTGAAAAACCCCGAATTGCTGCGCCCACTCGTTACGGGCGGTACGGGCAGCGTGTCGGAAAGCCTTATTCAGCCCGATATTATGCCCGACAAGTTCCACAGCGGCACAATGAACGCGCCCGCCATCGCGGCGCTCGGCGCGGGTATTAAGTATGTTTTAAGGCGCGGCGTGAGTTATATTGCCGCGTATGAGGGTCGTCTCGCGCGGACGCTGCGTGAAAATCTCATGAATATGAAGGGCGTCAGCGTGTACGGCGACGGCGGCGGCACAGCGACCGTAGCGTTCAACATTGACGGTCTGGACAGCGACGACGTGTTCGACCTTATCGGCGGCAAATTCGCCGTTCGCAGCGGCTACCATTGCGCGCCTCTGGCGCATCACAGCCTCGGCACGCAAAAAACGGGAGCAGTACGCGTTTCCTTCGGGATTTACAACAATATGCGCGACGTTCGCTCGCTGACGGATGAAATATATAAAATTTGCCGTAAAATCAAGGGATAGATTATCTGTCCCTTGCTCTTTTTTTTGGGAAAAAGTATTGACAAACCAATGCCTGTCTGATATAATATTGCAAGTCGGTTGTGACGACAGCGTTATGCGGGTGTAGTTCAATGGTAGAATCCCAGCCTTCCAAGCTGGTCGTGTGGGTTCGATTCCCATCACCCGCTCCACATGTGTCTGTAGCTCAGCTGGATAGAGCAATTGCCTTCTAAGCAATGGGTCGGGGGTTCGAGTCCCTTCAGACACGCCATAAAAAATATGGTGGGTGTAGTTCAGTTGGTTAGAGCGTCAGTTTGTGGCACTGAATGTCGTGGGTTCGAGTCCCACTACCCACCCCATTTTTTATTAAATGTAGAGATAGTATGGGGATATAGCCAAGTCGGTAAGGCACCGGATTTTGATTCCGGCATGCGTAGGTTCGAGTCCTGCTATCCCTGCCATTTTCTTTTATGCGGGCCATTAGCTCAGTCGGCAGAGCACTTGACTTTTAATCAAGTTGTCCCGGGTTCGACTCCCGGATGGCTCACCATTAAAAAACGGCTTAACCATGCGGGTTTTAGCCGTTTTTGCTTTTCTCATCAGTACGTTGATTTTATGGAAATTTCCCTTTTATTTCCCCTTTTTAGTGTTAATCGTTATATAGATTCTCAATAGCTTTACGCTTTGCAGTTTCATCGGAATGAACATACGTCGCCTCAACAGTGGCTACGCTGTCCCTTAAAATAGCTGCAACCGTGGCAATATCCGCTCCATTTTGCAACAGATCTGTCGCGCATGTGTGTCTGAGAGAATGGAATGTTATTCCCTTTATGCCTAAGCTTGCACATAATTCTGAAAACCAGTGAGATACAGCGCTCAAGCTGATAACACCGCCGTTCTTTTGATAAAACAAAAAATCTGTCTGTATACCGTATCTTTTTTTCTCAAATTCAGAATAAGTCTGATAATCTTTTAGAACCTTGATATGCTTATCGGTCAGCGGCAAATAATCTTTTGCGCGTTCCGTTTTCGCTTCATCTTTTACCACTGTTCCATGCCCCTTTACTACAGCCGCAGTACGGTTTATACAGAGCCGCTTATTTTCAAAATCAATGTCGGACCATTTGAGAGAACATACCTCTTCACGCCTAAAACCGAGCGTAAGCGTCAAATAATATATCACCTGATACTTTTGCGGGTGTAGCGCCACAGCTTCTCTTAATACGTCTTTTTGCTCCTTTGACAGCGTTTTCTTTTTGGGAGCTTTATATTGCGGTGTTTTCACATTGACGCATGGATTGTAAATAATCAAATCAGAGTGTAGGGCGTAATTGAACATTGCCGACAAAAGCTGATATATTCCTTTTCTTGTTCTGCTGTTAGCCGGAGCGATTTCCAGCATAGCTCGGATAGTATTCGGTTTAATGACGTCCAGATTTGTTTTATAATAGCTTTTGAGATGTTTCCACATATCGCCGTAAAAAGTCATTGTCGCAGTCTGTACGTCGCGTCCATGATACTCAACGAAGTTATTATACAGATCCTGCAAGGTCATAAGCGTTTGAGGTTCGGTATTTTTGACGCATTCAGCGCGGAAATCGCGCATAATATCTCTCGCTTCTTTCTTGCCGGATGCCTTAAATGTTTTCGATTTCTGTACTCTGTTGCCGAGGCTGTCAACAAAAGAAATACGACAGCGATATTTCCCGTTTCCCAATTCAGATAAATGTCCATCCATAAAAAATACACTCCTATTCTGCATAAAAAGTATTGCAAATAAGCGTGTAATGTGATACAATATCATTTGATTTAGAGTGTATGTATCATATAATTACATCGCTTGCCCTCCGGCTGTTGGCGCAGTCGGAGGATTTATTTATTTCACAAATTCAATTCAGACTTCTTTTTTTCTATCATTTCCCGACCGTTAGGCTGCGCAAAAATCCTTTTAATATAATCAAGCGTTGCCGCAGCAAGCTGTTCTTTAACATAATCAGGTATTACGGAAACATCTATTTTAACATTGCTCATTAAAATCAAATCCTTCTTTTTGCTTATATATCAATTTGCGTGTTGTTTACTATAAGCATAAATTGTAATTTCTTTATCTTCTTGGTCAATACTCAAAACGATGTTTTGTTCTGTTTCTCCAAACACTCTTGAGTAGACAGTGAACGAGCCTGTAGAAAACTCGTTTTTTTCAAAGAAATTTTTATCCAATTCTTCCATGTAAGCCGCCATCTGTTCGTTTACTAATGCATATGTATATTTAGCTTCGTCACCACCTATATCCCATGATGTCAATGTCGCACCTGTTACATAGCCGTAATTTGGACACCAAGTACACTCGTTATAATATGCCGTAGAATTCATATCGGTTGTAAGTTTTTGTGATGCTTCTTTGTATTGGTCGGATGATTTACTCATAGAATCGTCAGCCGGATATGCAAAGCAAACTAAAACAAGTAGAGTAGTTACCACAAGGAGAAGCACCCCTTCTACAATAGCAACAACAATCAAGCTTTTGGGATTTGAAACCTTTGCCCCACAATTTTTACAAATCATAATACAACATCCTCCTGTTTACATTTTTTAACTATTTCATAGAATACACTTTTATGTGACATGGGTCAAAGTCATATTCATTATATCCGATTACGTTATTTTCTCACATATTACGGACAGACTATAAAAAATATGCTATAATATTATCAAGCTACCGGCAGCGAATAAAACGAAAGGAGCAGATACAATGAACATATCCATAACAGCCAATAATTCTATGTTAGAAACACATATTCCCGATACTACACGTTATGCTGCCGATTTATTTTTGCAGCTTTCGCCTGATGAGCAAAAATCGGTTATTGATTTGATAAAATCCCTTTTATCTGAGCAATAACGAGCGATTGTTGCTCCGAGGACAATTTATTGAATAATTTTATGAATTCCGTTGCTTGCCCGTTGCCATTGTTGTCAGCGGGCAAATCGTTACCTAACATTGAATCCATAGATTCTCCCAGTTGTTCGGATAACTGATACGCTTCAGCTAAGGAGAGAGGAATTGCCCCTTTAATGATTAAGTCAACCTCATACAAATTTACACCGGCAGCTTCCAAATCAAACTTGTTAGTGTTTTTTATCAATTCCGCAAGATTAGTTCTAAATGTCTTTGTGATTTCCTCATCACCCGAATGTCCTATGAGAAAGTCAACATTAACATTAAACACATCTGCCAAGGCTTCTAATACTTCCAAACTTGGCATACGCTGATTTGATTCATACATACCAATTATGCTGCGGGATAAACCCAATTTATCAGCCAGTTCTTGCTGAGAAAGCCCCGAGCGTTTTCTTAAGTAAACAAGTATTTCAGAGAATTTACTCATAATGCTCACCTCGTACAATGAAAAACAATTCTTTATGGAGTTAACTGCCCTCAAACACATAATACCACATTATGTGACAAATGTAAAGAGGCAAATCAAAAAAATTAAAAATTTGTCACAAAAAGTGTTGACAAAACAAAAGTATTATGGTATTCTTGTCTTGTCACTTAAAGTGACCGAAGTAAAGGAGGTGAAAAACATGAGTATTGGCGAAAAGTTAAAGGCTCTGCGTGGTGACAAGAGCCGTGATAAGGTTGCAGCAGACCTTGGTATTTCATCCTCGGCACTTGGTATGTATGAATGCAACAAGAGAGTTCCGAGAGATGAACTCAAAAAGAAGATTGCAGATTATTTCGGCGCAAATATTCAGCAACTTTTTTTTGAGGATTGATGTCACTTTGAGTGACTTAAGGGAGGTGATGACTAATGAAAATGGCGGCTCAACGGCTTACGTTGGAGGAACGCGATGCGCTGTTAAATTACGCATGGCTTAATCAAAACGAGTTTGCGAGAATACTTGAAATAAGTGCTGTGACGTTATCAACACGACTTGAACGCGGAGAATACAACGATTTGTATATTACAGTCGGTGCAAGCCGCAAGTTTAATACCGAAAAAGTAAAGAGCTTTCTGAAAATTTAGAGGATTTGCTGAAAGGAGTGAAGCTGTTGAGAAGGGATTTGCAGACGAGCTCCTGGAGGACGCAGAGCCGATTGATATAGCAGCAAGCAACGACAGGCACAGTCTTTTTGTGCGCGGTCGCAAAATGCACCTTACGCCGGGAATGAGCGTCCCCGACAATATACCTATGGTCAAAACTGCTGAAAATGCAGAAACGACAAATACATCAAATAAGCCGGTAACTCCGGCAGGCAGAAAAGGAGGAATTTCAATGCCGAAAACAGTTGAGGAGCTCCGCGATGAATATCCGGAGCAGGTAAAGCAGATAGAAGAATCTGCAAAAATGAGCGTTGACTCCGACGCGGCAGTTTCCGCCGCCGTATCGGCAGAACGCGAGAGAATTCGTGCCATTGATGAAGTCGCAGGATTGTTTGATGACAGTCTTGTCAATGCCGCAAAGTATGGCGATGACGCGTGTACCGCGCAGGAGCTTGCATATCGGGCGGCACAGCAGGCTGCAAAAGACGGGAAATCTTTCATCTCTGGCATGAAGAAAGACGCCGAGGCATCCAATACCGACAAAGTCGGTGCCGCTCCGGGAGAAGATCCTGAGCAGGAAGCCGAAAAAACAGCAGAACAGCGTATGAGCGAAGCACGCGAGCAGGTATCGGCTCTGTTCGGAAAAAGGAAGGAGGACTAAATCATGGCTGAATTATCAAAGAAGCTCGGTGATGTTGAGCTCGACGGTCTTATAGCCGACATTACCCCCAAAACAGAAGTGCGCGGAAAAACAATCCGCAAGCTCGAAGAGGAAACGACCTACAAGAGAGGTACCATTTTCGGTGTCAGCAGCACCGACAATAAGCTTGTCATTCTTGGTACCGAGGACGGAACGGTTACAGCGGACTGTATTCTGTGCGATGATGTGACAGTCGGAACATCCGAAGATGTTATCGCAACAGTTTACACAGCGGGCTGTTTCAACGAAAACAAAGTAATCGTAAAAGACGAATATACCATATCCGCCGAAGATTATGACACGCTTCGCAAATACGGTATCGTCTTTAAATCTGCTATGGCAGCAAACTAAAGGAGGAAATAAACAATGCCTAATCTTGATTTTTTTGACAATTATATGTTGATGGCGATTACGGAAGAAATCGTGCCGAGAGCGACATTCTTCCATGATCGCTACTTCCCTACCGGCGCAAATGACATATATGCTCTATGTTGTCTGTATCAATCATGTGTACGTCTATTTCAAGCGTGCCGCTTATTTTTCGCTCAGTGTCAGCTTGCATATCTGCATAAAAAACGGCTCTGTTGTAATGGTCTTTGGCGTCCCACATTTCGTCCATATCGTTAGGTGCTGTCTGATTGAAAACAGCCGGATTACCGTTATATGTTGTAAGTAATTCAGCTAAATCATCGCTTTTTGAAAGATATGACCATAAGATTTCTTCAAACATACAAAATCCTCCTGTTTTAATACGGTTCACTGTAAATCTCAATAGCTCTGGGCGTAGCATCATCAAGAATTCGTACAACATGAGGACGTGCTGACATCTTACGCGTGCCCCCTTCGAGATAAGGCCCGTATGCGACGGTAAAAACAAGTATCAGTTGGGAGTGTACCAAAGCAACAAGAGACTACAAATGTGGCAAGAGTGCAAATACAAACCGTGCGGCAAAACAAACCCCAAAGCCGCCTACTAAAGTAACGGCAAGGCTTGGTTGGACGACAAGCACATTGGACGGTATATTCATACAGGGCAGTATGGTAGATATGGCAAAAACGTCAAGTACAGATAAAACAGCAGAGTTCTCGGCTCCGTATAACAGTGTTGTCGGTGACGATAAAATATATACTGATATATGGCTTAGCGGTACAAAGGATATACCCAGACGGCATACAATCGCATTTGATATATACGGTGGCGGCGTAGATGACACAGAATGGTGCACAAGCGTTAGTCGGGATTTTACAGTCAACGGCGATATGTATGAGGACGCAGGTACGACCTCGACATAATTGTAGGAGGTGAAAATTATGAGCATATTTAATTTTAAACAAAATATTTTGAGAAAAGTTCAACAGGACGGCTTTGAATTGCAGTACGTAAAAAAACAAACGCCTGAACTTTGCATGGCGGCTGTGCGGCAGAATGGTATGGCGTTAATGCATGTTAGAGAGCAAACGCCCGAACTCTGTATGGCGGCTGTTCAGCAGGATTATAAGGCATTGAAGTACGTCAAAGAACAAACTCCCGCGCTTTGCATGGCGGCTGTAAAGAATAATGCTTGGGGGTTGGAACTAGTCAAGGAGCAGACACCAGAGATTTGTATGGCAGCTGTGCAACAGAATGGTAAGACATTGGAGCTCGTTAAAGAGCAGACACCAGAGATTTGTATGGCGGCTGTGCGGCAGAATGGTATGGCGTTGATGTATGTTAGAGAGCAAACGCCCGAACTCTGTATGGCGGCTGTTCAGCAGGATGGTAGGGCGATATATCATGTGCAAAATCCAACATCGAAGATGCAAATAGAGGCGGTCAAACAGAATGCTTATGTACTTGAAAATATCAAAAATCAAACACCGGAATTGTGTATGGCAGCTGTTCAACAGGATGGTATGGCGTTGGAATTTGTCAAAAACCAAACACCAAAAATAATCCAGGCGGCACTAAAACAGAACTGGAGATCAATACAATATGCGGATAATGAATGCCTGTTTGATGTTATTAATGATCAAAGTACAGTAGAAAAAACATTATCAACTGACGAATTCCAAACTGAACATGCCATGACTATGGAAATGGAAATGTAAATAATTTATATTAAAAAGAACAGTTTTCCAAATAAAGCTGTTCTTTTTTTATTGTCAATTGAAAGAAGGTGATAAACAAATGGCAGTAGATCCAAAAACAGTCGCTACTGTCGCAAAGGCAGTTAAAGATAAGGTTGGTGGTGATAATTTCATAATTATATTGGTCGTAAGTATTGTGGGCGGTATCTGTTTGCTTGTATTTCCGATTTATGTAATTTTACATCCGATTGAGGCGTTATCTATTGCCAAAGGCGACAGTGAAGTAACCGTTGAATATTTGGGATATATAGCAGGAAAGTATGAAACAGGAAACAGTGATCCGGGCTGTATTTCATCCGGTGCAGGTGACTATCGTTGCTTATTGGATTTGGGTTGTATGAGATAGTTAGTACGATAATTATACTGCCATCTCGACAATCGGTGCGGGCGGCGCGAAGGTTGGTTAAGAAGAAAAATCTATCTGATGACTTCAAGAGTTTTTTTGTTGAACCCTTGTCCTTACCGATCTCTAAGTTAATTAAAATGGATCCGGCAAGACGTGAAAAGATGGACAGGAATATGGCACGAGTGGGAATAAGCGAAACCCCGGAACTGTTTTATGCAAACAACATAGTAATCAGCTTATGGGTGGCAGCGACAAGCATATTTGGTATAATCGTCGGTGTTAAATTTCTTGCGCTAATTTCACTCGTGTTGGCTGTATGGCTGTTTTTTAGCAATGTGGACAATGTGAAAAAGCAGATTAAGGATTTAAATGAGGCTATCAAGCACGATTTACCCAAATTTGTGATGATGTATGACCATGCCCGCGGCGATAATATCCAGCTTGTTGAAATTGTCGAAAAATATAGACAGGCGGCTTGCCCTGAATTTCATTACGACTTGGATTTACTAATTATGGATTTGAAGACGGATAATGAGGAGAACGCATTACTTAGCTTTTCAGACCGTGTTGGTATCCCGCAGTTGACAAATTTTGTTAACATTTTGCTTGGCGGCATTAAGGGTGATGATATGCGTATATCACTGCAACTTATGGAAAAAGAAATGAAAGTCTTAACGAATGAAACAAAACGCCGGATTATAGAGGAATTGCCGGATAAGGTCAAGGTGTCCACTTATGCGACGGGTCTGATGTTAGTATTGATTATGCTTACACCTATTATAATGGACGCTGCTCGACAGCTATCGAACTTCTAAATCAAATAAAAATAAAAGAAAAAGGAGAGATTAAAAATGAAAAAATTAGAACAATTAACACAGGAAACAGAGAAAAAAATCATATTCGCGAGGTTTACGGCTTTGGGCGCACTGCGAAAGCCCGGCTTATCCCATTTTGTTGAAATTATAATCGCGATTTTGGTCGCGATTGTGGTCGGCGGTACATTCATGATGTTGTCGAATGAAGGCATGAGAACATTATTTACCGACATGATCGGCAGAATTACCAGCGGATTTTCGGACTAATAAGAGGTGATATGTATGCTAAAGCGTAAATGGGGCGCAGTATTTATATGGCAAATTTTTGAGATTATCCTCTTTGCGGCATTGATTTTTACGTTTATCACGTTTTGGCCGATATTTATCCAAAAGCAAAATGTGGATTATATGGCGAAAACACTTGTGCGGGCAGTAGAAACTAATGGTCGCATCGACGCGAGCATAACTGATTTGCAGCATAAATTGGAGGATAATTTTAATCTTGAGCCTGACAGCGTAACATGGAATGCACGCTACATACCGGGTACAAACAAAATCCAGATAAAGGATACATTCTCGGTAACAATACGAGATCATGCGGTTATAAGGATTATGAATCCCACATTCGGCACCCCCTTGGATGTCAACGTACCTATGGAAAAAACATTTATTGGAATATCTCAAGTATTCTGGAAGTAGGTGATATTATGAAAAAAGCATTTTCGGGAATTGGCTTTATAGCGTTTATATTCATATTTGGATTAGTCTGTTTTATTACATTCGAATATGCGCATATTTTTACAGTCAAAGAAAGTGTTGATACAGATATATCTAGGGGTCTTAACATATCAGTGGACGCCGCCATGCAGAATATAGATTGGATAAATCACACATCTGTTATGAATACAGACGTGGCTGCAAGCGAGTTCAAGGTATATCTGCGCGATATAATGAAACTTGACAGTAATAACGCCAAATTTACCGACGATGGTGATTTCTTGTATCAGATTATAATTGATGAAGAAGATTTACGGGAAAGTCCCGCGAAATACTCTGTACGCGGCAGAATACGCCTTCAGCCTGTTACAGTACGGAGCATATTGCCGGATAGATTTGATATACCATTCTCTCAGACATCCAAAAACACACGCTATGATGATTAAGGAGGAGCCAATGAATACACTGGTTGTCAACTGTTTCGCCGGACCGGGCGCAGGTAAAACTACCTGCGCCTGGTCGGTAGCAGCAGAACTTAAGAAAAAGGGAATAAATTGTGAATATGTCCCTGAATATCCCAAAGAATTGGTGTGGGAAGGCAACTATGCTGCATTAAATGATCAGGAACACCTTTTCGAGGTTGCAAAACATCGGCTGTCGCGCTTGAGAGGCAAGGTTGAGGTTATTGTAACGGATGCGCCACTGTTATTAAATCATATTTACGGCAAAAACAACAGTGAGCAATTTACGCAAGCAATAGACGACGAATATAACCGCTACTACAATTTCAACTTGTTTGTTAAGCGTGGTGAGGATTATGAACAAGCGGGCAGAATACAAAATCTTGACGAAAGCATAGAAATTGACAAGAAAATTCTTGATATGCTTAGAACTAAAGAATTGTATTTTGGAACATATAGTCATGAGAACATAAAATACATTGCAGATAACATAATTCGTAATCTCAGGAAAATACGTGCATTGCCGGATAAAAATGTCGGCGAAACATTGTCTGACGCAGCGGCGTACGAGCCGTTGTATGGCAAAGAAGAACATCGAGGCTATTACATAACTAATAGAATTACCATAAATCAAGAAAGCTATGTTTTGGGCTATAATCCGACGGCACAAGAACAATATGTAACATGGAAACGCGACAGAAATGGCGAGTATGACTGGGGACATTATTTCTCTACGGAAAAAGAGGCAAAAGAGGACTTGTACTCTCGTGCTCTTGACCAAGATAAGGAGATTATATCAGGGATATTCGTCAATGCTCGTGATGCCGAAATGTCGGAAATGACGGACGACTTCGATATGGAAATGTAGGCAAAAAATTTTTTTAAAATAATCAATTTTTTATTGACATTTCTGTATTTTTAAGATATAATATAAATACAGAGAAAATCTGTATCTCATAGCAGCCGCCCGCCGCTGCCTCCAAAAGAGCGGGAATTTATAAGGAACGCTGCGGCTCTGTGGCTATACGAAAATGGCGCAGGGCGCGGCGGTAGGGTGCATCGCCACCGTAAGAGCGAAATTATTGAGTTAGGTGCGTCGCCACCGTAAGAGCGAAATTATGATTTAGTCGGCAGGGCGGCAATTCGCCCTGCCGATTTTTATACGGAGGAGTGTCTATGAAGTTAGATTTTTACGATGTAGATAAGAACTATATACATTTTCTGCAGAACGCCGAGATAGCGGAACGAGGATTTACCTGTGTACCTAATATGGAATACGGTAAAAACAGAGAGCAAAAATTTCTGTGTGGAATAGTATTGAATATCAATGATTTGAACTATTACGTTCCGGTAACGTCATATAAACAGAAACAATCGGAGAATATATTGATTGTGATTGGAGATGACGCATATGATCAGGTAAAGGGTTCGCTGCGGTTTAATTACATGATACCCGTACCCGATTCTTGTATCAAACTGCGGAAAATAAAAAAAGAGCCAAACGAGGCGCGCCGGATATTCTTGCTTAAACAGTTACGGTACATACAGAGCATTTCCGGACGAATAGAAAAAAAGGCGCGGCGTACATATACAAAGGTAACCAAAGGCTTTGACGCACGCCTTCAGCAACATGCTTGCGATTTTAAGTTCTTAGAACAAAAATGCGTAGAATATGAAAAAATATTAAGTGCGGGCATACAAGATGATTTGGAGCTGTAAGGCTCCTTTTTTATTGCCCAGATAATTGTTGTGGAAAGGAGAAAATTATACCATGAAAATAAAAAACACATTTAAGCCAGCATTTGCGGTTGCAATTATTATGAGCCTATGTCTTTGTTTTTTCTGTTATGGTGCGGCAGCAGCTGAAACCGATGAAACAAAATATAGCGGTGATTGTGGTGCAAACGGCGCGAGTGTGACATGGACACTCGATAAAGATGGCACATTAACGATAGGTGGCACAGGTCAGATGCAAGACTATTCGAAAACAAATCGCGCACGTCTGATATGTCTTACTGCCGAATGACCGCAGCACCGCCGCCTCGTCGAGCGATGTTGCCGTAAAGTATTTCGGGTCAATATCGCCGTCACGGACACGCTCATAATTCGTCAAGAGTATACGGCCCGACGCCGCTTTTACCTCTGTCATGTTTCGCACATATTCGGGTTCGTCCAGTCCGAGCAGTTCCACCGCGTCGCGCTTAAATTCTTGTTTCACGCCGAGTGGCAAAACGATAAGCGCACGTCCGTCCGTTTTACGCGTGATGATGTTGCACCATTCGAGAGCCTGTATGGTTTTACCCAGACCAAAACTCTCAAACAATGCCCGCCGACCGCCGCGCACCGCCCACATAACCGCGTCGCGCTGATGCGGTTTTAATATGGGATTTACCTTGTCGACGCTGATTTCAAGACCTGTTTTCGGCGCGATGTCTATTTTTTGTTTCAGAAAATCTATGTATTTCATTTTTTCATGTCGCCGCCGTATACTGACATCGGAATACGGCTGTGTTCCTCGATGCGGCACGGATTGACGCTGCAAATATCCTTCTGCTCATGTGCGATTACATCCGTAACGCGCACAATACAACACCTGCCGTATTCGTCTTTTCGTCGTTTCGGTCTGTGTTAAACTATGCTGTCAAAATGGAGTACATCGACAAAAATCCGCTTTCAAAACTGGGGAATTTCAAGGATGCTAACGCCGTCAAGCATGATATGGATTTTTATACGGCGGACGAGTTTTTGAAATTCA
This sequence comes from uncultured Clostridia bacterium, assembly GCA_947623955.1. Lineage (GTDB taxonomy): Bacteria > Bacillota > Clostridia > UBA1381 > UBA1381 > Hominilimicola. The sequence goes on along the minus strand of CANQIP010000001.1, from coordinate 209,007 downwards.
TTGCCGCCGCGCGTGAGCAAGCCGAGCAATCGGAGAGCGTAACCAATAGTATTTACGAGTGGAATTTCTATGCGTTTTTCAGTATTGCATTTTATACCGGCATGAGAAAAGGCGAAATAAACGCGCTGAAGTGGACGGACATATCGGATAACACAATCCACGTAACGCGCAGCATAGCACAAAAATTAAAGGGCGACGACCGCGAAACGCCGCCAAAAAATAAAAGTTCCGTTCGTGATATACAAATCCCCCTGCCATTGAAAGATGTTTTAACCGAGCATTATAATCGGCTGAAAATGCTTGACGGATTTTCGGACGACTGGCGGATATGCGGCGGCGTCAAATGCCTACGTGACAGCACGATTGAGAAACGTAACCAAAAATACGCATCTGCGGCAGGGTTGAAGAAAATCCGCATACACGATTTCAGACATAGCCACGCGTCATATTTGGCACACTATGGCATCAATATACAAGAAATCGCTCGCCGCCTCGGACATTCCAAAGTTGAAATGACATGGAATACCTATTCGCATCTATATCCGAAAGAAGAAGACAGAGCCGTATCGGTACTGAATATGATAGGCAAAACCAAAAAAAGATATAAATTACGTGTAAAAAACGTGTATACAGAAAAACAAACCGCATAAATACGCGGTTTGTTTGTACTCTGGTGGAGATGAGGGGGATCGAACCCCTGACCTCTTGAATGCCATTCAAGCGCTCTCCCGGCTGAGCTACACCCCCGAGTAAATTAAAGCCGCCGCGTCTGCGGCGGCTATGGCAGGGGCAGAAGGACTTGAACCCTCGGCACGCGGTTTTGGAGACCGCTGCTCTACCGACTGAGCTATACCCCTAAAATCAACTGCCCTACTATTTTACTACAATCATCTTCAAAAGTCAAGCATTTTCTCGTCAAATCAGTATATTTTTAATCCGCGCAAAAAAGCGTTCCAAACCCTAAAAGTAAACAAAAACGATTGACTTACAATATTCGACGGTATATAATATATGATAGAGGATTATTACGATTTGTTACATGTTAGCCCAAAATGCAATGTCTGTATTAAAGTCGGAGGATATTATGAAAAAAATACATATATTTCTGATTGCCGCAATACTGTTGCTCGCGCTGACGGGCTGCGGAGAAAATCAACCGCATACCTTAAAAATCGCCGTTATGGGTGATGAAGATGCTTTTTATCCGGGATACAAGGAAGGCATTGAGCGAGCCGAGCGCGACCTAAATAAGGAATACGCGGACAGCGGATATAATGTGCAATGTGAATTTTACAACGATAACGGAAGTTATGAAGAAGGCTCGGCGTTTGTTGACACGATAGCCGCCGATAAAAGCGTCGATGCGGTAATCGGTTCAATGGATATGGACATAAGCAAAACAGCCGCTTATGTTTTTGACAATGCCGAAAAACTGTTTATTATGCCGTTTTTCCTTTATGATGACGTGTATGAGAACAACAACTACGGCACGGTACTATCTCTATGCAATTCGGCGCGGACAGTCGGTGAATTATTAAAGTTCGCGGCGGCTGAAACGACGGCTGAACGCTGGGCGGTATGCGCCGCGGACGGCAGCTTTGAACAGGCGGAGACGAGGGGTTTTCTGCAATGCCGACCGAACAGCGCGATACAAACGGTCGACTGTGTAAGCATGTCATCGCTGGAAAATGATTTTGACGAAATTTACAGCCGCTGGGAAGCTCTCGGTGTGGAGGGCGTAATCATGTTCCCGAAAGACAGCGAGGGGTTTGAAATATTAAAAAAACTCAAAAAGAAAAATCCGGCGCTTATATGCGGCGGCGATACCGCGTTTGACAACAGCGATTTGATATTTAACGACGCGGAACTGATGAGAGCGATGAACGGATTTATTATTGCCGAAGAATTTATGCTTGCGGACATGACCGACGATGAAAAGGATTTAATGCGCGAAATAGTAAGCGAGTATACTGAAAATACCGGCAACGATTTTGACACATGGTATATTCAGGGCTATAACGCCGTGAGGATTATCGCCGATACGGCAATTAAAAACGAAACCGTCAATTCCTCGGAGATTTCCGAAATTTTACATGAAGACGGCTATGACGGCTTGATGGAGAATTTCAGCTTTGACTCAAAAGGCAGACAGCAAACGCAGACATATAAATACAGTAAAATCAACGAGTCAGGATTTGCGGAATACTTTAATATAAAGAAGTAGGGGGCAGAGATGATGAATTTGTTTAGGAAAGAGGCTCTTAACAGCTTTTCTTCACATTCGGAAATGAATAAGGGCATCCGCGCCGTAACCATACGCACGGCTGCTTTTGTCGCCGTTCTGTTTGTATGCGCGGCGGTGTTTTCGGTATGGCTTTTTTTCGGAACGATTTACGAAACAATCTCGGTGGAGGGTATAGTATGGCCCTCGCAGGCGGGAGGAACGGTTTACGCCTCATCGGAAGGAATTATATCAAAGACAACGGTATCGGAAGGCAGCGAGGTTAAATCAGGCGATATTTTGGCTGTGGTTCCGCAGTCGGATATTCTGAAGAAAATAGAAAGCGGAAAGTCGGGCGCGATTACGGACGCGGAACTTCAAAAACTGTACGACGAATATGACCGCCGCTCGGTTATTCGTTCTAACACTGACGGATTTGTTACATATATCGCGGACGAAAACTCGTATATCGCGGAAGGGTCAAAGGTAGCCACGATTGTTCCGTATGACCGCGGCGGCGACAACAAAAAGCTTACCGCGTTTATTCCCGCCGAAAACGGAGGACTTATAGCGCTCGGCACGGAGGCGCAGGTAATGCCCGATTTTGCGCCCCGTGAGAAATACGGATATATAAAAGCATACATCTCCGATATTTCGTCTTATCCCGTTACCGGACAGAGTATAAAGGAAACAAACAGCGAATTGTTTTTACCGACGCTCGACGAAAGGGGCAGCTATTTGCGTATCGAAATAACGCTTGTTCCGGACGCGTCGTCAAAGAGCCGCCTGAAATGGTCAAACCCGAAAAGCGGCGGCGTGGACGTCGCGATGGGAACGCTGTGCGGTGCGGATATAGTCATTAAAAAATGCCATCCTTACGAATGGTTGTTTTAGGAGGGCGCTATGGAGAAGGTAAAGAAAATAAACCCGATATTGCAGATGGAAACAACCGAATGCGGCGCGGCGTCGTTGGCGATGATTTTGGCTTATTACGGCAAAACCGTAACGCTTGAAGAACTCAGACGCGAATGCGGCGTTTCGCGCAACGGCGTAAACGCCAGGAATATTGTAAAAGCGGCTAAGTTTCATAATTTGACCCCGAGAGCGCTGCGCGTAAGCATCGAGGGCGTGCGGGAGGTAAAAACGCCGGCTGTTATACATTGGAATATGGATCATTTTCTTGTGCTTTGCGGATTTAACAAAAAGGGCGCTGTACTCGCCGACCCCGCTTACGGTATAAGAACGGTATCCGAGGAGGAGTTCTCAAAATCGTTTACGGGAATTGCGATTGAGTTTACGCCCGATGCGGACTTTAGAAAGGATAAGGACGATAAAACCGAAAATAATTATATAAAGTCATGCGTAAAGATGTTTTTGCCGAGTACGCTGTATTTTGTACTGCTTGAAATATGCGCTCTTATCGGCAGCGCGGCGGTACTGTTTTTAAATTCGGTATTCATTGACAAAATCCTTATCAGCGGCAATACAAGCAATTTAAGGATTATATTACAGGTAATTTTATGCGCGGGATTGATTACGGCGACGGCGATGGCGTTTGCAATACACATCCGGTACCGTGTCGGCAGACAGCTTAACGTGCGTATCAATTCGGGGTTTATGGCGCATTTGCTGAGACTTCCGATAGAGTTTTTCGCGCAGCGCAGCGAAGGCGATTTGGCGAACCGCCAGAACACAAATATGGAGATGGGTGCAAATCTTGCCCGTATGCTTACGCCCATTCCGGGGTATGTGCTGCAGATAATCATATATTTTGTAATGATTGTCGTTTTTGACGTGCATATAGCCCTGGTGGGAATATTCTGCGCGGCTGCCAACGTATGCGCGATGACGCTGAGCGGAAGGAAATACGAGGCGCAAATGCGTACGCACAGCCGCGATCTCGGCGCGCTGCAAAGCGATATTTCCCAAACGATTGACATGGCTGAAACAATAAAATCCTGCGGCGCGGAGGACGCGATGTTTGTCCGCCTTACCGCCGCGGGAACGCGTGCGGTGAATACAAAAACGGGCATTGACAAAACGGGAGCGCACACGCGCAACCTGTTTTTGTTCTTAAACGCGCTCGGCTCGGGAATTGTGCTGATTACCGGAGTATGGAAAATATTATCGGGAAGTATGACCGCCGGTATTATTATAGCTATGCAGTCGCTTGTCGCCGCCATGCTGGAGCCTTTGGGAAATCTCGTGAACGGCGGGATAGAAATGCAGACGCTTAAAAGTGAAACGGCGCGCACAAACGACGTTATGCACTACGGCGAGGACGATAAATTTCTTCACGGCGCCGAGGTTCATACGAAAAGCATTGACGGAGACATATTGCTTAGCGATGTGACCTTCGGCTATAACCCACTTGACGCTCCGTTTATAAAGGATTTTAACCTGACCGTGAAAAAGGGCGGCAGCGTCGCGATTACGGGCGGCAGCGGCAGCGGAAAATCAACCGTTGCCAAAATTATCGCCGGACTTTACCGCGAGGACGGAGGGCTCGTATGCTTTGACGGTACGCCCAGAAAAGAGATAAACCACTTCTATTTTTATTCAAAAACGGCTGTTGTGAGCCAGAATATCAGATTGTTCGAGGGTACCGTGCTCGACAATATAACGATGTGGGACGACAGTATTCCCTATGATGATGTGGTAGCCGCGGCAAAGGCGGCGTGTATACACGAGGATATAATAGGCCGCAGGGACGGATACCGCGAAAGGGTGTACGAAAACGGCAAAAACTTTTCGGGAGGACAAAGGCAGCGTATAGAAATTGCCCGCGCTCTCGTTAAAAAGCCGTCCGTTCTCATCATGGACGAGGCGACAAGCGCGCTCGACACGGACACCGAGGAAAAGATTATGAATAATATAAAGGCGCTCGGAATAACAAGAATAACGGTCGCGCACAGACTTTCGACCATCATGGACAGCGACGAGATTATCGTTATGGACGACGGTAAAATTGCCGAGCGCGGAACGCACGGGGAACTTATGGCCGCAAACGGCATATACAGTTCGCTGGTAAGGAGCGTGAGTTAAATGATGACAAAAATAAAGGAAGAAAACGAGCGCATACAACGTAAAAATCGCGAGGCGCGGCAAAAAATATATGAAAACATGGAGTCCGTTTTAAACGAAAAGACCGACTGCGACGGAATTAACGCCATACTGAAATTTCTGAACGAAAAGGAACGCGTGAACACCGAACTTCCCATGTCGGAACAACTCCGGCACATAGAGGAGAAATTATTCATCAAAATACGTTACGTTGAACTTGACAAGGATTGGTACACGGCATCCGTAATTCCCATGCTGGTAAAAACCGTGCGGGGTCATTGGGTCGCGGTAACGCCGAATGTCGACGGCACGTGCGATTATACGGATAACGGCAAAAAATCACGCATAACGCGCAAAAACGCGGACTTATTCACCAATAACGCGATGTATTTTTATAAGGTGATGAAAAACGGAAAAATCACGATGCGCGATTTGGTTTTGTTCATGGCGAAGTGCAGCTCCAAACGCGACAGGCTTACCGTATTCATAGCCGCCGCCCTGACGACGGCGGCCGGAATGATGCTGCCGTGGGCGAACAGCTTTATATTTTCGGTAATAGTGCCGTCGGGCGCGGTTTCCGACGCGCCGGCAGCAGCCGCGCTCGTGTTTTCGGCAGTGTTGCTTTCCGCCTTACTCGGGCTTGTTCGGTCGCTGATTTTGACGAACACGATGCTGCGCACGACCACATACGTTCAAAGCGCCATATTCTCGCGTATGCTTTCACTCAAGCCGGAATTTTTTAATAATGTAAAATCGGGCGAGCTGTCGCGGATGATAATGGAATTTTCGGATGTAACGCAGATAGTATCGGTTGAGAGTATAAGCGTCTGCATAGGCGTTATACTGTCTTTTGTCTATCTGATACAGATTTACATCTACGCGCCCGCGCTGTTCCCCTTGATAATCATAGTGACTATAATTCAGTACGCCATGATGGCTGCGGAGGGCATTTTAAACTCAAAATGGATGAAAAACTATTCGGGGTCGCTGTCGGGAATGTCGGGCTTTTGCTACGAAATGTTTTCCGGCATCGAGCAAATAAAGCTCAGCGGAGCCGAAACTCGCGTAATGCGGAGATGGAGCGAACGCTATGCCGACGTTTCTCAAAAGGAGATTAAGCCGTTCCCGCTGAAATACGCCGACGTGATTTACAAGATGATAAGGGTATTCGCGACCGCCGCTGTATTCCTGTTCGGCGCGGAACTGAAAGCGCCGAACTATATCGCGTTTTCAGCCGCTTACGGCGCGTTTACCGCAGCGAGCGCGGGCGCGTCGGTTATTATACGAATGACAGCGGGTTTCCGTTCGTCGTACTCGCTCATAAAGCCTATGCTTACCGCGGAATGTGAGGAATACGGTTCGGGCAAAAAAAGACCCGATAAGCTCCGCGGAGACATAACTGTAACGGACTTGTATTTCCGCTACGGCGAGGACGCCCCATATATTTTAAAAGGACTGTCCGCGAGCATTAAGGCGGGTGAAAGCGTGGGAATTATCGGTGTGTCTGGCTGCGGGAAATCGACGCTGATAAGACTGCTGCTCGGGTTTGAAAGCCCGAACGAGGGCAGCATATACATAGACGGATTTGATTTGCGCGAGTTGGATTTAAAGAGCTGCCGCCAAAACATCGGCGTTGTTCTGCAAAACTCCGGACTTATATCGGGTGATATTTATTCAAATATCACGATAACAAAGCCGAACGCGAGCATGGAAGAAGTGGACAGAGCCGTGGAAACGGCGGGACTTAAAGAAGATATAGCCGCGCTGCCGATGGGTCTGCACACGCCCGTAAGCCAAGACAACTGCACTCTTTCCGGCGGACAGAGACAAAGACTGCTTATTGCCCGTGCGATTATCAACAACCCCTCGATACTCATTTTTGACGAGGCGACGAGCGCGCTTGACAATGTTACGCAGGCAAAGGTTATAGACGGCATAAACAATCTCAAATGTACAAAAATCATAGTGGCGCACAGATTGTCCACAATCGAGAAATGCGACAAAATTTTTGTTATGGATAATGGGGTGATCGCACAGGAGGGTACGTTTGACGAACTGAAAGACAACGAAGGGTTATTGAAAAAATTTGCGAAAAAGCAAATTGCGAATTTATCGTGATTGTTCGCAAAGAACCGTATGGCGTCAGCAAATACCGTAACAACCGCAGAAAAAAGACGATTGCAGCTGCAATCGTCCTTTTTATGTAGGAATAAATATTACCTAAACAGCACCTTCACATGCGTGTCGTCAATTCTTGCGATTACTCGCCAGCCGTTCTCGCTCGCGGTAGCGGTGCCGCCGTCCGCGACCTTGCAGCAGCCGTTTACCTCGCAAGTGCCGTCGTCGATCACGATAAGCTGCCCCATCATACCGACTATGCCCCATTCGGGTCTTTCCTCGCGCGGGATGTACTTCTCGTCGGCGTTGTAGTCGGGATTTATTATCGGCTCGACAATATCGTGCGCCTCGCATATGACGTTCCCCTCATCATCGTATTTCGCGTCGACGTGAACCGTATGCTTTTGCACTCTGCCGTATATATCCGTCAGCCACATACCCTGCCACGTTTCGGAATGGTTGTTGCCGACAACGCCGGGCGCGCCCGAAATCGCTCCGAGTATGTAATCGTCGTCCGCGTTCGCAAGACGTATCTTTTCGCCGTCAAGCGTCACGAACAATCCTATTCTGTCCTCGTTTTCGGGATTGCCGTCGAGCCACTCGAACAGCTCCGCATAGTCCGCGCCGGTGGAGTTGAACGCGGCTTTGCCGTATACCTTGCCGGCGTTGTCAACTCTGAACGCGTTGGAGCGGGATCTGCTTGACATACTTCCGTTTCCGACAATAAAATAATCGCTATATGTGCCCTCAGTGGAGTAAATTCCCAGTTTTGTCTGATAATGAGTCGCCTCATTTGCCATACCGGCTATGCACGCGGAATAAAGACCGTTAGCCTTGTTAAGTTCGCCTCCCAGGCAAACCGAAAGAGTGCCGTCTGCGGTAATTTCCGAGCCGCCGAAACAGACACTGCCCGAATCGGAGGCATAGTTAAGAGCTCCCACGAGCCGATAATATGTGCCGTCGTATACAAACATGTACATGCTGTTGGGGTTTATCAGATTTTTATTCAGGGCCCCTCCTCTCTGTTCGCGCATACTGATTGCACCCGTGCCGTTTACATTCAGCGTGGGACTGTTCGCCGTATTTTCATACGTGAATGTCACAAACACAACCGCACCCTTAACGAGTTTGAATCCCGATATGCTGACGGTCTTAGCCGCCGTTGCCGCCGGTGTGGAACATACGCCGTAATGCGTGATTGCACCCGAGCCGTCGAAGTCAACGCCGTCTATCGCACGCGGCGTTGTGAGTTTCGCCGCCGTCGTTCCCGCAGGACCCTGCGGGCCCTGCGGCCCCGTGTCGCCTTTCGGACCTTGCGCGCCTGTTGCGCCCTGTGCGCCTGCCGCGCCTTTAAGGCAGCCGCGGTATGTCCACTTTGCGCTTGTGCCGCTGCCTGCGGTCGTACATTCGTACACGTTTCCGTTTGAGGTGTTCAAATACATATCTCCAAGTTTGACGAGCGGACAGTCGCCGTAGCTGTACGTACCCGACGCGCCGGTCATATCCGTGCCGCTGTACCAATGCGTACCGCCCATGTTGACGTTGCCGCCGCCCGTGCCGACATATAATTCGTGCGTGTCGGTCGTGTACGCGGGTTCGCCCTGTGTGAGCGTCGGGAGCTTGGACTTAACGCCGCGTTTTAATTGTATTCTGTTGGCCATGGCTCACCCTCCTTAAAACGTGCCGCCGTCAACCGTGCTGTCCGCGCCGAGTTTTGCGTTCCACGTTGACTTTTCCGTATCGGTTGTAAAGCGGTGCGTGCTGTCTTCGGTAACAGCCGCCGCCTTGACGTTGGTTTCGACGGATACGGGTGTGCTGTTCGCGCCTCCGACGTAGAGGTGCGCTGTGCTTTTGTCTTCATTGTACGCAATCGCAGCCTCTCCTTCTTGGAGTTTAAGAGAGCCGATGTTCTTTGTCTGTCCCCTTTTAAGTAAAATAGTAGCCATTTTATCCTCCTTACTTTGGTATGCCTCCCCGTTTCATACCTCAAACATATAAATTCAGAAGATAATCTGCGATACGGGTTTTTCGTATCTTATAAAGATATTATACCACATTTTATATCTTTTGTCAATACTTTTTTGTATGCCAATATCTTTTTAGGCAACTAAGGTTGATATAATTATACTTTCCTTATATTTTCTGTTTTCTTTTAATTTACTTTGAATATGTCTGCATATTCAGGATGTTCAGAAACTAATACCCAATCCATACTATCCCAAAAATAATTCTTATCTGCAGATATTTCTCCTACTTCTGTTCCTGCCTCTTTGGGACTTGTATATTGACTTATTACTGCCCATTCACTATCCCAATGACCTTCACCTGTTAAAATATTTACTTGATACTGCGAATCACTAACATTTTTACCCACTGAATTAAGTCCATATTTTCCTGTTGTTAGCTTACCATTAGCTGTTAAAGGACTTGTAGTTATCTGGTCTCCTTGTCCTACCTCATCCATTATACCGACATCCGGTGCAACGCCTTGTCCATACCCCAACACGCCTGTTACTTCATCTTTCTTTAACACTATCTCTGTACCATCTGCCTTGACAAATATATCCCCCTCTTTCGCGAGGCGGTTATCTCTCGGCTGACCCTCATATATCGTGATAGCTCCGTCGGTATTTGCGGGTTCAGGTGGTTGTTCGGACTGCTCGGCTTGCGATGTGCTTATGGTAATCGTATTATTCACAAAACCAACCGTAAAACCGCCTACCGCGTCGGCGATGTCGCGCAGTTTGAAATATGTACTGTCGTTGATGTTGTAGCCTTCGATTGACTTAGAAACGCCGTCAACCTTAATCGGGAACGGGTTCGCCGTAACGGCATATTCTACCGCAAATCCCGTCAGCGCGGAACAAATAATACCGCCTATGATAAAACCTAAAGCAAATCTTTTCATAAAAAATCCCCCTTGCTATTACTGATGTGTATTGACATACTCTAATATACTGCGTCCGTTATCACAAGCCAAAGTTACCCAGCCGTCCTCATCCCATATAAAGTTCTTATCTTCTGAAATCTCACCAAACGCTGTACCGGGAACTTGAGGACGTGTTTTCATAGCAATAACAGACCATTCATTATCCCAATGACCCTCACCGGTTAAAGGATTTATCAAATACAGTGTATCACTTGTTTCTTTACCTACCGAATCAGATCCGTATTTACCGGTTGTTAATCTTCCGTTAGCCGTTAAAGGAGCAGTAAATTTGGCATCGCCCTGTCCTATCTCATCCATTAAACCTACATCCGGCGCAACGCCTTGTCCATACCCCAACACGCCTGTTACTTCATCTTTCTTTAACACTATCTGCGTACCATCAGCTTTGACGAATGTGTCGCCCTCTCTTGCGAGGCGGTTATCGCGTGTTTGACCTTCGTAAATTGTGATAGCTCCGTCGGTGTTTGCGGGTTCGGGTGGCGTGGCTTGTGTGCTGATTGTGATTGTGTTATTCACAAAACCGACCGTAAATCCGCCCACTGCGTCGGCGATGTCGCGCAGTTTAAAGTATGTGCTGTCGTTTATGTTGTAGCCCTCTATGGACTTCTCAACGCTGTCAACCTTGATAGGGAACGGGTTCGCGGTAACAGCGTATTCAACAGCAAAGCCCGTCAGTGCGGAGCAGACAATGCCGCCGATAATAAAGCCTAAAGTAAATCTTTTCATGGAAAATCCCCCTTTTAGTGTATTATACATCACTCGGCAGGGAAAATCAAGGCGGACGATAAAGCGTTCAAACTTTTATTCCTGCAATAATTCACATAACTGTTGAAAAATAACAAAGAATATAGTATAATATATACGTGAAACTATTGTCCTGCGAGGTGCGATTATATGACCGATACTGTTTCAATCGTAAAATGCGGACGCTACGGCGATTCGGCGGACGCGGTAAGAAAAGCGGTCGGGCTTATCGGCGGTATCGGTCGGTTTGTGAAAAAGGGCGACAAGGTTCTTATAAAGCCCAATCTCGTGTCGCGGAAAAATCCCGACGAGGCGGTAACAACGCATCCCGATATTCTCCGCGCAGTAATCGAACTTGCCGAGGACGCGGGCGGTAAGGTGACCGTTGCCGAAAGCCCCGGCGGCCCGTATAACGCCGCAATTTTAAAGGGCGTGTACTCCGCGTGCGGCGTTGACAAAGCTATAGAGGGAACGGGCGCGGTACTGAATTATGATACATCGTTTACCGAGGTGCATTTTTCCGAGGGCAGGACGATAAAGCAAATACCGATAATCAATCCCGCGCTGGAGGTGGATGTTATAATTTCGCTGCCGAAACTCAAAACGCACGCGATGACAAGCTACACGGGCGCGGTAAAAAATCTGTTTGGCGTAATACCCGGCACGCACAAGGCGGAACTGCATTTCAGGCTCGACGACCGCCGCGCGTTCTGTTCAATGCTCGTGGATTTGTGCGAGTGCGTCAAGCCGACGCTCAGCATAATGGACGCGGTGTGGGGCATGGAAGGCAACGGGCCGACTGCCGGACAGAGCCGCCATATAGGACTGGTAATGGCGTCCGCGAACGCGTACGCGCTCGACAAAACTGCATGCGAGCTTATAGGATACGCGCCCGACGAGGTTGACACGGTAAGGGAGTCGATCGAGCGCGGACTTACGGGCGAGGTCGAAACGGTCGGTGAACCGTTCGAACCGCTTATTATGCGTGATTTCGTAAAGCCGGAGAGCCATTTTAACCTTTTAAGGCTGCTGTCGCTGCCGCCGGCGGTAAACGCGTGGGCGAAAAACGCTCTTGCGTCGCGTCCGAAAATAGATTACAAAACATGCGTAAAGTGCGGCGCGTGCGCAAATTGCTGTCCGCCGAAGGCGATAAGCATGGCGGTCGGCAAGCCTGTTATAGATAAAAAGAAGTGCATAAAATGTTTCTGCTGTCAGGAGCTTTGTCCGCAGAGGGCGGTGGGGATAAAACGGCCGCTGCTTAACAGATTTATGCTGAAATTTCTGAAGTAAAGGATATGGTATCGCTTGTTTAATATAGTATTGGTGGAGCCGCGTATTCCGCAGAATACCGGCAACATAGCTCGCACCTGCGCGGCGACGGGGTGCGGCTTGCACATAGTCCGTCCGACGGCGTTTCAGATTACGGACAAGAATTTAAAGCGCGCGGGGCTCGATTACTGGCATTTACTGAATGTCAAGTATTACGATAATTTGGCTGACTTTTTTGAAAAGACTGAGGGTGCGCGTTACTTCTACGCGACAACGAAAGCGCCGCACACATACGTTGATGTTGAATATAAGGACAACGACTACCTGATGTTCGGGCGCGAGGACGCGGGACTTCCCGAGGAACTTCTGCACGAGCATGAGGAACGCTGTATAAGAATACCGATGATACCCGACGCGCGCAGTCTGAATTTGTCAAACTCCGTCGCGGTGATTGTGTACGAGGCGTTACGGCAGCAGGGGTTTGATAATTTGAAGAAATTGGGGCAGTTAACGAAATTTACATGGTAGTTCTAACGGGCGACCGCAAGGGTCGCCCTTACGGAAGGCTCCCCTTGAGGGGAGCTGTCGCCGAAGGCGACTGAGAGGTGGTTTCTTAAAAATGCGTATTGCCACCTCTCCGTCATTGCTTTGCAATGCCACCTCTCCTCAAGGAGAGGCTTACGAGCGTAACACCACACCGTAGGGGCGGTCATCGGCCGCCCGCATAACGCGAACGCCGTAGGGGCGACCCTCGCGGTCATCCGATGTAGATACATAAAAGGAAGGAGATTATCCCATGAGCGATATTAAAATCATAGTGGACACCGGCTCGGACATACCCGACGAGGCGCTTGAAAAATACAATATCGGCATTATCCCGTTCATAACGCTGTTCGGCGAAGAGCAGTACGTCCAGCGCCGCGACATAACGAACGACCGGTTTCTCGATATGCAGGAGCAATTCGACGGCGTGCCGAGAAGTTCGCAGACACCTTACGCGGATATGTACGACTATCTTAAAAAGGCGGCCGACGAGCATGAGAGCGTGATATACTTCACACTGTCGAGCGCGGCAAGCGGACAGTACAATACCGCGTGTCTTGTGAGAGAGGAAATAATGGAGGAAAATCCGAAAGCGGATCTGCATATTTTCGACTCTTACAAATTCTCGCTCTACATAGCGCAGACGGCGGTACACGCGGCTCAAATGGCTGCGGAGGGAAAAAGCGTCGATGAAATCATAAAGGACTGCGAGCAGTACATAGTTTCGTGGCGGTGCTATCTTCTCGTGGACACGCTCGAATATCTGCAAAAGGGCGGCAGACTGTCAAAAACGGCGGCGTTTGTCGGCACACTCCTTGACATCAAGCCGATACTTACAATAGAAAACGGGCTTGTGGAAAATCTTGACAAGCTCCGCGGCAAGAAAAAGCTGATACATAAGCTTGTCGAAAAGATAAAAGAGGATGAGGACGTTGATTTTGAAAATCCCGAATTTCTGATAGTGGAGTCGGACAAAAATAAGTACGACGAGGCTATGGAAGTGTTAAAGGAAGAATTCGGCGAGGACGTGAAAATAACGATGCACGGCGAGTTCAGCCCGCTTATCGCGACCCACGTCGGACGCGGCGCATTGGCGATTATCCCGAGGATAAAAAGCGGATTTAAGTACATAAAAAGAATGGAGTGATACCTATGTCAATAAAATCAACCGTAATTATACAACAGGAAGAAAACTGGTATGTGGCGACGGCGATAGAATCGGGCGTAGCGTCGCAGGGCAAAACCATAGATGAAACGCTTGCAAACCTTTCGGAGGCGTTGGAATTGTATTATGAGGATAACATTCCCGAACAGCCGTTAAATTCTGTATTTGTCACTACCTTGGAGGTGGCTGTCTGATGGGGTCAAAATATCCTGTTTTGCCGCCGTCAAAAGTAATAAAAGCTCTCGAAAAACTCGGATTTTCATATGTCAGTCAAAAAGGCAGTCATATGAAGTATTCCGACGGCAAGTACACAGTTATTATACCTAATCATTCCGAGGTAGCCAAGGGAACCTTAAAAAGTATTCTCGCTATGGCTCATATTGATTTGGATGATTTTCTTCAAATGCTATAAATTGAAAGGGGAAAACAACATGAAATACATTGTAATTTTAGGCGACGGTATGGCGGATTATCCGGTGGATTATTTCGGCGGAAAGACAATTCTCGAAGTCGCGGATAAGCCGACCATTGATTATATGTCAAAGCACGGCGAACTCGGCATGGTTAAGACCGTGCAGGACGGCATGAAACCCGGCTCGGACGTGGCTAACCTGTCGGTTATGGGCTATGACACGAAAAAGTGCTACAGCGGACGCTCGCCGCTGGAAGCCGCGTCAATCGGAGTTGAGATGAAGGACGACGACGTTACGTTCCGCACCAATCTTGTAACGCTCTCCGACGAGGAAAATTACGAGGACAAAACCATGCTCGACTATTCCTCCGGCGAAATCACGACGGCGGAGTCGGCTGAGCTTATGAAGGCTGTCGCGGCTGAACTTAACACCGATAAAATCAAGTTTTACCCCGGCATCAGCTACCGTCACCTGTGCGTATGGAGTGGCGGCTCTACGAATGTGGACTTAACTCCGCCGCATGATATTTCCGACAGGAAAATCGGCGAATATCTCCCGAAGGGCGACGGTGCGGAGAAATTCCTTGAAATGATGAAAAAGAGCGTGGAAATTTTAAAGGAACACCCCGTCAACAAGGCTCGCGTTGCGGCGGGCAAAAATCCCGCGACTTCGATCTGGCCCTGGGGCGAGGGAACAAAACCGCAGCTTGAAAATTTCTACGAAAAATACGGCTTAAAGGGCAGCGTTATTTCGGCGGTCGATTTGATAAAGGGTATAGCGAAGTGCGCCGGAATGAACTCGATCGACGTTGAAGGCGCGACCGGTAACTGTGAAACCAACTGGGATGGCAAGGCGCAGGCGGCTTTGGAGGCTATCACCGGCGACAGCGATTTTGTGTACATTCATATGGAGGCTCCAGATGAAATGGGACACCAGGGACTTCCCGAAAAGAAGAAGTACGCGGTGGAAACGATAGATAAAAAGGTTGTAAAATTCCTGAAAGACGAGCTTGAAAAGCGCGGGATAGACTATAAAATGCTCATTATGCCCGACCACCCGACGCCGATCAAGCTCAAAACTCACGTGTCAGACCCCGTGCCGTATGTTATCTACGACAGCACGAAGGACGGCGGTTCGGGTCTTGCATATACCGAGGAAAACGGAAAGAAAACGGGTATATTTATAGAAAAGGGTTATACGCTGATGGAGAGATTTTTGGATAGGTAAAAAGGATCCCCCACAACACAACTGAAAGGAGTCCATATACATGGAAAAATTCTACATTACAACGGCAATCGCGTACACGTCGAAAAAGCCGCACATCGGCAACACGTACGAGATAATTCTCACCGACGCGATAGCGCGCTTTAACCGCTTTATCGGCAAGGACGTGTTCTTCCTTACCGGCACGGACGAGCACGGTCAGAAGATACAGGAAATCGCCGAGGCGGAGGGTATTACGCCGAAGGAGCACGTCGATAAAATAGCGGGCGAGATAAAGCAGATTGCCGATATGCTCAACATAAGCTACGACAAATTTATCCGCACCACCGACGATTACCACGAAAAGGCGGTGCGGAAGATATTCAAGACGCTCTACGAAAAGGGCGATATATACAAGTCGGAGTACGAGGGCTGGTACTGTACGCCGTGCGAGTCGTTCTGGACGAACACGCAGCTTGTTGACGGCAAATGCCCCGACTGCGGACGCGAGGTGAAAAAGGCGAAGGAGGAGGCGTACTTCTTCAAAATGAGCAAGTACCGGGACAAGCTCATGGAGTACATCGAGACGCACCCCGAATTTATACAGCCCGAGTCGCGCAAGAATGAAATGGTAAACAACTTCCTAAAGCCCGGACTTCAGGATTTGTGTGTGTCGCGCACAAGCTTTTCGTGGGGAATACCCGTGGACTTCGATCCCGGACACGTCGTGTACGTGTGGATCGACGCGCTTTCAAACTATATCACCGCGCTCGGCTATTCGCCCGACGAAAAGGGCGAATTATACAAGAAATACTGGCCCGCGGACGTGCATATTATAGGTAAGGACATTCTGCGTTTCCACACGATTTACTGGCCCATAATGCTTATGGCTCTGGGCGAGCCGCTGCCGAAACAGGTGTTCGGTCACCCGTGGATGCTCGTGGGCGAGGAAAAAATGAGCAAGTCGCGCGGCAACGTAATATACGCCGAGGATCTCGTAAAGCACTTCGGCGTTGACGCGGTACGGTACTATTCGCTCCACGAAATGCCGTTTGCGCAGGACGGAACAATCACGTATGAGGTGTTCATAAGCCGCTTTAACAGCGACCTTGCGAACACTCTCGGCAACCTCGTGAACCGTACCGTCGCGATGATCAACAAGTATTTCGGCGGCGTAATACAGTCGGGCGACACGGCGGGAGAGTTTGACGACGATTTAAAGGCGGTCGCGACAAGCGCGCTCGGTAAAATCATGAAGAAGATGGAGACGCTCCATGTCGCGGACAGTCTCGACGAAATATGGACGGTCGTAAACCGCGCGAACAAATATATCGACGAAACGATGCCGTGGGCGCTCGCGAAGGACGAGAGTCAAAAAGCGCGTCTCGGCACGGTGCTGTATAACCTCATAGAGACGATCAGAATTATAACGTCGCTTTTAAGCCCGTACATGCCCGAAACGGCAGAAAAAATAGCGGCGCAGACGGGCGCGACGGCGCTTGATTTTGAGAATGCGGACAAATTCGGCGTGACCGCAGCGGGCGTAAAGGTCGGCGAGGCGGTGCCGCTGTTCGCGAGAATAGACGCGGAAAAGAAACTCGCGGAGCTTGAAGAGGAGCTATCGGCGGGCGCGGAGGAAGAAAAAATCGAAATCGCGCCGTACAAGGACTATATCGAATTTGAGGAATTTGAAAAGCTCGACATACGCGTCGGCAAGGTTATAGAGTGTGAAAAAGTGCCGAAATCCTCAAAGCTTTTGCGCTTTACCTTGCAGGTCGGCAGCGACACGCGCCAGATTTTGTCGGGTATTTCAAAGTACCACACGCCGGAGGAACTTATCGGCAAAAATGTGTTGTTCGTCGCGAATTTAAAGCCGCGCAAGATGATGGGGCTTGAATCGTGCGGCATGATTTTATCAGCCGAATACGGCGACGACTTAACCGTTCTCACGACGCTAAACGACATTCAGTCGGGCGCGGAAATAGTGTAATCGAATATTATGGAGGAAGATGAAAATGGGCAAGCTATTCGGAACCGACGGCATAAGAGGTATCGCGAACAAGGATTTAACAGCCGATTTGGCGTTTAAAACGGGTCAAAGCGGCGCGTATGTGCTGACAAAGCACAGCACGGGTCACCGTCCGCGTATACTCATAGGCAAGGACACGAGAAAGTCTGGCGACATGCTCGAGGCGGCGCTCACGGCGGGACTTTGCTCGATGGGCGCGAAGGTAATACCGCTTGGCGTAGTGCCGACCCCTGCGGTCGCGTATCTGACGCGTCTTTACAAGGCTGACGCGGGCGTTGTGATAAGCGCGTCGCACAACCCCTGCGAGTACAACGGCATAAAATTTTTCAATCAGGACGGCTACAAGCTGAGCGACGCGATTGAAAACGAGATTGAAAGCTACATTCTGGGCGAAAAGAAAATAGAAAATCTCCCGACGCACGGCGGCGTGGGCTACGTCAGCGCGAACCACAACGCGGTCGAGGATTACGTCGCGTTCGCGGTATCGACGATAGACTGCCGCCTCGACGGTATGAAAATAGCGATCGACTGCGCGAACGGCGCGGCGTACGAAACGGCGTTCAAGGCGCTGAACAAGCTCGGCGCGAACGTTGAAGCGATCCACAACACGCCCGACGGCGTGAACATAAATTACAAATGCGGCTCGACGCATATGGAGAGCCTGCAGGCGTATGTGACGTCGATCGGCGCGGACGTGGGACTCGCGTTCGACGGCGACGCGGACAGACTGCTTGCCGTTGACGAGAACGGCAATCTCATAGACGGCGACCAGATCATGGCTGCGTGCGCGAAGTTTATGCGCGAGAACGGCACGCTGAAACAGAACACGCTCGTCGCGACCGTTATGAGCAACCTCGGTCTGTTCATCGCGGGCGACAAGCTGGGACTGCACATACCGCGCACGAAGGTGGGCGACCGTTACGTGCTTGAGGAAATGCTCGCGAACGGCTACAACATCGGCGGCGAGCAGTCGGGACATATAATCTTCCTCGACCACAACACCACCGGCGACGGACTTGTGAGCGCGCTGCAGTTTTTGGCGGTGCTGAAAAAGACGGGCATGAAAGCGTCCGAGGCGGCTGGCATAGTAAAGGTGATGCCGCAGGTACTCAAAAACGCGACAGTAAAGCCCGAAAACAAAAACACATACATGGACAACGAGGAAATAGCGGCGGCGTGCAAGTCGCTGGAGGACGAGTTCGCGGGCGAGGGCAGAGTGCTTATCCGCCCGTCGGGAACGGAGCCGCTTGTAAGAGTAATGATTGAGGGCAAGGACGTTGAGTACATAACGAAAAAGGCTAAAGAGCTTGCCGACATGATAGAGAGGATACTCGGGTAAGCATACAAATACAAAAAACGATATGAAAAATCTTATACAAAACGGTGCTGAGCAGCTTAATATACATCTTGATGACAGACAGTCGGAGCAGCTTGCGCGTTACGCGGAGATGCTCGTTTCACGGAACGAAAAGGTAAATCTCACCGCCATAACGGACGACGTGGGCATAGCGACAAAGCATTTTCTTGACAGTCTTACGGCTCTTTGCACGAACCGCGTTCACGGCAGAGTCATAGACGTCGGCACGGGCGCGGGTTTTCCGGGGCTTGTGCTTAAAATAGCGAAACCGGAAGTGGATTTAACGCTTTTGGACAGCCTTAACAAGCGTCTTACATTTCTTAAAGACGTGTGCGGCGAGCTTAATATTGACGGCGTGGAGCTTGTGCACGCCCGCGCCGAGGACGGCGGACGCGCCGGGAAGTACCGCGGTATGTTCGACACTGCAGTATCGCGCGCCGTGGCAAATTTAACGGTGCTGTCGGAGTGGTGTCTGCCGTTTTTAAAGCTGGGCGGATATTTTCTCGCCCTCAAAGGCCCGCTTGCCGAAAAGGAACTTAAAGACGCGCGCCGCGCGATAAAAATTCTCGGCGGCGAGGTTGAGGACGTGTACGAGGCGGAAATACCGTTTACCGACCTCAAACACAAGATAATCGTGATAAAAAAAGTAGGACAAACTCCCCTAAAATACCCGCGCAAAGCCGGTATTGCGACAAAAACTCCTATCGGAACTCCGTACAATTTATCGAAATAAAAAAATAATGTAAAACGGTGTCAAAACGCGGCGCACGATAACGCTTGCGCGCGCCGAAAAAAGTGCTATAATAATAACTGTAAGACAGACAAGTATCAAAAAGGTACATCACAACAGGGTTTCCCCAAGGCCCTGTCTACCCCCAAAATTGTCTTACACCTTCCACCACCGAGGGTAAATGGCGATAATGTATATACATCATGTGTTTTCATCAATGGCGTACATTATCGCCGCTTACTCTTTTTATTTTGTGAATTACACGGAAAATCTGCCGATAGGAGACGCCGACATGATAAAATTACTGAGAAAACAAACCGACCCCGACACGCCGCACGCGGAGCTTTTGCCGCTTGACATTATCGCGCCCAATCCGAACCAGCCGAGAAGATATTTTGACAGGTCGGCTATGGAGGAGCTGCGCGACTCGATACTCGAATACGGCGTGATACAGCCGATAACGGTGCGCCGCCTGCACGGCGCTTACGAGCTTGTGGCGGGGGAGAGACGTTTCCGTGCGGCGCAGATGGCGGGTCTTACGGAAATACCGGCTATAGTCATTGACGCGGACAGCGACAAGTCCGCAATTCTCGCGCTTTTGGAAAATTTGCAGCGCGAGGATCTGTCGTTTTTTGAGGTAGCCGAAAGCTACAAAAGTCTTATACGCCGTCAGGGCATGACGCAGACGGAGATAGCCGAAAAGGTCGGAAAGAGCAGGTCGTCCGTTGCCAATAAGATACGTCTGTTAAAGCTGCCGCCGCTTGTCAAAAAGGTGATACGCGACTACGATTTAACGGAGCGTCACGCGCGCGCCCTTTTGCTGCTCTCCGATGAGGAAAAACAGCTTGAGGCGGTAAAAACCGTGTGCCGCGACAATTTGAGCGTGGCACAGACGGAGCAGCTTGTGCGCGATATGAACGCGGCGGCAAGAAAACGCGTAATGCCGATAAACGAGCTGCGTGTAACGAAGAAGAACGATGTAAAGGTATTCCGAAACACCGTAGCCAAGGCTGTGGACATGATGAAAAAAAGCGGTATCGACGCGGACATCGAGGAAAAAACGTACGACTGGGGCACGGAATACATAATAAAGGTTAAGAAATAAGGTGAAAAAGGTAAAAAAATGCTTGACAATGCGGATTAAAACCTATATAATAGATGAGGTGTCTTGAATTAAGGATAGTTTACTAAGCCCGTCAAGCGGGGCGGGAGAAAGCAGAGGAGGTGCTTTAGAATGAAAATGACATATCAGCCGAAAAAGCGTCAGCGCTCAAAGGAACACGGCTTCAGAAAGAGAATGTCCACAAAGTCGGGAAGAAAAATTCTTGCGGGAAGAAGACTGAGAGGCAGAAAGAAGTTATCTGCGTAATATGGGACTTTGGCAGGAAGCATGAAGGGATTGTGCTTGCTGCTTTTTTTCTTAAAGGGTGCGATAAATATGAAAAAAACTCAAAGCTTAAAGCTCAACCGCGACTTTCGCCGCGTCTACAAGGGCGCAAGCCATGCGGGCGGTTACACCGTGGTATACGCGAGAAAGAACCGTTACGGCTTTAACCGTCTCGGACTTACCGTCAGCAAAACGGCGGGCAAGGCGGTCGTGCGCAATCGCTTAAAACGGCTTATGCGCGAAAGCTACCGCTTAATGGAGGACGATATACGCGAGGGCTACGACATTATAATCGTGGCGCGTAACCGCGCGGTCGGTAAGACGTTTGAGCAGATAAGAGGCGATATCAGCTTTTCGCTGAACAAGCTGGAAATGAAGAAATGAAAAAGGTTTTAACGAAATCAATAGAATTTTACAGACACCACATATCACCGTATAAGGGCGGGTCATGCTGCCGATTTTATCCGACCTGCTCGCAATATGCACTCGAAGCAATCGAAACACACGGTGCGGCAAAGGGAACGTACCTTGCCGTAAGGCGGCTTTTAAAGTGTCATCCGTTTCACGCGGGGGGATACGATCCCGTTCCCCCGAAAAAGGAAAAGGACGGCGGAAAGGAAAAATAGCACATATGTTTGAGTTTCTTATTACTCGTCCGATGGGCTTTATCATAAAGTTTATTTATGATTTCGCGCAGAACTACGGCTTAGCCATAATTCTGTTTACCATCGTAATAAAGATGATTTTGCTGCCGTTAAACGTAAAATCGCAGAAATCATTGCGCAAGCAGCAGAAAATTCAACCGTATATCATGGAACTGCAGGAGAAATACAAAAACGACCAGCAGAAACTCCAGCAGGAAATGATGAAGGTCTATAAGAACAACAACGTAAGCATGACTGGCGGCTGTCTGCCGATGCTTATACAGTTCCCGATACTCATAGGTCTTTATCAGGTTATCCAGAGACCGCTGCAGTACATGCTCGGCGTGGTATGGGAAGGTGCGTACGACGAGATACTTCACCTGCGCGACGCGGCGGCAAACCTTGCCGCGAGTATTCCCGGTATTATGGGAAATTACGCGGGCGCGGAACCGTTAAACATCTGGAACCAGGGGCAGATATTCATATCGAAATGGGCTGCCGCCGTGGGAACGCAGGGCTCGACGCTCGAAGGCGTTTCCGGCATGGCGCAGCATCCGTGGATAGTCAATTTTGACTTCCTCGGTCTCGATTTGTCAACCGTTCCGGGCGACGCGTTTAATCACGCAATTTCAAGCGGAGCGTGGATGGGACTTATAATCTTCATAATCCCGCTTTTGGCGGTTATAGCGTCGGTGGCGTCGATGAAGATTTCCCAGATACAGGCGGGACAGAACAGCGGCGCGAACGACCAGGCAAACCAGATGAACAAGACGATGAATTTGATTATGCCGATAATGACCGGCTTTTTCACGATTATTCTGCCGGCAGGTCTCGGACTTTACTGGATAATAAGCTCCGTTGTACAGATAGTACAGCAGCTTGCGGTTAATTTTTATTTAGAAAAGAAAGGGGAGGACATAGTTGTCACCATTCCTGAGAAAAAACAGCTCCACGGAAAAAAGCGCAAAAAGTAAGAACGAGGCGATTGAACTCGCTCTTGCCGAACTTGGCGTATCGCGTGAGGACGCTGAAATAGAAATTTTGGACGAAGGCTCGAGAGGCTTTCTCGGAATAGGCTCGAGAGACGCTCGTGTAAGAGTCACCGTAAAGGGCGCGCAGGAAACGGAAATTGAGGATTACAATGAACCGGTTGAGCCTGCGGCAAAGAATGAAATTAAAAAAGAAGTCAGACGAGAGACAAAGAGAGAACCGAAGAGAAACAAGCCTACGCGCGAGTCGCTCGGCTCTCCCGACGCGGACGCGAAGAAGTTTCTCGACGATATGTTCGCGGCTATGGGTCTTGACGTTAAGGTGGACGCAAGCTTTGACGGCGACACCGTTACCGTAAATCTCGCCGGAGACAATATGGGTATCGTAATAGGCAAGCGCGGCGACACGCTCGACAGTATTCAGTACCTCACCTCGCTCGTTGTAAACCAGCGTAACGAGGAGTATATCAAGGTCTCGATAGATACCGAAAACTACCGTGAAAAGCGCACGGACGCGCTTTTGGCATTGTCAAACCGCCTTGCGGCGAAGGTTGCCCGCACGGGCAAGAAGTTCACGTTAGAGCCGATGAACCCGTATGAGAGACGCGTTATCCACTCGAATTTGCAGAATCACCCCGACGTGACGACCTTCTCCGTCGGACAGGAGCCGTACAGAAAGGTTGTTATCGCGCCGAAAAACTCCAAACCCTACAAGAAGGACGGCTACAAAAAGAGAGGAAACAGACGCAAACCGCAGCACCATGACAAGCCGGTAGCGGAAAAGACGGGCGAGAGCTATATCACAACGTACGACAAGCCCGCCGAACCCCTCACGTACAAGGCTGACTTTAAACCGCCCGCGCATAAGGCTGAATTCAAAAATATCGACGAATATTTTGAAGCCCACAGCGGCGACGACACAATTTAAAAAAAACAAAACCGATGCCGAAAGGCATCGGTTTTTGTATACGTTTAAAATTTATTTGTTTTTTTATAATTCGTAACGTTTGATCTAAGCAGCACCGCGAGCTTTTCCGCGCCGTTATCGGCGACCTCGCTTTTCACGACTATGCTCACGCTGTCCTCGGCGTGGAAAATGAAAATGTACTTTTTACTCTCCACGACCTCCTGTAAATCCGCGTACTTGTAATCGGTTTCCTCGCCGTTCGTCTTTTCGATAACGTGAGTGTCGAAAAAACGGAAACGCGTCGTCTGCCGCGACTTGCTCGCGCGTTTGCTCGGACGGCGGTACGCAAGTCTCGGGTAGATAAACATCACAATCGCGATCCACAGCGCGATAAGTATCCACATTGTACCGAAATTCATAACGTAAAAGTACGCCGTGAGCGCGAACGCCGCTATGGAGATGCACGTTGATATAATGTTGAAGGTGCGGTAGTGTTTTTTGAAGTAAAACTTGTAAAAATCCTTGTAAATTTGCGGGTTCATTTCCGTAACCGCTTTGTATAACGCCTTTTCCATTACACGCGCCCCCTTAATCCATCTTAAACACGCGCTTTATATACGCGCCTATGAGTATGCCGATAAACGAAAACAGCACGTACACAAGCCCGAACGCGAACAGCATATGCAGCGCCCGGCTCGGCATATACTCAACGTAGAACACGATCGAAAGAATTGCTATCACGCTGATAAAAAACGGCAGCTTTAAATTAAAGCCCTTCTTTATGCCGTAGAGAAACGCTATAACTGCGAGCAGAGAGCTGTTGAAGTAAATCGCGAACTGCGTGTACAGGCTCATAAGGTTCTGTTTCATTGCGAACGTCAGCCCGACAAACACAAGCGGAACGATATGGAATATAATCAGCGTCGCCAGAATGTACGCCTTTGAATCGTACGTGTTAAACTCGGCGCGAGGCAGCGTCTCCTTGCGCGTCGGCAGCGTCTTTCTTCTGTTTTTCTTACTCATAATCTCACACTCTCCCCGTTATCCTTTAAATATTTTTTCAAATCCGATATTTCAATCTCGCGGAAGTGGAACAAACTCGCCGCAAGCACCGCGTCCGCCTTGCCTTCGCGCAGCACGTCGAGGAAATGCTCCAACGTTCCCGCGCCGCCCGACGCTATGACGGGGATTTTCGCGTTCTCGCTCACGGCTCGCGTAAGCTCCACGTCGTAACCCGCCTTCGTGCCGTCGCAGTCCATGCTAGTTAAAAGTATCTCGCCCGCGCCGAGTTCCTCAGCGCGTTTCGCCCACCAAAGAGCGTCTATGCCGGTGTTGACGCGTCCGCCGTTGAGGTACGCGTCCCAGCCGCCTTTACCGTTTCTTTTCGCGTCGATCGCGCACACGACGCACTGACTGCCGAAACGCTCCGCCGCCTCGCTGATAAGCTCGGGACGTTTGAGCGCGGAACTGTTTACCGATACCTTGTCCGCCCCGGCGTTGAGTATTTTGCGGAAATCCTCGACCGTTCGTATACCGCCGCCGACCGTGAACGGGATAAACACCTCCCGCGCCACCGCGCGAACCATATCCTCAACCGTGTCTCTCGCGTCGGACGACGCGGTTATATCGAGGAACACAAGCTCGTCCGCGCCGGCCTTGTTGTACACCTTCGCGCACTCCACAGGGTCGCCCGCGTCAGTCAGATTTACGAAATTAACTCCCTTTACGACCCTGCCGTTTTTTACGTCGAGACAGGGGATTATTCTTTTAGCGTACATATTTACTCCTTACAGGCTCACAAAATTCTTTAAAATCGTCATGCCGATGTCGCCGCTTTTTTCGGGGTGGAACTGCGTCGCGAACACATTATCTTTCTCGACCGCGATCGCGAGACGCGCGCCGTACTCCGTGTACGCGCTCACAATCCCCTCGTCCTCGGGCTTGATGTAATACGAGTGTACAAAGTAAACGTACGGCTCTACGCCGATACCTTTAAGTATGCGGCTGTTCTTTACCACGTCAATGCTGTTCCAGCCCATGTGTGGGATTTTAAGCCCCGTGTCGGGGATTTTGACGATTTTACCCTTGAAAACGCCGAGCCCGTTCGCTCCGACGCTTTCCTCGCTTTCCTCGAAAAGCATATGCAGTCCGAGACAAATGCCGAGAAACGGCTTACCGTCAGATATTGCGCGTTTTACCGGCTCTGTGAGCGAGCTTTCGTTAAGCCTTGCCATAGCGTCGCCGAACGCGCCCACGCCCGGAAGTATTACCTTGTCCGCGTCCGCGATAACGTCCGCGCTGCTTGTGACAACGCTTTTCGCGCCTATAAAATCGAGCGCGTTTTTGACGCTGTGCAGATTACCCGCGCCGTAGTCAACTATTGCTATCATTCTGTTCTACCTCGTCTATAAATATAAGCTCCTGCGCGTAGGGGAGCGACCGCGCCCAGTCTATGAACGCTTTCGACCACTCCGTCAGCTTGTGGAAACGCCGCTGTCCTTTGGAGCACATAGCGAGCAGGTTTTCGTAAGACATCGTTACCGTCCGCGTCTGCTGCCACGACGACGGCAGCCAGCGTATAAGCTCCTTCCAGTACGCCTTATCCTTCGTTTCAAGGTACTTTACGCGCATACTTTCCAAAAATTCGATATGCTTGTCTATAACGTCGCCGAGCCTTACGCCGCCGTAATCGAGGTCGGGCGCGTAATCGTCGATCTCAAAGCATTCGCGCGTTATCGGCGTGGACGATAGCTTGTGCATCGTGGACGTGCTGTTCGCGACCGTTCCGACCTTGTACGTGTCAAACTCCTTCCACCAGTACAGGGGTCCCGTTATATCGACCGACACGAAAATCTGGCGCATAAACTTGCGGTGCTCGCTGCCCGACCGTATGAGCCGCTGCGCGAGCCCCAAGTCGTTTTCGCCTATCACGACGCATCCGTTTTCTTCAACCGTGTCGTTCTTTTTCCACGATTCAAGCGGGTTCCTCATACCGCGCATCGCCCGCGTAAAACCGTAAACCTCGGTATTCTCAAACTTCATTTTGTTTCTCCCTCATCATTTCAATATACTCGTCAAACGTACACATTCTGTCAACGATCGTTCCGTCCGCTTTGATGTCGATTATCCTGTTCGCTACGGTGTTCACAAACTCGTGGTCGTGCGACGCGAATATTACGTTGCCCTTGAATGCTTTAAGACCATTGTTCACAGCCGTTATCGACTCCAAATCGAGGTGGTTCGTCGGCTGGTCGAGGATAAGCACGTTCGAGCCGTACAGCATCATGCGCGACAGCATACATCTCACCTTTTCACCGCCCGACAGCACATTTACGGGCTTAAACACGTCGTCGCCGGAGAATAACATTCTGCCGAGAAATCCGCGTATATAGCTTTCGTTCTGCGTTTCAAAGCCCTCCGCGCTGTACCGGCGCAGCCAGTCTACGAGGTTAAGCGTGCAGCCGTCGAAATATTTCGAGTTGTCCTTCGGGAAATAGCTCTGCGATGTGCTCACGCCCCACTTGACCGTTCCCGCGTCGGGTTCTTCCTCGCCCGCGAGTATTTGCAGAAGAGCCGTTACGGCAAGCTCGTTCTCACCGATTACCGCTATCTTGTCATCGTGGTTCATCGTGAACGAAACGTCCTTTAAAAGCGTCTCGCCGTTTATTGTCTTTGACACATCGCTCACCGTGAGCAAATCGCGTCCCGCCTCCCTGTCCATATCAAAACCGACGAACGGGTAACGCCGCGACGACGCGGGCATTTCCTCAACGGTCAGCTTGTCGAGCATCTTTTTGCGGCTCGTCGCCTGCTTTGATTTCGACTTGTTCGCCGAGAAACGCTGTATAAAGTTTTGCAGCTCCTTTATTTTTTCCTCCGCCTTCTTGTTCTGCTGCTTTATGAGAGCCTGAACCATCTGGCTCGACTCGTACCAGAACTCGTAGTTTCCGACGTACATCTTGACCTTGGAATAATCTATATCGACGATGTGCGTGCATACGACGTTAAGGAAATATCTGTCGTGCGACACGACGATGACCGTACCCTCGTAGTCGAGCAGGAAATTTTCGAGCCACTCTATCGCCTGTAAATCAAGACCGTTCGTAGGCTCGTCCATGAGGAGTATGTCGGGGTTGCCGAAAAGCGCCTGCGCGAGCAGAGCCTTGACCTTTTCGTTACCGTCAAGCTCCGACATTGTTTTGTAAAGCGTGCTCTCGTCAAGACCGAGACCCTGCAACAGCTTTGACGCGTTCGACTCCGCCTCCCAGCCGTCCATTTCGGCAAATTCCGCCTCAAGGTCGGCTGCTCTCAGACCGTCCTCGTCGGAGAAATCCTCCTTCATGTACAGAGCGTCCTTCTCCTTCATTATATCGTACAGCTTTTTGTC
The DNA here is from genome assembly GCA_947623955.1 of uncultured Clostridia bacterium. Lineage (GTDB taxonomy): Bacteria > Bacillota > Clostridia > UBA1381 > UBA1381 > Hominilimicola. The sequence continues at coordinate 180,888 of CANQIP010000001.1, read as the reverse complement.
GCCCATTATAATCGTGTCGAGAACGGTGTATTCGTCGAACGCGAAATGGTCTTGTTTGAGCACCGACATACGGCAGTTGGGGTCGATAGTCACCTCGCCCGTCGTCGAGTCAAGCTCGCCCGACAGGATTTTAAGGAATGTGGACTTACCCGCGCCGTTCGCGCCGATTACGCCGTAGCAGTTGCCCGGCGTGAATTTGAGGTTTACGTCCGAAAAAAGGTTCTGCCCGCTGAAGTTCAGGCTCAGATTTGTTACGTTTATCATTTATTTTCTCCCGATTTAGTTGATTTTACCAATAAATTATACTATAATAAGTATATAATTGCAAGCGAAAAAACGATTTACGCCGAATTATGATAAAAAGTGCGGCGTATATGTAAGATAAATTCGGAGGTAAAACAATGCACGTACTGAAATCGCTTTGTCTAGCGTTCTCGACATATTCGAGAATACCCATGATTCGGGTGTACCCGAACAAGAAAAATATGCGTTATATGCTGTGCTTTCTGCCGATTGTCGGGGCGGCTGTCGGCGCGGTTTTTATGCTGTGGTTTCACGTGTGTTTGCACATCGGGATAGACCACGCGTGCTTTTCGGCGGGCGCGGCTGTACTGTCGGTGCTTATGACGGGCGGTATACACGCCTGCGGCTACCTTGAAACAAACGACGCGCTGTCCTCCCACGGCACAAAACAGAAAATGCTCGAAATGCTTAAAGACCCGCACGTCGGAGCGTTCAGTATAGTGACGGCGATAGTTTACTACATTCTGTATTTCGGCTTTTTGAACGAGGTTTCCATATACGGCGAGGCGGGAATGATCGCGCTCGGTTTCGTGCTGTCGCGGTCGCTGTGCGCGCTTGAAATGTCGCTTATGCGCGGCGCGAAAAACAGCGGCATACTTTACGAGGTAGCGTCAAATTCCAACAAAGCCGTGACCGTGTTCGTTTCCGTGTTCACAACAGCGGTATGCGCCGCGGTAATGGTGCTTTTGAGCGCATATATAGGCTTTCTCGTAATGCTGTGTCAGGCGGGGCTTATACTTTACTACAAATTTTTCGTCGCCAAAAAAATGGGCGGAATAACGAACGATACGTGCGGTTACTATATACAGATGAGCGAGCTTTTGACCGTTATCGCGGTCGTAATCGGCGGCAAGCTTGTGCCGTTTCTGCCGGTAATACCGTCGCCCGTGCTGCTGCTGTTATGACGGAGGAACGATTATGATACATATTTACACCGGCGGCGGCAAGGGCAAGACGACCGCCGCCGCGGGAATGGCTGCGCGTATGGCGGGTCACGGCAGGAAAGTACTTTTCGCGCAGTTTTTAAAGGGTTCGCCGACGGGTGAAACGGTCTCGCTTGAAAGGTTAAACGTGACGGTGCTGCGCTGCGACAGGGATTATGGATTTTTCAACTCCATGACGGACGCGGACAAACGTGACATTACGAAATGTCATAATAAAATCCTGTGCTTTGTATCGGAGCATATGTCGGAGTACGATATGATTGTGCTTGACGAGATATTCGCCGCGCTCGCGCTCGGTCTTGCCGACGGTAAGGCTGTACAGAAAATATCGGACACATACGGCGGAGAACTTGTAATGACGGGACGCGATGCGCCTAAGGAGTATATCGAAAAAGCCGACTACGTATCGGAAATAATGAAGATAAAGCATCCCTACGACAATGGTACAGCCGCGAGAGAGGGCGTAGAGTTTTAGTCTGTGCGCGGCTGTGATACGAATTAAACGAACGGAAGAACGGATATGAACAAACTTGTGATAGGAATACTCGCGCACGTCGATTCGGGCAAAACGACGCTGACGGAGGCGATGCTGTACGCGTCGGGCGCGCTCAGGAGTCTCGGGCGCGTGGATCACGGCGACGCGTTCCTCGACACGAACGAGATAGAGCGCGAGCGCGGCATTACAATATTTTCAAAGCAGGCGATACTGCGCTACGGAGACGTGGAGTTTACGCTTCTCGACACGCCCGGACACGTCGATTTTTCGACCGAGATGGAGCGTGTTTTAAGTGTGCTCGATTACGCCGTGCTTGTGATAAGCGGCACCGACGGCGTTCAGAACCACACCGAAACGCTGTGGCGGCTTTTGGAGCGTTACGACGTGCCGGTCTTTATTTTCGTGAACAAAATGGACTTGCCGTCCGACAAGGACGCGGTTATGAGCGAGCTTAAATACCGTTTCGGCGACGGATGCGTAGATTTCACAAACGGCATAGACACGGACGAAACGATGGACGAGCTCTCGATGTGCGACGAAATGCTGATGAACTCTTACCTCGAAAGCGGCTCGCTTAAAGCGGGCGACGTGCGCAACGCGATAGCAAGACGCGCCGTGTTCCCGTGCTACTTTGGTTCGGCGCTTAAAATGACGGGCGTAAAGGAGTTTATGGACGGCTTTTCGTTTTACTCGCGGCGCGTGATATACGACGATATTTTCGGCGCGCAGGTGTACAAGATAACGGAGGAAAACGGTACGCGGCTGACGCATATGAAGATAACGGGCGGCACACTCAAAGTAAAGGACGAGCTGACGGGCAGCGGCAAAAACGAGTGGCGCGAGAAGGTAAATCAGATACGCGTTTACTCGGGCGAAAAGTACACGGCTGTGGACGCGGCGGAGGCGGGTACGGTCTGCGCCGTGACGGGGCTTACCGAAACGTACCCCGGCGAGGGCATAGGCAACAGACCCGACGCGAAAAGAGCAGTGCTGGAAAGCGTCCTGACGTACAAAATGGAGCTGCCCGACGGTGTTGACGAGCATACCGCCGTGACGGAATTAAGTCGTTTAACCGAGGAGGATCCGCAGCTTAAAATCATATGGAACGAGCAGCTGCGCGAAATACACGTAAACGTCATGGGCGAGGTGCAGCTTGAAGTGCTTACGCGTGTGATACGCGACAGGTTCGGGTTTGACGTGACGTTCACGCAGGGTTCTATCGCGTACAAGGAGACGATAGCCGCGCCGTCCGTGGGCGTGGGGCATTACGAGCCGCTGCGCCACTACGCGGAGGTACAGCTTTTGCTCGAACCGTCCGAGCGCGGCAGCGGTCTCACGTTCGACACCGTTTGTCCGACCGACGAGCTTGACCGCAACTGGCAGCGTCTCATACTGACGCATTTAAGGGAAAAGGAGCATATAGGCGTACTTACGGGTTCGCCCGTTACCGATATGAAAATAACGCTCGTCGCGGGGCGCGCGCATATAAAGCACACCGAGGGCGGCGATTTCAGACAGGCTACCTACCGCGCAGTACGTCAGGGACTCCGAATGGCGCAAAGCGTGCTGCTCGAACCGTATTACGAGTTTCGGCTCGAAGTGCCGACGGAGAGCGTCGGACGCGCGATGACCGATATACAGAACATGGGCGGCAGCTTTGCCGCGCCCGAAACGCGCGGCGAAACGGCGCTTATAACGGGCAGCGCGCCCGTTGCGGGTATGCGCGGCTACGCGAGAGACGTTGCCGCATACACGGGCGGACGCGGACGGCTCAACTGTATTTTAAGCGGCTACGAGATGTGTCAAAATGCCGACGAGGTAATAACGCAAATCGGTTACGACGCGGACGGCGACCTTGAAAACAGCGCGGACTCGGTATTCTGCTCGCACGGCGCGGGCTACGTCGTGCCGTGGAACGAGGTCTACGACCGCGCGCACACCGAACTTATAAGCCTTGAAGAAGGCGACGGCGAGGAAGAAACGCCCGACGAGAAGGCGGAGAGATACGTGCGCGAGGCGGTAAGCGACAGCGAGCTTATGCGGATATTCGAGCGCACATACGGTCAGATCACGCGCAGGACGGAGCAGACGCAGACGGTCAGAAAAGCCGTGCCGAAGGAAAAGAAATTCAAGGCTCGTCCGATGCCGAAAGGCCCCGAGTACCTGCTCGTGGACGGCTACAACATTATTTTCGCGTGGGAGGAACTTCGTGAGCTTGCAAAGGTCAGCCTTGAAACGGCGCGCGACAGGCTTATCGACATACTCTGCAACTACAAGGGCTACAGCCGATGCGAGGTGATACTCGTTTTTGACGCGTACAAGGTGAAGGGAAACACGGGGAGCGTCGAGAAGGTAAACAACATAAACGTCGTGTACACAAAAGAGGCTGAAACAGCCGATATGTATATAGAAAAGGTCACGCGTGAGCTCGGCAAAAAACACCGCGTGCGCGTGGCAACGTCGGACGGAGTGGAACAGATAATTATTTTTTCGGGCGGCGCGGTGCGCGTCAGCGCGAACGAATTTTTGAAAGAGGTAAAAGACGCGAAAAAGGAAATACTTAAAATTATATCACAGATGAAATAACGAATATGTACACCGCCCTTTTCGGGGCGGTTTTATTGATATGATCAGGCAATCATTCCCGTAACGGTAATGGTTAAAATGCCGGGGCCGTCCGTGGTCGCGGCGGGTACTGTGAGAGTAAGCGTGCCTGTTTCCGACGGAATTGTGAGGGTATTGCCTTGAATTGAATAATCTGCGGAAGTAATCGGCGTGTCCTGACCGTCCGCGTTGTAGGAAACGGTCTGAACCGTGAACTCCGGAGGGAGTACGTCCGTGAACTTCACATTTTCCGCGTCGGCGCTGCCCGTGTTCATAAGCGTGAAGGTGTAAGTGAGCGTGTCGCCGCTTGTAACCGTATCCTTATCTGCGGATTTAAAGATGGATACGTTCGCTACGGCTGTTATCGTTATCGTCTCTTCAGCCGTAGCGGTAATCGCCGCGGGAACGGTCGACGCGGCGGTCGCGTTAGCCGTAACTGTGTTCGTTATCGGTTCTGTTTGGTTCGCGCCGGTAGATGCCGAGTAAACGACGATAAGGTTCTCACCGGGTTCAAGCGTTTCGGTCGTTGTGAATACGACATTTCCCATATTTACCGCAGCCGTACCCGTAACGCTGCTGCCGTTTATAAAGAACTGCGCCGTGCCGTCGGAATAGGTGAGCGCGCCCATGCCGAGGTTATCGGTAATAGATATACCCGTGAGGTTGTTTGCGCCCGTGTTTTCGAGACGCACAACGTACACCGCGTCCGTGCCCGCGACTATTGACATGTCAACAGCCTTTTTGGTAATCTCCATTGTGTTTGTATCAACGAGCGTCGTGTTCGTCTGGTTCGACAGTACAACCGCCGAGCCGTCATACGTCAACTGCGCTCTGTTTGGCAAATTTGTCGCCATAGTATTTCCTCCTGATTTTTTATTCGGTATTTTCATACCTGATATATACTATGAAAAAGGTAGGAATTATGTGACGCGCAAGTTTTTTTGACATATCGCGGGAAAAATGGTATACTATATAATACGTAGAAGAACGGAAAGGAGAATATATTATGAAGGTAATTCTTGTAAACGGCAGTCCGAGGGAAAAGGGCTGCACATACACGGCTCTCACGGAGTGCGCGAAGGCTCTTGAGGAAAACGGCGTTGAAACGGAGATAATGTGGGTAGGAAAGGACTCGTTCGGCGGAGTGTACGACTACGGCGCGCTCGTTGACGAGTTTGCCGAAAAAGCCGGGGAGGCTGACGGATTTGTATTCGGCTCGCCGGTGTACTACGCCGCCGCGACAGGTATAATCTCAATTTTTCTCGACAAGGCTTTCGGCGCTGCGGGCGATAAGATGCGCGGCAAGGTCGGAGCGTCGGTCGTAAGCTGCCGCAGGGGCGGCGCGAGCGCGGCGTTCGACGAGCTTAACAAGTATTTCACGATAAACTCGATGCCCATCGTGTCGTCGCAGTACTGGAACCAGGTTCACGGCAACACGCCCGAGGAGGTCATGCGTGACGAGGAGGGTATGCAGACGATGCGCACGCTCGGCAAGAATATGGCATGGCTCATAAAGTGCATAGAGCTCGGTAAGCAAAACGGCGTGGAAATCCCGCCGCAGGAAACAAAAACAATGACCAATTTTATAAGGTAACAAGTTTTTTACCCGTACAAATACCAAAAAAAAGCGTATCACGCGATACGCTTTTTCTATGTCTCGTTTTATTTAGTTGAGCGCGCTCTTGGCAGTCTCAACAAGCTTTGCGAAAGCAGCCGCGTCCGCGATAGCTATCTCGGAAAGGCTCTTTCTGTTGAGGTCGATACCCGCCTTTTTAAGACCGTTCATGAACGTCGAGTAGTTCATGCCGTTCATCTTGCACGCGGCGGATATTCTCGTTATCCACAGACGGCGGAAGTCTCTCTTCTTTCTTCTTCTGCCGATGTACGCGTTCTGCATAGAGCGCATAACAGCCTGGTTAGCCGTTCTGAACTGCTTGCTCTCCGCGCCGCGGAAACCCTTTGCGAGCTTTAATATCTTCTTATGTCTTTTTCTTGTATTTAAAGCGCCTTTTACTCTTGCCATTAGTATTTACCTCTCTTTCGGATTACTTGTAAGGAATAAGCTTTTTGATTACCGCGGCGTTCGCCTTCGAGCAGTAAGCCTGCTTTCTCAAATGTCTTTTTCTCTTTGTTGTTTTCTTGTTCAGAATGTGACGTCTGAACGCCTTGTTCATCTTAACCTTACCGTTCTTCGTCAGGTTAAATCTCTTGGCTGCGCCTCTGTGCGTCTTTATCTTTGTCTTAGCCATGACCTTTCTCCTCTCAATGTTAAAAATTAGTCTTTTTTCGGTGCGAGGAACATTGTCATGTTCCTGCCCTCAAGCTTTGCGGGTTTCTCTATGTTTCCCGCCTCGCTCGCCTGCGAGGCGAACTTTTCAAGAAGTGTAAAACCAATCTGCGAATGACTTAATTCACGTCCGCGGAAACGCACGATTACCTTGACCTTATCGCCTTTTTTAAGGAACTTTATCGCGTGACTGCACTTCGTATTGAAATCGTTGGTATCTATCGAGGGGGAAAGCTGTACCTCCTTGATATTGATGACCTTCTGATTTTTACGGTTTTCTCTCTCGCGCTTGTTAAGCTCAAACTTGTACTTTCCGTAGTCCATAATCTTGCACACGGGCGGTTTCGCCTGCGGCGCGATTTTAACAAGATCCATACCCTTCTCGTACGCCATATCCTGCGCCTCTTTCGCGCTCATAATGCCGAGCTGCGAGCCGTCTGCGGCTACGACGCGTATTTCGGGGTCGCGGATTTGCTCGTTAATCTGCACATCATTCTTGCTAATTGTTGATCACTCCTCTCCACACAAAAGAAAAACGGACCGCACAACGCGTCCGCACACAAAAATACCCTTCGGTAAATCTGTATTTGCCGTGTCGCTTTGCGCTGACGGCGAGAACGGAGCGTTCTGCTTGTTTTCAAATTCCTGTGTATTGTATCAGATATTTTTCCGTTTGTCAAGGTTTTTTTATTATTTTTTCAGTTTCCCCGCGAGTTCCTTGTCCTCGGGCGAAATTCTGTACGAGTCGCGTATCTTCCGCACCGCCATATTCTGCGTTTCGGCGTTAAGGCGGTTATCGGCAAGAAACGCAAACGTTTTGTCCCTCTGCTTTGCCGCGGCTGTCGCGACAAGCCACGCCTGCATCATTTGCACGTAGTAAAAATCCGAATTGATTTCGTTAACGTAATCAAGCACGCCGTCAATGTACTCGTCCGTGAGGTAAAAGCTCATAAGGTGCAGAAATCCGAACCGCACCTCCCACGGATTAGAGCTGTGTATAAAATCCCCGACGTCGTTCCAAAATTCGGCGAGGTGCTTTTTTACGCCCTTAAACGTCACCGTGTCGCACGTGTCCCAGCTGTTTATGATTTTTGCGTAACTTTTCATATAAGAAAGCATCTGCGCGTAGCCGCACTTTACGAGCGACATCACAAACCCGCGTATCATTATTTCCTCGCGGTACGTGCCGATTTTACAGTTAAGAAATTCCTCATAGTTACCCTTAACAATCTCCTTCGCCGCGTTCCTCAGAACAGGCACTCTCACGCCGAAGGAAAACTCTGCGCCCGGAGTAAGTCCGTCGCTGAATTCCTTGTACTTCTTATCCGAAAGAGATTTGAGATAATTCACAAACTCGCCGTAATCGCTTTGCTGCCAGTGTTCACGTGTCAAGTCCATTTTATTCTCCTTAAAAATATAGGGACGGCAAAAGCCGCCCCCTGAATTTTTTCATCAATCCTTCATAGCCGTAACTTCGTCGAAAATTTCAACCGTTTCCTTATCCGGCGCTTTTGTAAGCAAGCTTACAACCACAATCGCGATAAGTCCGAATATGAACGCCGGCAAAAGCTCGTATATAGCCAACACTCCGCCGAGCTTTGCGATACCGTACTTCCAGATAAATACCATTGCGCCGCCGGCTATCATTCCCGCAAGCGCACCCTGCTTTGTCGTGCGTTTCCAGAACAGCGCCGCAAGCATAACAGGTCCGAATGCCGCGCCGAAACCTGCCCATGCGAACGATACTATGTTAAATACCGAGCTGTTCGGGTCGCGTGCGAGGAACACCGCTACCACCGCGATAGCCACGAGCGTGAAACGCGCAACTATCATCGTCGTTTCCTCCGTCATCTTCGGGAAAAGCTTTTCCTTTATGATGTTCTGCGATACCGACGAGGACGCCGCAAGCAGCTGCGAGTCGGCTGTCGACATTGTTGCCGCGAGTATACCGGCGAGTATTACGCCCGCCACGATCGCCGCAAGCGCGCCGTTATGCGCTATAAGCTTTGATATTTCAATAAGCACGTTTTCCGACTGCGCGCCCGCCGTACCCGCAGCAACGGCAGCATTGTCGTAAAGCGGAGCCATAATGCCGCTTTTAACGAGAGCCATACCCGTTATACCGATAAATACAGCCACAGCCAGCGAAATAACGACCCAAACCGACGCAACGCGTCTTGACAGCTTTAACTTTTTCGCGTCCTCGATAGCCATAAATCTCAAAAGGATATGCGGCATACCGAAGTAACCGAGACCCCATGCGAGCATGGAGCAGCTACGGAACGCTCCGTAAACCGCCGAACTGTTCGTCGCGGGGTCGTACGTGTTCGTCAGGCTGAAGTAACCCGGGATCGCTTTCGCGTTCTCAACGACCGCACCGAAACCGCCCGCGTGTACAACGCCGTAGCCGACTACGACGACAAGACCGATCGTCATGATAATACTCTGTAAAAAGTCGCTCGTACTCGCCGCCATAAAGCCGCCGAGCATCGTGTACATGATGATTACGAACGCGCATACGATCATAGCGACCATGTAATCAACGCCGAAAAGCGAGTTAAACAGCTTGCCGCACGCCACAAAGCCCGACGCCGTGTAGGGTACGAAGAAGATTATGATTACGATTGCTGCGATAACGCTTAAAATTCTCGAATTATCCTTGAAACGCTCCGAGAAGAACGCGGGGATCGTCGTCGCGCCTATGCGGCTCGAATAGCGTCTCAGTTTTTTCGCGACTATAAGCCAGTTTAAATATGTACCGACAACAAGACCTATCGCCGTCCACGACGCGTCCGCGATACCCGTGAGGAACGCGAGTCCCGGCACACCCATAAGCAGGTAGCTGCTCATGTCCGACGCTTCCGCGCTCATCGCCGTCACGAACGGGCCGAGCTTTCTTCCGCCGAGGTAGAAATCGTCGGCGGTCTTGTTTCTGCGTGAAAACCATACGCCGATACCCAGCACCATAAGCAGATACGCGACTATGGAAATCATAATGCAAATATTTTCCTTTGTCATGATAAACCTCCGTATTTATATAACTTTAATTAGTATACCGTGCAATTATATTACGTTATTTGAAATTTGTCAACACTTTAGTGCGTTAAAACGCTGATTTTTATAATATCCGCAAAAGCTCGGGAACCGCGTTAATGGTCACATCGGGGGTTTTAACCTCGCCCAGCCCGTACGCGGCGTAAATCATCGGCACGTCCGCTTTTTTGCACGCGTCAAGGTCGCCCTGCGTGTCGCCGACGTAAACGGGATTTTTAAGCTTATTTTTCTCAATCAGCATACGCATGGTTACGTCCTTCTGTGCGCCTGTATCGCCGTAGCAGAGCCAATCGGTAAAATATTTTTCTATCCCCGCCGCCTCAAACAGACACTCGATATATCCCTTCTGCGCGTTCGTCACGATAAAAAGCGGGTACCGTTCGGCAAGGCGGCGGAGCGTTTCCTCTGTGCCGTCGTAGAGCACGGGCGGGTGAGAGGCGAGGTAATGGTGCTCGTACGTGTAAAACACCGGTATAAGCTCGTTCATTCTCTCATCGCTCATATCGGGGAAAACAGCCGCGAAAATCTCGTTCATCGGCTTGCCGAACAGCTTGCCGAGCTTTTTATAGTCGAGCGTAATATCGTAATCGGTATGATCGCGCAGCGCCATGTTCCAGCTTTCGGCAACGCCCTTACGCGAATCCCAGAGCGTGCCGTCTATGTCAAAAATAATTCCGTCGTACATATTATCCCTCCGACTTGCAGTATACCACATATTTACGCGTAAAGCAATCACACATTTTTCCGCGTCACATATTCTATACCAAGGGATTTACCCCGAATTTACAGAAAGGAATGATTTGTAATGGCAGATTGCAAAAACGCAGGTGCAAACGAAACATGCAGCGGCAGAGAGTACCCCGGTACAAACTTCAATGACGCTGTATGTATACATACCGATAAAGTTTACGATTCGTGCCGTGATAAGGATTGTCTTGAAAATATCAGAGTATATTTAACAAATTGCGGTCAGGAAGTCGTTGACAAAGCGATAAGCGTTAAAGTGACAAAGGCTGAGGTAATATGGGTATTCACGGATGTTGAACCCGTGCCTTTCGACAGAGGCTTTTACTCGATTGACCTCCAGTACTATTTCAAGGTAACGCTCCAGGTTTACACGGGACTCGGAAACCCGACGGAGGTTGAGGGTCTCGCGACGTTCGAGAAGAAGGTTATTCTTTTCGGCAGCGAAGGCAACGCGAAGATATTCGAGTCGAAGTACAAGGAGGACGCGTTCGACGCGCAGCTTTGGAAAAAGACGAATATGCCCCACGCGGTAGTCGAGGTCGTGGAGCCTATCGCGCTCGGCGCGAGAGTGCTTGACGCGAGAGACAAGAATTCATGCTGCTGCTGTGACGACGACTTTGATATAGCGTCGGTGCCGTCGGCGGTGTGCAACGTCTTTAACGACAGCATAATCCCCGGTAGCGAGGCTAAGAATGTGTACGTATCGCTCGGTGTATTCTCGATAATCAAGCTTGAGAGACACGTGCAGCTCCTTATTCCCTCGTACGACTTCTGTATTCCGACGAAGGAATGTGTATCGGCGACGGACGACAACCCGTGCGACCTGTTCGACCGTATCGACTTCCCTGTTGACGAGTTTTTCCCGCCCGAGAGATGCGAGTTCCTCGAGGACGGCGACGAAGACCCGTCCGTGGCGGGCGGCAGTCAGAATTGTGACTGCGGCTGCGGCTGTAAGTAAAAATCGGTACAAAAAACGCCTTCCGCATTACGCGGGCGGCGTTTTTTCGTTATCCGTTTATTACCTTATATTCATACTCGCTTTCAAAGCTGTCTTTAAGTCCGTCCGTAACGTATACCTCGCCGCCGTCCGTCACAAGCACAACCTCAAAACCGCCGTGTTCCCTATAATACCTTTCCGCGCCGTCAAGCCCCATGACGAACAGTGCGGTTGACAGCGCGTCCGCCCTCGCTCCGTCCTCCGACACGACCGTTACAGACGAAAGACCGCTTTCCGCGCTCACGCCCGTTTTCGGGTCGATGATGTGATGGTACGTTTTGCCGCCGCTTTCAAAATACCGCTGGTACCCGCCCGACGTTACAACCGCCTTATCCGTGACCGACAAAACGCCGATATAACCCTCGCCCGACGGATTTTGCACGGCGACGCGCCACGCTCCGCCGTCGGGTCTTGTACCGAGACAATGCACGTTACCGCCGAGCGACACGATACCCGACGAAACGCCATGCTCCTTAAAAATATTTATAATGCGCCCCGACAGATAGCCTTTCGCTATGCCGCCGAGGTCGAGCTTCATGCCGTTTTCGACGCTCACGCGCGTACCGCTTACGCTCACGCGGCGGTAATCCACATATTTGAGCGCGTCCGTGATTTCACCGTCGGACGGTACGCGGTAGTCCTTCGTGAAAAACCCCCACAAATCCATGACGGGCGCGATCGTTATATCAAACGCGCCGTCCGTGGACGACGACACATCGAGAGCCGTTTCTATAAGCTCAGCCGTTTCGGGCGAAACGTCAGCCGACGCACTGCCGTTTATCCTTCCCACGTCGCCGTCCGCGTTTCCGCGTGAAAGGAGCGTTTCGAGCCGCTTTATTTCGTTTTCGGCGCTGTCAACAGCCGCCCTCGCGCCCGCGCCGTATGCCTTTATATTCATAACGGTGTCCATCGCGAACAACGTTTTTTCGGTTTCCTTTGCGCCGCCGCACGAGACGAGAAACGCCGCGCACACGGCGGCGGCAAGTAATTTTTTTATCCTCACTCCGTTATCCTCCGTACATCTGCTTTATTTAATTTTACCACCCGCGCCGAAAATGTCAAGCTAAATCATTACGCACAATATTGTCAATATTTTACGCAAAAATCGCAAGGAATATTTGATTTTTTTGTGCTACAATAACCACATAATAAGCATTAAAGGGGATAACTATGGATTTTGTTATAAACGCGGGAACGCGTATCGAATATGACGGCGCGGACGGTGCGGTAATCAATGCCGTGAACATACTGTCGCGTGACATAAAGAAAAAGCTTACCGACCCGACGCGCGGCAATGTTATAAAACTCACGCGTGACGCGTCGCTCGGAGAGGAGGAATTTACCGTTACGGTCGGCGAAACGATAACCGTCGCCGCGTCGGACAGTCTCGGCTTTGTGTACGGACTGCTTTACATAAGCGAAAAATTCCTCGGTATTTTGCCGTTTTGGTTCTGGATGGATCAAAAAATCGAAAAGACGGACGAAATAACGGTAAAAGGCGAACAATATAAATCGGTAAAGCCCGCTGTAAAATACCGCGGCTGGTTCATAAACGACGAGGTGCTCATAATGAAGTGGGCGATTGACGGCGACAGCGAGGAGCCGTGGCGTATGGCGTTCGAGGCGCTTTTGCGCTGCGGCGGCAACATGGTAATACCCGGCACGGACAAAAACTCGCGCCTGCACCGCCGCCTTGCTGCCGATATGGGGCTGTGGATAACGCACCACCACGCCGAACCACTCGGCGCGGAAATGTTCGCGAGAGCGTACCCCGACCTTAAACCCAACTACCTCGACCACCCCGACCTTTTCAATAAGCTGTGGGAGGACGCGGTAACAGAGCAGAAGGACGGTAAGACGATATGGTGCCTCGGTTTCCGCGGACAGGGCGACGCGCCGTTCTGGAGCCACGACACAAGCGGTAAATTTGACACCGACGAAAAGCGCGGCAAGATGATAAGCGATATAATAGAGCTGCAGCGGCGGATAGTGCTTAAACACGTCAAAAACTCCGTTTTCTGCACAAACCTCTACGGCGAGGTAATGGAGCTGTACGACAAGGGCTTAATAACTTTGCCCGATGACGTTATAAAAATAAGCGCGGACAACGGTTTCGGCAAAATGGTTACGCGCCGCCGCGATAATCACACCGTGCGCGTGTCGTCCATGCCGAAGGAACGGCAGAAAAGCGGCGGTATATACTACCACGTGTCGTTTTACGACCTGCAGGCGGCGAACCACATCACGATGTTCCCAAATAGTGTTGACTTCATGGACAGAGAACTTACCGAGGTCACGGAAAAGAACATGACCGACTACTGGCTCGTAAACTGCTCGAACGTGCGTCCCCACGCGTATTTTCTCGACGCGGTGCGTAAAAAATGGATGGGGGAGAGCGTGAGCGACGAAACGCAAAGCGTAAGCTTTGCAGTCGATTACTACGGCGGAAATGCCGACGTCGCGGAAATTTACCGCGACTACCATACGGCGATGCTCAAATTCGGCGACCACGAGGACGAGCATGCGGGAGAGCAGTTTTACAACGACCCGATGCGCGTGGCGGTAAACGCCGTGTTCAAAGGCAAAAGCGATGTACCCGGGCTCAACTGGATCTCCGGCGCGGGTACGATACGCGGGCAGATAAAGAAGTATACCGATTACGCCGCCGATAACACAGACAACATAGCCGCGTTTTACAAGCGGTGTCAAAGCGTGAGCGAACGGCTCAACGGTGACGTAAAACAGCTTTTCGACGCGACTATTTTAATGCAGACCGCCATTCACCGCTACTGCACCGAAGGCTTAAAGACATTCGGCGAGGGGTACGAATACTACGCGGACGGCGACTTTAAAAACGCGTTTATGACGTTCGGACGGTGCGCCGAGCTTTACAAAACGGCGAACCGCATAATGCGCGGGAGCGAGTACGGCGTGTGGAAGGACTTTTACTATAACGACTGTTTCGCCGACATAAAGCACAGCGCGTACATGGCTGAAAAAATAATGGGCTTGGCGCGTGAGATGGGCGACAGCGCGAGCCACGTAAGGTGGTACCGCGACGCGGTGTACGCGCCCGAGGACAGGGAAATAATGACGCTGCTCGTAAACGACAACCACATGACAGATTGGGAGCTTTACGAGGCGTTTAAGAGAAAGGAAAATGTAAAATGAAACTGAACCTGAACGGAATTGCCGACCGCGCGGACTGGGAAAAGGCGGGTATCGTGCTGCCGAAGTTCGACATAACCGCCATGCGCGAGCAGACAAAGAATTTCCCCGAATGGGTACACTTCGGGGCGGGAAATATTTTCCGCGGCTTTATCGGCTCTATAGCGCAGAAACTTTTAAACGCGGGCGAGATGAACACGGGCATAATCGCCGTCGAAAGCTTTGACTTTGACATCATAGACAAAATTTACGAGCCTTACGACAACCTAACGCTAAACGTCCTCATGGGCAAAAGCTCCGACCTCCGCGCCGAGGTTCTCGCGGGCATAGCCGAGGGCGTGAAGGCTGACGATTTTGAGCGTCTTAAAGAAATTGCCGAAAACCCGTCGCTTAAAATGATAAGCTTTACAATCACCGAAAAGGGCTACGCCACGTCGGACGTAAACGGCAGGCTGCTCCCTGTGGTAGAGAGCGACATCGCAAACGGTCTCGTGTCGCCGAAACACACGATGAGCATAATCGCGGCTATGCTGTACGCGCGGTATAAAAGCTGTGAAATGCCCGTCGCGGTCGTCAGCATGGACAACTGCTCCCACAACGGTGAAAAACTCCAGGACGGCGTTATGCGCGTCGTGAAGGGCTGGCTCGACAACGGCAGCGTGGACAACGACTTCGCCGCGTATATGACGCAGAGGGTGTCGTTCCCGTGGAGCATGATTGACAAGATAACGCCGCGCCCCGACGACAGCGTAAAAACGCGCCTTGAGGAAATGGGCGCAGAGGATATGTCGCCTGTCGTGACGGATAAGGGAACGTACATCGCGCCGTTTGTAAACGCCGAAATACCCGAATACCTCGTGATTGAGGACGATTTCCCGAACGGCAGACCGCCGCTTGAAAAGGCGGGCGTGTACATGACGACGCGCGAAACGGTAAACAAGGCGGAGACTATGAAGGTAACGACCTGCCTTAACCCCCTGCACACCGCGCTCGCGGTTTTCGGCTGCCTTTTGGGGTACAAGACGATTTGGGAGGAAATGAAGGACGCCGACCTTGTAAAGCTTGTCCGCGCAGTGAGAGAGGAAGGTATGAAGGTCGTTGTAAATCCGGGCATAATCGACCCCGAAAAATTTGCCGACGAGGTTATAAACGACCGTCTCCCGAACCCGTATATCCCCGACGCGCCGCAGAGAATAGCGACCGACACGTCGCAGAAAATCCCCGTGCGCTACGGCGAGACGATCAAGGCGTATATGATTTCGGACGAGCTCGACGCGTCCGACCTTAACGCGATACCACTCGTAATAGCGGGCTGGCTGCGTTACGCGCTCGCCGTTGATGACGAGGGCAACGAGTTTACGCCGTCGCCCGACCCGTCGCTCGCGGACGTGCAAAAATCGCTCGGCGGCATACGCTTGGGCGAGCCGCAGATAGACGATGAAGCATTAAAGCCGATACTATCAAACGCCAATCTTTTCGGCGTTGACCTGTACGACGCGGGTCTCGGCGAAAAGGTTGAGAACCTGTTCTCGCAAATGCTCGCCGGTACAGGCGCGGTACGCCTTGCGCTTAAAAATATGTAAACCAAAAACCGACGCTTTTAAGCGTCGGTTTTCTTAATCATCAATAAAATCACACTTATTTATCGGTTTTTGTTAATGCTCTTATGATTATTTTTTCCATCAAATCATATTCACAGGCATATGCTTTAACACTCGCTTCAAGCATATCCTGACTGCTTATTTTCATGAAATCCAGTTCATATCCGGCGTTATAAGCAAGATGCTCGATAAACAGTCTTTGTGTTCTTCCGTTACCCTCGCGGAACGGATGTATTACATTGATTTCACCCAAATAATATGCAAGCCGCTTTCCGATTTCATCTATGGTTTTACAGTCAAGCAAATAATTTTCATCTTTCAGTTTCTTAAAAAGGTCGTTTATTTGTGTTTCGATATAATCAACTCGGCAAAATTGATTACCTTTGGATATATTTACAGTCCTGATACAGCCTGCCCAATCATATATATCCTCAAATAAAAACTTATGAATTCTTTTCAGATGTTCAAAATCAAAATTGCCATTTATATGACTGACACTTGCCTGAGAAGTTTTAACAGCGGTTATGGCACGTTCTGCAGTCTCAAGTTCGCCTTGATTGGTTATATTTAATTTGTTCTTCAGCACATGAGATTGGGGGTAACAGTATTTACTGTCCCATTCATACTCATAGTAATATTTATTATTCATACTGCTTTCCTGTAAAAGTCCACAAGCTCTTTAACCGTCTCGTCAAAGCTTTTTCTTCCTTCAAGACAGTCGCGTATTCTCATCTTATCGTCGTTCGTCAAAGGCATGCCTTCCATTGCCATTGTTGCGTTTACATTGGCAATAATTCTTTCTGTATCGCTCATGGCAATCACTCTCCTTACTACTATATATTATACCATATTTCCTCTCGAATGTAAATACAAAATACAAAACCGACGCTCAAACGCGTCGGTTTTTTACATATTCGCCGCCTTTTTTACGGCGCACAGGCATTTTTTACACATAAACCTTCCGTTTCCGATTTCCGTTACGTCGCCGCCGCCGCACACGAAACAAACCTTGCCGCCCTTGCGCAGCAGAACGGCGTTTCTGTCCGTTACCGCCTCAACCTCGTCACCGTCACTGAGTCCGAGAACACTTATAAGCTTTTCATCGAGACCCTCGATTACATTTTTTCTTACATTAAATAATTTGACAGACATGTTTTTTACCTCCCGCAGATACAATTATAAATAAAAAAATGCGCCGCAAAGCGACGCATAAAAAACGCCGCTTATATATTTAATTGTATTGCGGTACAACTTAATAATGGCTACAACGATATACGATAAAAAACGCTGTCCAAAAAGCGGACGTTTTTTACATGGTAATAAACCGTTTTGACCATTATTAAATTATTGTACCGCAATTCTCATTATATCATATTTACCGCCGGTTGTAAATACAAAATAAAATAAAAAATGCGCCGCAGTACGGCGCATAAAAACGCCGCCTTTTGCTGCAACACAAATCAATACCCGCAAAGCGCGAATTATTAAGGCATACGTTTTTTACAGTGTATGCGCTTTGGGATAATTATATTAAAGATTTGTGTTGCTAAATTATTATATCATTGCAGCCCCTATTTGTCAATTTATACTATAAAAAGTCGCCAAATTTTACATATATAATAATTGAAAAATGCGCGGCGCGGTGGTATAATCTAATTATCTACAAGAAATTTCAAGGAGGAAAATTCGATGGGTTACAAAGAGACATATAACCGCTGGCTGACGAGCGACGCCGTGGACGACGACACAAAGGCGGAACTACGCGCCATAGCGGACAACGAAAAGGAGATAGAGGAGCGTTTTTACCGCGACCTTGAATTCGGCACGGCGGGTATGAGAGGAATACTCGGCGCGGGCACGAACAGACTGAACATCTACAACGTGCGCCAGGCGAGCCAGGGCGTCGCGAAATACGTTAAGTCGAGGGGTGAGGACGCGGCAAAGGCGGGCGTTCTTATCGGCTACGACACGCGTAATTTCTCACGCGTATTCGCCGAGGAAACGGCTAAGGTTCTCACCGCTGCGGGCGTTAAGGCGTATTTGTTCCCGATAGTTCATTCCGTGCCGGAGGTTTCGTTCGGTATAAGAGAACTCGGCTGCGCGGCGGGCGTTATGATTACCGCGAGCCACAACCCGAAGGAGTACAACGGCTACAAGGTGTACGGCCCCGACGGCGGACAACTGCCGCCCGACGCGGCTGACGTTGTTGTCGCGGCGATAAACAGCTATGACATATTCGACGACGTAAAGTATATCTCGCTCGACGAGGCGAAGGAAAAGGGACTTCTCGAAATCCCCGGCAGCGAGCTTGACGAGAAATTCCTCGACGTTGTGCAGACGCAGCAGCAGAACCCCGAGGCGGTAAAGGCTGTCGCAGACACGTTTAAGCTTATATACACACCTCTCCACGGCACAGGTTCGCGCCCCGTGCAGGCTATCTTAAAGCGCATAGGCTTTAAAAACGTGCTTGTCGTTAAGGAGCAGGACACCGAGGACGGCAATTTCCCGACGGTCGTTTCGCCGAACCCCGAGAACAAAGAGGCGTTCGACATCGCTATCGAAATGGCAAAGCAGAACGACGTTGACGTTATCATAGGCACAGACCCCGACTGCGACCGCGTGGGTATCGTTGTCCGCGACGCGGACGGCGTTTACAGGACGCTCACCGGCAACCAGACGGGCGCACTGCTCGTTGAGTACATTCTCCGCTCGAAGAAGGAAAAGGGCGTTCTTCCCGCCGACGGCGTTGTTATAAAGACAATCGTAACGACCGAGCTTGCGGCTGCAATCGCCGAAAGCTACGGCATTGAGGTTATGAACGTTCTCACCGGCTTTAAGTACATCGGCGAAAAGATGACCGAGTTTGCCGAAAAGAAGAACCACACGTACCTCATCGGCTTTGAGGAAAGCTACGGTTACCTCGTCGGCACGCACGCGCGCGATAAGGACGGCGTAGTCGCGACAATGCTTATCGCGGAAATGGCTGCGTATTACAAGACAAAGGGCATGTCGCTCTACGAGGCGCTTATGGACGTGTACAAGAGATACGGCTATTACGCGGAAAAGACCGTTTCGTTCACGATGCCCGGCAAGGACGGCATGGAGAAAATGGCTGCGCTGCTTAAAGGCTTGCGTGAAAACCCGCCCGTAAAGGCTGCCGGTATGGATATTGTGCTTTACACCGACTATCAGTCGCAGACAATCAAGGACACAAAGGGCAGCGTCAAGCCGCTTACGGGATTGCCCAAGTCGAACGTGCTGAAGTACAACCTGTCGGACGATAAGACGTATTTCATCGTCCGTCCGTCGGGTACGGAGCCGAAGATTAAGATTTATCTCGGCACGTTCGCCGAAAGCTTTGAGACAGCAACGGCGGAGATAGAGAAGGTTCTCGCCGACTGCAAGGCGCAGTTCGGACTGGACTGATAAGGTATTTATAATTTCAATAAAAATGACCCGAAACTATACGTTTCGGGTCATTTTTGGTGCCGATGACCGGGGTCGAACCGGTACGGGAATTACTTCCCACGGGATTTTAAGTTGATTTGTCCCATGATTAGATAGCATTTTTTATTATTTTTATAGGTTAATATACATTTTTTAAGATTACTTCAAACCGAGATATAGAGCCATTTTTAGGCTCTTTTTGTTTCTTTAATGTCCAAAACGCAGTTATAATCAAATAATTCGAAAAATGCAGATTTTTTAACAAAAAGGTGGTAAAATGGTGGTAAAATTTATTTTAAATTAAGGGTGGTACACTTGATTACCGAACGGGAAACAGTATGTCCGAAATGCGGAAGAAAATTGAAATACTATGACAGCGTTAAGAGAATTGTACGGACGAAGATGCGGAGAACGGTTTGGATAAGAATAAAAAGATTCCGGTGCAAAGCATGTGGTACTATACATAGAATGATTCCTAAAATTATATTTCCGTACAAACAATATGAGTCGGAAATAATAATCGGAGTAACAGAAGGACTTATAACGTCCGATACTCTTGGATATGAAGATTATCCATGCGAAATGACCATGAAACGCTGGCGTGCGCGAAATTTACAAACGCTATTATGAAGAGGCTGATTATTCGGCTTCTTTTTATTTTTGATGAAAGGAGTTAAAAACATGGTACAGAACAAAAAGAGGCAGACGTGTTATTTCCACCGACTTTGTTTTTACATAAGCGTAATTCTAATTTAGAATAGAAATGTCAGGAAAAACACCCAGATTATTATATTTTGAAAGGAGAAAAAGAAAATGGGAGTAAGAGCAGAAGTATCGGAAAAGAACAAATGGTGGTTACCGAGGCATCGGTATTATGAACTTAAGCATTTTTGCTTACAGTATCCGGCGTGGAAGAAAATACTTGCCAAATTACAAGGAGCGAGTGTTTACCCAATGGACTTGGAAAAAGTTTCCAGAACAAACAACATCGACGACCCGACGGCTCGATGCGTCATTGAACGGTCATATTATTTCGAGCGGATCGAGTTAATCGAGAAAACAGCAAAGAAAGCGTGCTTGGAATTAGCGGAATACGTTCTCAAAGGCGTAACCGAGGGATTATCGTATGATGTGCTTAACGCACGTATCGGCGTACCGTGCTGCCGAGATACATACTACGATTTATATAGGAAGTTCTTCTGGCTGCTGGATAAAGAGAGAGGGTGAGCAGAATGGCATATAATTTGGAAAAAGCGAGTAAGAATATAGTTTGCGCGAAACCTACATCTCCTCTTATGGAAAGGAGGAGATCCAATATGAGAGAACTTTTAGCGAAAACGCCTAAACAGCTTGATATTTGCTTGCGTTTACTCTATGCTGAAAAAGTAAAATTTATTGTCGAAGTTACAGAAACCGAGAATAAGAAAATAGTTTACAAAATTGGCATATCAGCACAAGACAAGCAAAAAGCTTTAGAGCTGGAAGAGAAGTATCGTATACTTATCTCATAGTTCTCGTATCCTAACCGCGGTAAAGGTTGTGTGTAATACATGACCTTTACTTTTTTATTGACATGGAAGTTATATTTTGTTATAATACATCTTAGAATGATAATAAGGAGAAATCGTTATGAAAACGAAAACTATACACGTTGATACTTACGAACTTACGAATACAGGATTTAAATATATTGGGTCAAGAGACGAAGAATACCCAGATGACGGAAGACATTCTGATTTATGTACGGTATGCGGATTTCCGACCTATCCGGAATGTCGCAAAAGTTGTCCTAACGAGAAACTTTAACATAATAAGCCGAGAGTCGAGCATAAGGTTCGGCTCTCTTTTTTATGCAAAAAATTTTTGAGAAAGGAGACATACATCTATGAATATACTTGGCATTTCTTTAAGCGTAGCTGAAATTATTCTTCTTATTGCATCTATTATAACAAGTATCAGCGTTGGATATTATATCGGCAAACGTAAACATCGTATAAAATCCGTCGGGATATTAAGGGTAGACAATTCGGATAAAAGCGAGCCGCCTTACTTGTTTTTGGAGCTAAGCAATATCGAGGACGTCTACCTTAAAGATTACGTACAATTTGAAGTAAAAATAGAAGACTATATTCCGCGCAAATAACATTTGCTTTTATGGACCGTATTGGTTACATTTTAAAGAAAGGAGTGAAACGAATGGAAGAAGGAATCAAGGAGTTACTTGATGAAGAAATCGAAAGGCAGATTAGAGATTTACCCCTTAGAGGCGATGGAAAATCCAGAACGGAAGCCATTGACGATTTAACAAAGCTTCACAAACTGAGGATCGACGAAGCTAAGCTCGAAGCTGAAATCGAGGAAAAGTCAGTCCGGCGCGAACTTGACGAGAGAAAGCTTGACAGCGATATCGAAGGTCGGCAGAACGAGGAGACTTTTAAGCGAAATCAGGAAAGAGAAGATCACAAAGGTCGATATTTCAGATATGGACTTGAGGCTGCGGGAATCGTATTACCGCTTGTGTTCTATGGAATCTGGATGCACAAAGGGTTCAAATTCGAAGAAACCGGCTCGATTACTTCATCAACGTTCCGGAGTTTAATCAGTCGTTTCAGACCGACAAAAGGAATCTGATACGGAAATTTAAGAGGCGTGCAAACTGCATTGCCTCTTATTTTTTTTTGCGCAAATTTTACATGGTATATTAAGAGAGCATAAAGCTTTATCTCTTGACTAATTCACAGATAGCTTGTACAATGTTTGTATAAACTATTTGCAAACAGAAAGGAGGTAATCTTATGGGATTTTTTAACAAAGACGTTGTGGACGCTATGTTTGGCGGAGATTATATTTGCAGTCAGTGCGGAGCTAAAATGGAATTTGAAAATGAAGATTCGTTAGTATGTCCCGAATGCGGTCATTCATTGGATTATGACCGATACGGACACGAAGACGATGAAGATTATGATGCTCTATACCCGAGTGAAGAGGAATTCCTCGGGTCTGACGAAGAAGACGAAGATGACTGCGGCGAAACATATGATGAGGTCTACGGCGAGTTAGACGATTGATTACCGAAAGGAGCCCCGAACAAGGGCTTCTTTTTATGCGCATTTTTTACAATGTATATTATGAAGGAGGTTGATATAAAATGATATTATTGGCTATATTAATACTCATGTTGCTGTTCTTAGTGATATTTACAGTGTTTGCCATAAGTGTTGGCGGCGCAACATTTATCATAATATTCGGCGACATCATAGTATGTATTGCACTCATAGTATTATTTATAAGACATCTTATAAAAAAGAAAAAGTCCTAACAGGGACTTTTCTTTTTTTCGCATAATTTACAACGTATGTTATGAAGGGAGTGTTTATAATGAATAAACGAAAACAGAAAAAAATAATAAAGGTGGATATTAAAAATCCTATTATTATACCTTTATCGGTTTTGGAAAAAATACTGTACGCGATTGGAGAAAAGTTTGTTTCCATGGGATACAAGTACCTGTCTGAGGGCATGTTGAAATTTGGGAAAAATATAGAATACCATATAGCGGCAAATTATATTCCGAACGATTATTGTGTATCTTACATAATAGATAAAAATGTCCTTATGATATTTGGCGTTTATAAAAACACGTAATAAACTGAGCCCCGACAAGGGCTCTTTTTTTTTTGCGCGAAATTTACAAATGCTGTTATGGAAATAATTTGTAAAGGAGAGATTATTATGAAAAACATCACAAAGAAGCTTAAACAACCCATAACATGGGGTGGGTATATGAAGTTTAGCGGTATATGCGCGATAATCAGTTTAATTGGAATATTGATATTCGCCATATCCACCCTTACTGATATACCTGTGAAATGCAGTGGTAAATTTAAGTCATTGATGGATAAAATTCATCTTCGAAAAAATTAATAGAAGGAGCCCCGAACAAGGGCTTCTTTTTTTTTTCATCACATACTTTACCAAAATACATGTTATATTTTTATCTGAAAATCTTTTTATTTTCGGAGGAAATCCATGCGTTACCACTATAAAAAGCCCGCGCTATACCTTTCTATGTACGGACGGACTTATATTTGCAATCATCCGGTATATAGCAGATGTACGCTTTTGGAAATAGATGAAAGAGGTTTGGCTGTCATACAGCAACGGTTTGATCCGAATACCAAAACTACGTGGTGGGGCGAAATCGACCCGTGGCTTACTGATAGTTTATATTTACATCCAAAGTTCAAAGAATATTTTGACGCGCGAGCATCGATCTGCGTGGGCGGATTATATCCTACGGTAACAATACGGCAAATTATGTGGGCTCTTAAAATGAAACCGCTGCCAAAAGAACGCTGGGAAACGGTATTCGATAGACGCGATATATAAGGACGCAAAATTTACAAGCGCTATTATGAAACTATATGTTTAAGGAGGAATTATTATGGTATTAAAGAATGGAGAAGAAGTTGCGGTAAGACTCATTACTTTTACCGGAAGGGACGCAGATAAATTATTGCGGTACGCCAGAATAGGGCGTATAACCGTAATATGTACCGGCGTGTACTACGGATTAAGAATTATTGATGTCTTACTGGACGCGGCTACAAAGAGAAAAACAAACAATTCAACCGAACATAATGGCGAAGAAAATGAGTCCTAATAAGGACTCTTTTCTTTTGCGCGAAATTTACAAGCGCTATTATGGAGAGACGGTTTAACTGTTTCTTTTATATTTTCGAAAGGAGAAAAGAAAAATGAACAAACAAAAATTGCATCAAATGTGCTACAAATCTTTGGCACGTTTGAAAAAAGCCTCGCCGACCATTTTAACCTGTGTGGGGGCGGTCGGTGTTATCGTCACAGCAGTGCTGGCGGCAAGAGCCGCACCGAAGGCTTTGGAACGTGTACAAGAGGTACCGCAAAAACCAACAAAAATGGAAATGGTACGCTTGTCGTGGAAGTATTATATTCCTACGGCAATAGCGGGAACCGCAACAATAGCTTGCATATTCGGAGCCAACGCCATAAACAAGCGGCAAAATGCTTTACTTATCGGTGCGTATACGATGCTTAGTAAATCGTATAAAGAGTATCGCGAAGTTACGAAAAAGTTGTATGGTGAAGATTCCGATGCAAAAATCATAGCTGAGGTCGCTAAAAACGTTTATATAAGCGCGGATGGTACGGGGTTATATTCATTTGAGGATGACTTCAATAATGAAAAAATATTGTTTTACGATAGCTGTACGAAACGATATTTTTCGTCAACGCTGCCGGCTGTTATTAATGCTGAATACCATGTGAATCGTATGATTCAGTTACAAGGCTATATAACTCTAAACGAATTCTCCGACTTCTTGGGTATAGAACACGTTGAGAATGGTGACATCCTCGGCTGGTATTTTGATGAGATGCTGGAATACGGATTATCATGGCTTGACTTCGATAATTCGCTTGCTAAAATGGATGATGGATTGGAGTGCTACATTATCACACCGATGGTAGCTCCGATGATGGAGGGGGATTACTACAACAAATAATACGCAAAAAACACAATTTATATTATGAAAGGAGGAAGAGTTTATGAAACACAAATGGTTAATAAGCGTAATCGGTTGTGCGGCTACGTTGCTTGGCGGAATAGCTACATTGGCATCCAACTGGGCGGAAGAGCGTAAGACCGAGGAAATGATTGACACAAAAATAAGAGAGGCTCTTGCCGAAAGAGACGAAAAAGAGTCTGATGAAGACGACAAAGATAATGAGTCCTGATTCAAGGACTCTTTTTCTTTTGTTGTTATATTTGAAAGGAGAGAAATTATGAAAGTAAGAAGGCTAATTCAAGAGCTAAGTAAATACAACCCCGATGCTGATGTAATATGTAGTGGCGATGGTCGTCCTGTTATATTTGTATTTGGGTATAAGGATAAACCGGATAATGTTCTTCTTGAAACGGAAAATGATTGCGACATGGCGTCACAGCTTGAAGAACATTTTAAAGATGCAGCAAATAACCCTAATACAGATGAACTTGATTTCTATACGGATCTTCTTGAAGTAGGTATAACGGTAGATTGCATACGCCGTTATATGGGAGACGAAGCCGCACAGCATATGTCGGACTTCTGTCAGGAACACGGATTATTGCTGACTGCGGATATTTCTAAGGAAGGAGAAAAGGCATGAAAAAGGTAAATCTATCCAAATTTGCCAGAAATGTGGGTTTTATGCTGAAAAAGCATAGTCCCGAAATACTCATCGGTATGGGTATCGCGGGAATGGTCACAACAATCGTGATGGCTGTCAGAGCTACGCCGAAAGCATTAGACCGTATCAGCGAAATTTCGTATGATGAGGACGATAATTGTTTTATCGAAACAACAAGACTTGAGAAGGTAAAAGCGGCATGGACTTGTTATATTCCGACGGCTATAACGGGTGGTTTATCTATTGCTTGTATTATCGGCGCAAGCTCGGTAAACTTACACAGAAACGCTGCTCTCGCGACAGCCTATACTCTGTCTGAAACAGCTTTAAGAGAATACCGTGAAAAGGCGGTCGAGCTTATAGGAGAGAAAAAAGAACAGACAATACGCGACGCGATCGCTAAGGGAAAAATACAAAACGACCCTGTAAGCAAAAAGGAAGTCGTAATCACCGGAGACGGAGATGCGCTCTGTTACGATACGATATCGGGACGATATTTTAAATCAACCGCCGAGAAACTCAGACGTGTTGAAAACAATCTAAATCGACGTATGAGGGACGAAATGTATATTTCGCTCAACGATTTCTACTATGAAATAGGACTCGGCGAAATAAAAATAGGTTACGGATTGGGCTGGAATGTTGATAAAGGTTACATCGACTTGGATTTCAGTTCTCAACTTACCGAGGACAACAGACCTTGTCTGGTTGTGGACTATAAAGTTGCGCCGATCTATGACTATCGCGGGTACTGATACGCGAAATTTACAAAGGCTTTAATGGACGGAATGTTCGTAAAATTTATTTAAGAAAGGAAGTTTTTACAATGGAAGAAACGAAAATCATGGAAAGCGGAGAAGCAATCGAGGCGGTAGAAGAGATCGCTAAGACTTCGGGAAAAGGCTGGAAGATTGCGGCAGGATTCGGTTTAACGGCTATCGTAGGCGTATTAGCCTACAGATACGCGTATAAGCCGATTATGCGCAAGATTAAGGAAAAGAAGAAGTCTCAGCAGGCATCGACCATCGAGATTGTACGAAACGATTACGATGATTCGGATGATGATAAGACGACGGAAGAATAAAAACGAATATTCATCAAAGGGTTAGCGCCTGTAACACGGGCGCTTTCTCTTTTTGTTTTATCACGAAAGAGGTGATTTACAATGAACAGATACGAATACAGCGGTCCCGTCATGGAATTCGACAAATATATCGACCGTGATTGGAGCGGAACGACTTATGCTCCTACCGCAAAAAAGGCTAAAAGCAATCTTGCCTACCAATACAAAATAAAACACAACAAGTGCGCGAACGCTAAAATCAGTCTTCCGGAAGACGTTGTAGAAGTTCGGTGAAAGGAGGAAAGAAATGGATAGAGATGATTTTAAGCCTAATTCATACAAATACAAGGCTCAACAGCAGGAAAAAGCCGAACGAAAGGTTGGAAAAGTTATAAGCGGCTCGGCAAGAGTTAAGAAAAAAGGCGGAATTGAAAAACTGGCTGACACGTTTATATCTGAAGACGCCGGCAATCTGAAATCGTATATCATCATGGATATTTTAATTCCTACGATAAAAAATACGGTTTCAGATATTGTAAAAAACGGCATTGACATGATTCTCGGAATAGATTCGAGAAATCGCAGGCGAGGCGTATCGGAAAGAGTATCATACCGTGATTATTACGATAAACCGCGAGGAAGATATAATTCCGATAATTCGCGGATAAGAGGCGGCTACAGCTATGACGATATTATTCTCGACAGCCGAGGAGAAGCCGAGGAAGTTCTTGCAAGCATGGACGACCTTATAGAGCGATACCAGATTGTAAGCGTTGCCGACTTCTATGATTTAGTCGGTGTTACGGGAAGCTGGACCGATAACAATTTCGGTTGGACGGATATACGCAGCGCGGAAGTTGTTCGGACACGAGACGGCGGATACAAAATAAAGATGCCGAGGGCGATACCGTTGGATTAAAAATTATATTTTTCGAAAGTAAAGAAAGAAAATGGTCATTATAAAAATCTTAGGAGCAATCGGGCTGTTCGCAAGCGGAGCGGCAGCTATGCATGTAACAATGTGTATTTTGCTCAAGAAAGAACTTGATGATATGCACACCGAACGCTGTCTAATGGGATCTGATTTCACTCGAACACTCTACAATGAAAAAAGAGCCGTGGCAGCTTATCAAGGATTGTGTGATATTATTAAAAAACGCGGTTACGCATCGGTATCCGATTTTAACAAATTGGTCGGGGATACGAGTGGCTGGAAAGCCGATAAGTACGGTTGGCGCGTTCTATCTGATCATCGTATATTAAAGATGGGCGGTAGTTGTGTTTTGTGCATTCCAAACCCGATACCGTTGGATTAAAAATTATATTTCATAAAAGGAGAGAAAAACATGAAAAAGACAGAATTGATGGTGAAAGCCGGCAGAACATTGAGCAAAGCCGGTCTTAAAATAAAGAAATACAGCCCGGAAATACTTATTATATCCGGTGTTGCGGGAGTTGTGGTAAGCGCAGTTATGGCGTGCAGGGCTACGACAAAAATCGGCGAAGTCGTTGACGATACCAAAGAAACGGTCAAAAACATTCACGAATCTGACGTCGTATCGGAAGGTGACTCGCTTGTTCCGTATACAGATGACAGAAAGAAGAAGGATCTCGCTCTGACGTATACTCAAGCGGGTGTGAAATTTGCGAAAATCTATGCTCCGTCCGTAATTCTCGGAGTATTATCGATTACGAGCATTCTTGCGTCAAACAATATTCTCAGAAAACGAAACGCGGCTATAGCAGCGGCGTATGCGGCGGTGGACGGAAGTTTTAAAGCTTACCGTAAGCGAGTTAAAGAACGATTCGGTGAAGATGTCGAACGGGAAATAATGGTCGGCTCAAGCCTTGACAGTAAAAATGATGCCGGCGACACAAAAGTTATAAAAAAACGGCTCGACCTAAGCCCGCATGCTCGGATATTCGACGAAACAAACTTAAACTGGCAGAGAAAGCCCGACTACAATCTTATGTTTTTAAAGCAGCAGGAGCAATGGGCGAATGATAAACTCAGAGCACAAGGATTCTTGTTCTTGAACGACGTATACGAATCGCTCGGCTTTTGTAAAACATCGTCGGGACAGTTGATTGGTTGGATATACGATCCGGATGATCCCGAAAGAGACGGTTTTGTAGATTTCGGACTTTATCGCTCAGACCAAAGGGCTCACGATTTTATCAATGCGGACGAACCGTCGATCATACTTGATTTCAATGTAGACGGCATTATATACGATTTAATTTGAGAAGGGAGAAACAAAAGAAATGAAAAAGATACTTTCAGCCGCGGTTGCGGCTATTATATTTTCGGCAGGACTTTCGGCTCAAGCTGTGAATGTTACATACAATCCGTTGGGAGTCCCCCGAATGGACAGTTCGTTTAAAACCTACATGGACTACAGAACTGTGACCAATACCACAAGCCCTCAGTACAAGTATATTCATACATGGGGCTGGAGCGACGGAGACGGTTTCATGCGCGCGAACGGAGAGCGTGATTTGGGTATTTCCGATGATTATTACATGATCGCGCTCGGAAGTTATTACGGTACTGAAATTGGGGCGAAATACCGTATTACAACGGACACGGGAAATGTCTTTTACGGCGTGTTATGCGACCAAAAAAGCGACTGTGATACGAATTCCACACATCAGTATTCTTATAACGATGATATCGTAGAATTTATCGTTAATACCGATAAACTTGACTCAGCAGTCAAATTGTTCGGAAGCGCCAACACTTATATGCCGCTTAACGGCAAAATTGCAAGCATTGAACGAATTAATTTTGATTTTTGAAAGGAGTGTTTAAAATGACACACGGATTAGCATTTCTCTCTTACGCATTCGCGGCAATGTCGGGAATCTGTTTTGTCACAGGACTTGCCGTTATTACAGGGAAAAGGAGTAGATAAAGATGGAAGGATTTGAAAGTTTAATAGCCATACTGGACTTTACTCTGGATACCAAAAGAAAACGACATATCGTAGGCGGTATATTATTGAGCGTATCCATGCTTTTCGGCGGACTTGCTCTTACCGCTATGACATTAAGGACGGAGGAAAATAAGAATGAAGAATAAAACAGGCTATGTAATCGCTTTTGTTGTTGGTGCGTTTGCCGGTTCTGCGGTATCGATACGAATAATGAAAGATAGGTATGCCCGAATCGCTCAAGAGGAAATCGATTCTGTAAAAGAAACATTTTCCAAAAGGTACGAGCGCGATGCAAAAGTCGATGAAATAAGGAAAATGACCGATGACGGGCATGACATGAGTGAAATTGTTGAGAAACTCGGATATGCCGATGGCACAGTCGATGAAGAATTTGAGGAAAAGGAGGAAAAGCCCGCAGAAGGACCGTATATCATATCTCCGGAAGAGTTCGACGAAAAAGCTGAAGACGGTTATGAGGCTATTACTCTGACCTATTACAGTGACGGAGTTCTTGCCGATGAAAACGACGAACCGATAGACGATATCGCAAATACAATCGGTGAGTATTCGCTTAATCATTTCGGAGAGTACGAAGATGATTCGGTATATGTGAGAGACGACTGGCGTAAAGTCGATTATGAAATTTTACGCGACGAACGACCGTATTCACAAATACTCGAAGAAAATCCTTATCTGCGGAATAAGGTAGTATGACACGATATGAACTGAATAACAGATATTTTGAATGGATGTACGACAAAGTAATCCGCAATGCTTTGAAACAGGTGAAGTCCTATAAAAAGCTGTTCACGTATCTTCACGGTGTTGATTTCGATTATATTCTGGATATGGACAGTAACCGAGCCGAGGATGGGGTCGATCTACGTTATCGTTTTGCATACGAACAAGACATCGACCCTCGGCTTGCGGCAACATATTTAGATAACAGACCATGCAGCGTATTGGAAATGATAATCGCGCTTGCTATCAGGTGCGAAGAGGATATTGCAGACGACCCTGAAATCGGTGATAGAACGAGCAACTGGTTTTGGGGTATGATGAGTAGTCTCGGTCTGCAATATTTTGATGACGAATGGTATGATGAAAGGCAGATAGCAACGATCGTAGACAAATTTCTATATCGTAAATACGCACGAAACGGAAAGGGCGGGCTTTTCTGCATACCGGGGATTGATAAAGATATG
This sequence comes from uncultured Clostridia bacterium, assembly GCA_947623955.1. Classification (GTDB taxonomy): domain Bacteria; phylum Bacillota; class Clostridia; order UBA1381; family UBA1381; genus Hominilimicola. The sequence goes on along the minus strand of CANQIP010000001.1, from coordinate 149,826 downwards.
CGTTCGGCTGAAATCTGGTATCAGGCGATGTGGTACTTCGACACGTGTCTTATATCTTGAGGAAAGGAGAGTTATTAATGTAATGCTTGACTTTCTTATAATTGCAACACGTGCGGCTAAGCACGGAGTAATAGAGATATATCCGAAATTCATCATAAAAAAGAGCGCCGATCTTATGATAAGAGGCGGTGATTTTTATGCGGTATGGATTGAAGAATACAAATTATGGTCGACCGATGAGCAGGAGGCGCTGCGTCTTATAGACCGTGAACTCGACAAATATGCTGACGAAAATGGTCGACGCTTTGACAGTGGTTACAGAGTTCTGCACATGTGGGATGCGGAGTCGGGAATGATAGATCGATGGCATAAGTATTGTCAAAAGCAAATGCGGGATTGTTTTCACATGCTGGACGAGAAAATTATATTTTCCAATATGGAAACAAGTAAGCAAGACTATGCGAGTAAAAAGCTCTCTTATCCGCTTGAACCGGGTAAGACGGATGCTTATGACAGACTTATGTCCGTATTATATTCTCCGGAAGAGCGACATAAAATCGAATGGGCTATAGGAAGTATCGTGAACGGTGATTCGAAGAAAATCCAGAAATTTATGGTTCTTTACGGTTCGCACGGAACGGGTAAATCTACGGTGCTGAACATCATTATGAAACTATTTGACGGGTATCATACGGTATTCAGCGCAAAAGACCTCGGCTCATCGAATAATGCGTTCGCACTGGAGTCTTTCCGTAACAATCCGCTTGTGGCAATTCAGCATGATGGAGATTTGTCGAGAATAGAAGACAATACTCGATTAAACAGCTTGGTTTCTCATGAAATTATGACCGTTAATGAGAAGTTCAAATCGACATATTCAAATCAATTCAAATGTTTCCTGTTCGTAGGTACGAATAAGCCTGTCAAGATTACGGACGCGAAATCGGGATTGATACGTCGATTGATAGACGTATCTCCTACCGGAAATAAACTAAGTTTCAAAGAATACAATTCGCTCATTAAGCAGATTGACTTTGAATTGGGGGCTATTGCTTATCATTGCGGTGAGGTATACTCCGATGATCCGGACTTCTATAACGATTATATTCCGGTGGCAATGCTTGGCGCATCAAATGATTTCTACAATTTTGTGGTCGACTCGTATCATGTATTCAAAAAGAATAACGGAGTTTCGCTAAAGGCGGCGTGGGCGATGTATAACGAGTATAACGAAGAATCAAAGGTCAATTATCCGTATTCAAAGCGTTTATTCAAGGAAGAGCTGAAGAATTATTTTTATGAGTATAAGGAAAGGTTTAACCTTGATGACGGAACTCGTGTTCGGAGCTATTATCTTGGTTTCAGAGCGGATAAATTTGACGGTTCAAACGCTAATATTGTGCCGGAAGAACCGGAAAAATCTTGGCTTAGCTTTGATTGTAGCAGTTCGGAGTTTGACAAAGCGTGTGCCGATTGCCCGGCTCAGTATGCGTCCGACAAGGAACGTCCGATAAAAAAGTGGAGCAATGTTGACACCAAATTATCGGATTTGGATACGACCAAACTTCATTATGTAAAGGTTCCGAAAAATCACATAGTGATCGACTTTGATATTCCCGATGAAAACGGAGAGAAAAACTTTGAACTCAATCGCAAAGCTGCCGAAAAATTTCCGGCTACATATGCGGAGCTCAGTAAAAGCGGTGCGGGTATACATCTGCATTATATTTATACCGGCGATCCGGTTAAGCTCAAGCGGATATATGACGAGCATATTGAAATTAAGGTCGCGGTCGGAGACAGTTCGTTAAGGCGTAAACTGACGAAATGTAATAATCTGGCTGTTGCCGAGATAAGTTCCGGATTGCCATTGAAAGGAGAAGATAAAATGGTGAATTTTGAGGGCATAAAGAGTGAAAAAGCTCTCCGGACTTTCATAAAAAAGAACTTGAATAAAGAATACCACGCGGCTACCAAGCCAAGCGTGGATTTTATATTTAAGGGACTTGAAGACGCATATGCAAGCGATTTGCATTATGATGTTACCGATATGAGGAACGCTGTTTTGTCGTTTGCAGCAAACAGCACAAATCAAGCGGATTACTGCATTAAGCTTGTAAACAAAATGAAATTCAAATCGGAAGAGATTTCGGAAGTATCTTCGGGAGACGATTCGGAGTTGATATTCTACGACGTCGAGGTGTTTCCGAACTTGTTCCTTGTGAACTGGAAATCGGCAGGTGAGGGTAAGAAGGTAGTCCGTATGATTAATCCGACACCGGAAGAGATAGAAAATCTGATGAGATTTAAACTTGTCGGATTTAACTGTCGTCGATATGATAATCATATTTTATACGCAAGGATGATGGGGTACGATAACGAACAGTTATACAGGCTGTCTCAGAGAATTATATCCGGCAGTACAAATTGTTTCTTCGGAGAGGCATATAACGTATCGTATACGGACGTTTACGACTTTTCGAGCAAGAAACAGTCTTTGAAGAAATTCGAGATTGAGCTCGGAATACATCACCAAGAACTCGGTCTTCCTTGGGATAAGCCTGTGCCTGAAGAAATGTGGACAAAAGTCGCCGAATACTGCGATAATGATGTAATCGCAACCGAAGCCGTATTCAATGCTCGTAAGTCCGATTTTCTCGCAAGACAAATTCTGGCGGATGTAGCGGGCATGACTGTGAACGATACCACAAATTCACTGACCATGAGAATTATATTCGGAAGAAATAAAAACCCGCAAAGCCAGTTTAACTATCGCAATCTTGCCGAACCTGTATACGACTTGGATGAGCATGAGTATTCTGTATTATCGGAGTTATGCCCCGATATGATGACAAAAACCCATGGCGAGGCGGGAAGCTTATTGCCTTATTTTTCCGGTTATGTTTACGACCATGGAAAGTCCATTTACCGCGGTGAAGAAGTCGGCGAAGGCGGTTATGTATATTCCGAACCGGGTATGTACGGCAATGTGGCGTTGCTTGATGTTGCGTCTATGCACCCGTCAAGCATAATCGCGGAGAATTTATTTGGTGACGAGTATACGCGGCACTTCAAAGATATTTTAGACGTTCGCATCGCTATCAAGCATAAAGAATTCGATAAAGCGAAGAAAATGCTTGGTGGGAAACTGGCGAAATACTTAACCGACGAAGGTACGGCTAAGGATTTGGCTCAGGCACTGAAAATCGCTATAAATTCTGTATACGGTTTAACTTCAGCAAGCTTCGAAAATCCGTTCAGAGATAGCCGGAATGTAGACAATATTGTTGCTAAACGCGGCGCGCTGTTTATGATAGACCTCAAGCACGAGGTTCAGAAACGAGGGTATACCGTTGCACACATTAAAACCGATTCTATAAAAATTCCCGATGCGACTCAGGAAATTATAGATTTTGTAATATCCTACGGTAAGAAATACGGATATACGTTTGAACACGAGGCTACATATGACCGTATGTGTCTTGTCAACGATGCCGTATATATCGCAAAGTATAAGGACGGCGACTGGACGGCAACAGGAACAGAGTTTCATGTTCCGTATGTGTTTAAGAAGCTGTTTAGTCGCGAAGAAATTATATTTGACGATATGTGCGAAACGAAATCGGTAAGTACGGCGTTGTATCTGGATATGAACGAAGACTTACAGGATGAGGACGAACATGACTACAAATTTGTCGGAAAAGTCGGAAGGTTTTGTCCGATAAAGCCGGGGTGCGGCGGCGGATTGCTTATGCGTGAAAAAGACGGCAAGTATTATGCTGCCGGCGGAACAAAGGGGTACAGATGGCTCGAAGCCGAAATGGTCAAGACGCTTGGGAAAGAGGCGGATATTGACCGTTCATACTACGATAACATGGTAGACAATGCCGTAATGGATATTTCACAGTACGGCGACTTTGAATGGTTTGTTTCGGACGATTCTTATATTCCCAAGAAAAAAGAGGACTACGCGGCGAAAGTGCCATGCGGGGATAACAAGTATTTGACGTGCTTTGATTGTCCTCATTATTACGAAGATAAATTTCATGCCGACTGTCAGCACGGGCATGATATTTCAAGCGTTGTGCTGAACAGCAAAGAAAAAGGAGAATAAAATTATGCCTACTAACAATTTAATAATCGAAAACGCCCGCATTATGTTCAGAAATTTTGCGGGTAAAGCGTCACAATACAATCGCGAAGGAAATCGTAATTTTTGCGTTGTCATCGACGATCCAAAGAAAGCAAATCAACTCATAGATGACGGCTGGAATGTGAGAGTTTTGTCTCCCAGAGATGATGGAGATGAACCGACTCATTATATTCAGGTGGCGGTAAATTATACCAATCGACCGCCGAAAATCGTTATGATTACGGGCAGAGGAAGACAGACGTTGCTTGATGAGGATTCGGTCGAATCGCTTGATTATGCGGAAATCCGTAGCGTCGACATGACAATACGACCGTATTCATGGGAAGTAAATGGTAAGACAGGCATAAAAGCATACCTGAAAAGCCTTTACGTAACCATTGAGGAAGACGAACTCGCGGCTAAGTATGCGGAAATGGAAGGTCCGGACGAAGACGATCCCAATTATGTTCCATTTTGATTGCGGAGGTGAACCATAAATGAATTTTTGGAAAAAAGTGCGCGATTGGAATGCTAAGTATAAAACCGAATCAAGAGAACGGATTGTAAACAGTAATTCACAATCGAATACAAATATAAAGCGAGAAATTCCAAAAGAAATAATAAAAGAACCGGAAATGCCTACCGATAATAATCGTCTTAAAAACAACAATAAGGCATCGGACTATAAAAAGGAGTTCTTGAAAACATTTAAAAGTCTGACATATAGTCATCAGTCTTGGAGTATATGGAACGATTTTGTCACGATGCTTGCATGTTCCATATCCAATTCTGTAGATAAAACTCATTATGATGAACGTGAAAAATTATATTTGAGCATTATCGAAAAGTATAATAAAGAAGAGCAAATCCTGTTTCCGGAGCTCGCAGCGCATCTTATTATGGCGTTGGAAGAGAATCCGGAGCAGGATTTTCTTGGTACGATTTTTATGGATTTGGGATTGGGTAACAAGCGTAATGGACAATTCTTTACTCCGTATCACATTTCCGAATTTATGGCTAAGGCTGTTACTCATGATTTTGAAGGAGAAATAAAAGAGCAAGGTTACATATCGGTACATGATCCATGCTGCGGTTCTGGGGTTATGCTGATTGCGGAGATCAACGAGGTAAAGAACCAACTGAATGATATCGAGCTGAATTTTCAGAATCATTTGTTTGTTGTCGGACAAGATATAGATTTTACGGCGGCAATGATGTGTTATATTCAGATTTCTCTTTTGGGTGTTGCCGGTTACATCAAAGTCGGTGATGCGCTGAGTGAGCCGATTACGGACGGTGATTCAACCGATAACTACTGGTTTACTCCAATGTATTTTTCGAATATTTGGTATACGAGGCGGATATTTCAGAAAGTTGGCAAATTGACGAAAGGAGAAAAAGAAAATGGCTAAATTTGAATTAGGTCGTATAGTTGTTACTCGTGGGATCGAATTGGCAAGGAGCGATTTGAGTTTCGCAGAATTTGTAAACAGATCGATTGAACGCTATAAAAATTGCGATTGGGGTGATATTTGCGAGGACGACAAGAGAATAAACGAGCTTGCACTAAAAAATGAAGAACAAATACTCGCAGTATATAAATACCCTAAAGGCAAAAAAACAATCTGGATAATAACCGAATGGGACAGAAGCGTTACGACCATTTTGTTCCCGGACGAATATTGAGGTGGAAAATGTCAGCGATAAAATTATACGATTATCAAAGCGATGCTCTGTCAAGAATGAAAAACGGCTGTATTCTTTGCGGCGGTGTGGGAAGCGGAAAATCGCGGACTGCGCTCGCCTATTATTTTTTCAAAAACGGAGGGGCAGACCTTGATTATGTGGCGGGTGACGGTTATTTGCCTATGGGCGATCCCCCGCAGGATTTGTATATTATAACGACTGCTCGGAAAAGGGACACGCTGGAATGGGAGGGCGAGCTTATGCCCTTCCTTATTTCCACCCATAAAGATAAAAGCTTATATTCTAATACGGTCGTTGTGGATTCGTGGAATAACATCAAAAAATACGCCGAAGTCAAAGACGCGTTCTTTATATTTGATGAACAGCGTGTGGTTGGTTCCGGAGTTTGGGTTAAGTCGTTTCTGAAAATCGCAAAAAATAACGAATGGATACTACTTTCAGCAACTCCGGGAGATACGTGGATGGATTATATTCCAGTGTTTATTGCAAACGGGTTTTACAAGAACAAAACCGAGTTCATACGCGAACACGTGGTTTACAAACAAACCGTCAAATTCCCTATGGTTGACAGATATTTGAACACCGGGCGGCTTATACGACTGCGTAACAGTATATTGGTGAATATGGATTTCAAAAGAGAAACCATTTCCCATCACGAGGACATATACACAAGGTATGATATTTCAAAGTACAAAGATGTTATTCGTACTCGCTGGAATCCATGGGAGAATAAGCCGATTGAGTCGCCCGGAGAATACTGTTATTCGCTCCGCAAAATTGTCAACAGCGACGAGTCGCGTCAGGTGGCATTGCTTGAACTGTTTGAGAAACATCCGAAAGTAATTATATTTTACAATTTTGATTACGAATTGGAAATTCTCAAAAATCTGAGCTATGGCGATAACGTGGAGATAGCCGAATGGAACGGGCATAAGCATCAGCCTGTTCCGGAAAGTAAGAGCTGGGTTTATCTTGTTCAATACAACGCTGGAGCCGAAGGGTGGAACTGTATTAAGACCGATACAATTATATTTTACTCGCAGAACTATTCGTATAAGGTTATGGTTCAGGCAAGCGGACGAATAGACCGGCTTAATACGCCGTACAAGGATTTATATTATTATCATATGAAATCGCGGTCGGGAATCGATTTGGCAATAAGCCGCGCACTTCGGGAGAAAAAGAAATTTAACGAGGCGCGGTTTGCTAAGTGGTGACGCGAAAAATACAATGGCTATTATGGAAAGGAGAGCGATTTACTATGAATAAATTTATACAGCAAGGGCTCTTTCTTTTTTCGAAAAGACTTGATATTCGTAATAAAATCTGATACAATAATTATAAAGAAAGCGAGGCGATAATTATGCCGACGTTGAGTGTATTTTTAGGAATACTTATTAAAATGAATTGGGGTGACACCGGGCAGCACAAAAGACCGCATTTCCATGCTTTTTACGGCGGTGAGGAAGCAGTATTCGGGCTTGACGGAGAGATTATTTCGGGTAAGTTCCCGAAAAAACAATCGGCTTTTGTGAAGGCGTGGGCACTTATGCATGAAGACGAATTGGTTGAGAACTGGAACAGAGCTGTTAATAGCGAGGAAACATTTGGTATTGATCCTTTAAGATAGGAGGGTTTATATTATGGATGAATTTGTTTATGGTGAACCGCTCGGTCCGCGCGTAATAGAAGCGATTCCGAATGACAATTATGAAATAACGCTCACGTTTGATAACGGAGAACGCAGAAAATTTGACGCAAAACCTTTGCTTAAGTATGAGGTATTTTCGAAGTTGAAGGACAGGGATTTCTTTAAGGCGATGAAAGTAGAATACGGAACAATAATGTGGGCGGACGATATTGATTATTGTCCGGATACGTTGTACGAGCAGAGTGTGCTGGTAGCGTAAATAATAGCCAAAGAGTTGCTTAGATAAGGAGTTTTAAATGGATGAAATTATTTATGGATCACCATTGGGACCGCGAGCCACTTCTGTTGTTCCGACGGACGATTTCAAACTATTACTTACGTTTAATAACGGTGAACAACGAATATTTGACGCCAAATCGTTATTTCAATATTCTATGTATGAGCCCTTGAAAAATATTGGGTTTTTTAAACAAGTAAAACTGGATCGCATGTGTGTATATTGGAATGACGACATAGATATTTGCCCCGATACTCTGTACAGACAGAGTGTACCGGCATAATAATCAAGTTATAAGACTGTTACTTATGTAACGGTCTTTTTTTTTTGTTGCAAAAAGAAAGGAGAAAATTATGGCTATAACTTTAAAAGAGGAAAAAGCGAGAAAAGCGAAAAAAAACGGCGTGGAATTTGATCGAATTTGTAACCGAGTTCGGACAGGATATGACAACCTTCGCTGAAACAATCTGTGCTCGACCTAAACCCTTACAACAGTCAATAATGAGATTGTTTATATTTACCATTGAAAAAATGGCGGATGTACCCTTTGATGAACGGAATCAGGCAACTGTTGAAATGGCAAAGCGGATACGCGAAATTGCTGACCCACAACGATTTGCCGTTGATTATATAGCAATGAAAGGAGAAGAAATATGAGTTTTGGCTCTATATTAATTATGATGATATTAGCTTTATTTTTTAGTAGAGCATTTAATGATTATAAAAAAAGCGGTCATGTCATAGATCTTTTTATCGTAGTATTGGCTACGATAGGTATGTTAATGATGCTGGTTAATTATTTGATTATTTGTATGAAAGGATAGGATATTTATGAGCAAAATAGGGAAAGAAATGCCAAAAGAATACAGCGACAGATTTGACGAGCTGCGTCAGAACCGTGTGAGAACAAGCTATTATAAATACGGTACGGCAGCTGACAACTTCGGCATGAAACTTGTAAACGCGCTGGAATCCATGGAATTATGCGTGAAAAAGTATAAGGATACCGGCAATACGGAATATTTATGCGACGCTGCGAACTATTTAATGTTCGAATACATGTATCCGCAGAAGGAAGGAGCATATTTCAAGGCTACCGATTCAAAGGATTCGGCGGGTGTAGCGGGTACGCCTGTTAAGGAATTATATTCCGATAAGCATTTCGATGCTGTTACAAAAAGGTAATTGAAAGGAGGAAAAAACAATGAAAAAGTTTAAGGAAGGAGATAAAGTGCGTGTTCGTGAATGGAATGATATGGTAAAGGAATTTGAACACGATACAACTCCTGAAACTAACAACATCGAATATATACATACTCCGTTTGGTTTTACTAATAACATGAAACATCTTTGCGGAGAAACCGGCGTAGTCGATATGGTTGAAGAAATAGAGGTCTTTATACCCGGCAGCTCCGAATTAGCAAAGGAACAAAAGCTAAGAATTATATGGGATAATCCAAATATCGACATTAGTATTATACGGGATAATCCGAACGTTAATCTCAGTTATGATTTTGATAACGGTATGTTCGAGTTGATTAACTGACGTGTCAGAACGTCAGAAAGGAGAAAACGAAATGAAAGAAATTAAGATAAAAATACCGGACAAATGCGGGAAAAGTTGTATTTGTTTTGAAGAGGCTTCCACCGATAGAAAAACGACATATTCTATTTGTAGAGCTTTTAACAGGGTTTTAACCCTAAAGGTAAATGATTTCGGAACTGTTATGTCGATTGAAAGATGCGAAGAATGTCAGCATTTTTTAGAAGAGCTTTCGCCGAAGAACACTACGGAAGGAGAGAGCAAATGACCGGAAAAGTGATAGCTGTCGATTTCGACGGTACTTTATGCGAAAATAAATTTCCAGAAATTGGCGAACCGAAAAAAGATATTCTTGACGCGGTTAAAAAGCTGAAACAACAAGGGAATAAAATTATATTATGGTCTTGCCGCAGCGGTCAGCCTCTTATCAAGGCTGTAATGTGGTGCGCAGAGCAGGGATTGTTGTTCGATGCTGTCAATGAGAACCTGCCGGAAATTATCGAAATGTACGGTGGAGACACTCGTAAAGTATGGGCGGATATTTACATAGATGATAAAAACAGTTTTATCGGCTATGGAGAAGCCTCGACTACTCCGCTTGACCTGCGACTGGCATGTATGGATACCAAAAAATTCTTAATGGGAGAAAAATAATAAAATTAAAAAATAGGAGGAATATATATGAAAGTAAAATGGAATGGCAAAACAAAGTTTCTTGTTGTAACGCGCGACAAAATTTATCCCGTGCTTGCCGTTGAAAATGGTTGGTATCGAATTATCGACGATAGCGGAGAGGAGTACTTATGTCCTCCGGAAGTGTTCGAGATAGTGGAACAATAAAAATCTATAATACTCCAGATCATGCAAAAACGGTTTGGGGTATTTTTATATTTGAGAAAGGAGAAAATAACATGGATTTAGTAGAATATACAAAATCAGAATTATCAAGACTTGAGAAAAACGATAAAGATGGGGAACAAAAAGCAATAAATAAAAGCATTTTGGAAATTATCGAGGTATTCAATAAGCAAGGATTCTCTGGGTTTTCAGCGGGATATACAACATGGGTTTTGGATAGATTGCTGCGATTTAGACCTCTTTCTCCCCTAACAGGAGAGGATAATGAGTGGGATCCTCCTCGTCAACAACACGCCAATGGCGTTACTGTATATCAGAATAAAAGATGTCCCAGTGTCTTTAAAGCGGTTGACTTGGACGATAATACAGTGCGATATCATGATGTTGACGCTGATATAGTATCTGATAACGGCGGTATAACTTGGTTTACGAGTAGAAGGTTTAGAAAGGAGATAGAGTTTCCTTATATGCCGCCCGTGGAACCTGAGAGAGTTTACATAGAGTATAAGGAAGATGTGCCGCCGGGCTTTACCGGTGATGAGTACGATATTATCACTGACAATCCTGAAAGGATAAAAGCCTTGTACGAACGGAAACGGAAAGAATTTGATGAGGAGCAAAAGCTAAAAGGCATAATAAGAAAGAGTTCAGCGAAACCTTGGGGAGAGGGTGAATGATGCAATGATAACTGTAAAAATACTGATTGACGGAAGAGAACGCGAGGCGTATATTTCAGATGTGGAAATCAGGAAAATCTGGCGTATTATATCCGAGAAGGCAAACGAGATGGTGCCCCAACGTAAATGTAAAATAAGAAACTCTGATAAGATTGCAAAGTTTATTGACTGGGAGCATTATTCTGAGCCGACTCTACTAATTAAGGCGGATTCATTAGAAGGTCATATTCCTGCCGGAGTACGCAGTCAAATCAATGCCATTGTAGAGCTTGAGGATGGACAAGTTAAACGGGTCGATGCAGATAATATTATATTCATATAATAATCTATTGTGGAGGTTCTAAAATGTATTTTATGGAACTGGGAGCGTATATAAAAAGCAAAGTTTCTGATATTAAGAAGTTTTCGGAAAACACCGGTTATTCGCTTAAGGATATAGGGCGTATATTTGACGGAAGGTTGATGTTATCACCATCGCAACTAAGAGAAATTTCCGAAGCCATTGGTGTTTCAATGGATGAGATGATTAATAATAAACATAACATGAATATAGAACTGGTGGGTCAATTCAGTAACGAACACAACAAGATAATGATGTTAGATTATATAGACCGATACATAGATTTAATAGAGGCAATAAAAATGGAAAGGAGAAAAATATGATTAAACTTGAAAAAACAGAAGTATTCGGCTGGGAGGCGGCGATTCGCGGAATGCGGAATCCGATGAACAGTTGGGATAGGAGCGATAGTACATTTAATATCGATGGTGAGTATCACGATATTTGCGGAAATTCGGGACCAACTAATCATGACGAGGATATCATAATGGGTCGGAATGACCATGACTTAATGATGAGACTTTCCAGAGGTGGTCCAGTTCATGCGAAGTATCGCCGAATGATTACGGTATACGTTGATATTACCGCTCCATTATATTGGTGGAAGGAGTTTGACACATATAAGGTCGGCACAGTAGCGAATTCATGTTCTACCATGCACAAGATTGCAGATAAGAAATTTACCAGAGATGATTTCTCAACCGAACATCTCGTCAGCATTGACGATGAACCTCGTGAGTGTCGTTTGGAATACGAAGTAACCGATGAGATAAAGTTATCTTGGAGTCCTTCTGCTCTATTGAATTTCACGATTGCGATGCTCAATAAGTGTCGCGAATACTACTTGGAAACCAAAGATAAAATATATTGGTGGCAGATGATACAACTACTGCCGTCTTCGTACAACCAAAAGCGTACTATTATGCTGAATTACGAAGTCCTTGCCAGCATCTATAAATATCGCATGGATCATAAACTTGATGAATGGCGGGAGTTCTGTAAATGGATCAAGACTTTGCCGTATAGCGAAATTATCATAGGAGAGAAGGAGGATTAGAAATGTCACAATTGCAAGAATTAATAAAAGCTGCAGGGAAAACGAGCGCGGCACATGGGTTTAGAGATGAACCATTAAAGGCTACAGATTTCATTGCGCTAATACATGGCGAGGTTTCAGAGGTGCTGGAGGAATTTCGCGTCGGTCATATAGCGACGCAAACGTATTATAATTCTTCTGATGGAAAACCGGAGGGTATCCCATCTGAATTGGCAGATGTCGTAATTAGATGTTTTGAAATGGCAGATTATTATGGCATTGATTTGGAAAAATCAATCAATGAAAAAATGGCTTTCAATGAAACAAGACCATATAAACACAATAAAAAATTCTGAGGAAGCCTACTGTACACAAAAATAGGATATGGAGGATGAAAAAAACAATGAGTAATACGAGTATTATTATATTAAACATTTTTACGATTTGCTGCTATATAGCAGCCTTTTTTGTTATAGCGATAATCACAAACGCTGTAATAAGGGTATATCGCCGCCATAAAAGACGGATATTTTTACATAGGCGCCGATACCTGAAAATTAACAAAGAAATCAGGCGCAAATTTGACGATATGAAGTATCGTTATAAAAGTGAATCGGGGAAATCGTTAAACGAAAAGCGTAGGAATGTGGTATTAAAAGGAGTGTTCAATACTCCGGAAGGCAATCGATATATGAATTTGGTGATGGAAAGGTAACAAAATTTAAGAACGTAAGACAAACTTGCGCTCTTATTTTTTGCTGAAATGATGCCCGTTTTTGACTTAAAAAATGGTCAAAAGCCCACTTTTGTTTGGAAGAATGGTCAAAAATTGTTACAAAATTATTAAGAAATCTGAAAAAATGGTCATAAATGTGGTCAAAAGCCCACTTTTAGCCCACTTTTAAAATCAAAAATGGGCTTGAAAAAATGGCTTAGCTATGCGGTTTTCGGGTGTTTTTGGTCAAAAACCCACTTTTTATCTTAATTAATTGCGAAGAAAAAAGTAATAAATTATATATAATATGCGAAAAAAAGCGGGCAAATGGGCATAAACGGAAAAATTATATTTTCCGCTTTTTATTTTCCACGCGAAAAAAACATGTTCTTTTATGAAGAGAGAGGTTAGAATAGGCATTTTTAGCTTATTCTCCTCTTTTTATATTTGTTAAAAGGAGGCTCAGTCTTATGTTGGAGAGGGATTTTCAATCTAAACTTATTAGAGAAATCAAAAGCTTGTTTCCGGAGTGCTTGGTTATTAAAAATGACTCTGTTCAAGGCTATCCCGATTTGCTCATACTGCATGAGGACAAATGGGCTTCTTTGGAATGTAAACGAAGCGCGGGAGCTAAAAAGCAACCAAATCAAGAATATTATGTCGGAAAGATGAACGAGATGTCATTCTCTCGGTTTATCTGTCCCGAAAATAAGGAGGAAGTATTAAATGAACTTCAACAAGCATTTGGCTCTCGAAGGGCAGCACGCCTTTCTCGGCGCCAGTAAATACCATTGGATCAATTACAGTGAATCCAAAGTAAAGGAAGCATACTCAAATTATATTGCAGTTCAAAGGGGTACGGAACTACACGCGTTTGCGGCTCAATGTATCAGACTCGGACAAAAGCTTCCGAAATCTCGGAAAACATTGAACTTATATGTGAACGATGCAATAGGTTACAAAATGACACCGGAACAAATATTATATTTTTCCGATAATTGTTTCGGAACAGCAGATGCTATTTCGTTCCGCGACAGGAAACTTCGTATTCACGATTTGAAAACCGGAGTTACTCCGGCTCATATGGAGCAGCTTGAAATATATGCTGCTCTTTTTTGTTTGGAGTACAAAACCAAACCCTCTGATATTGATATTGAGTTAAGGCTTTATCAGTCTGACGAGGTTCTTGTCCATATTCCGGAAGCTGATGATATTATGACGATTATTGATAAGATTATCAGCTTTGACAAAATTATATCTAAAATCAGAGAACAGGAGGGGTAAGCCGTGAACGAAACAGCAAAAGATATTTTGATGCATTACGGTATAAAGCGTCGTTCCGGACGGTATCCTTGGGGTTCGGGAGAACATCCGTATCAACACAGCGGCGATTTTCTTGCGCGTGTCGACGAGCTCAGAGGTCAGAATTTCAGTTACACCGATGAAAAAGGCAAAACATGGACGGGCGATACCGCTATTGCCAAATCAATGGGACTGAGTACCACTCAATTTCGAGTTCAGATGAGCTTGGCAAAAGATGAACGCCGTACCTTGCTTGTTGATGAGGCTAAGGGACTTCGTGAAAAAGGATACAGTCTTAATGAAATTGCCAAGAAAATGGGGTTCGAGAACGACTCCTCCGTTCGTTCGCTTTTGAATGAAGATTCTGAAGCCCGTATGAATCAGGCGAGAAAAACGGCAGAATTTCTGAAACAACAGGTTGATGAGAAAGGAATGATTGACGTCGGAACCGGCGTGGAACGAGAGCTTGGCGTATCAAAGGAAAAACTTAACGAGGCTCTTTATATTTTGGAGCTTGAAGGTTATCCCGTATACGGCGGAGGCGTTCCGCAGGTTACTAATCCCGGAAAGCAGACAAACATCAAAGTAATCTGTCCTCCGGGAACGGAGCATAAGGAATTTTATAACTATGAGAACATTCATTCTTTGAAAGATTATATTTCCTATGACGACGGCGAAACGTTTAAGAAATCGTTTGTGTATCCCGAAAGTATGGATTCGAGCAGGCTTAAGATACGTTATGCCGAGGAAGGCGGCATCGACAAAGACGGAGTTATAGAACTTCGGAGAGGTGTTGATGATTTATCGCTTGGTGATTCGCTTTATGCTCAAGTTAGAATACTTGTAGACGGAACCCATTATTTGAAAGGTATGGCTGTATATTCCGACGACCTTCCTGAAGGCGTCGATGTTATGTTTAACACCAATAAAAAACTCGGCACGCCCACTAAAGAGGTGTTGAAGAAGATAAGCAGCGATCCCGATAACCCGTTCGGTTCACTGATTAAAGAGCATGGCGGTCAAAGTTATTACATAGACGAAGACGGGAACGAAAGGCTGTCGCTTATCAACAAGCGTGCGGAAGAAGGCGATTGGAACGATTGGAGTGACCATTTGCCATCACAGTTCTTATCAAAACAACCTTTGCCGTTGGTGAAGAAACAACTCAATCTTGCTGCAGCAGATAAAGTGGCGGAGTTTGATGAGATTTGTTCACTGACCAACCCGACAATTAAGAAGAATTTACTTAAATCATTCGCCGATGATTGCGATTCTGCCGCTGTTCATTTGCAGGCGGCAGCTCTGCCAAGACAGAAATACAGAGTTATTCTTCCTGTTACATCGCTAAAGGATAACGAAGTCTATGCTCCGACATATAACGAGGGTGAGACGGTAGCTCTTGTAAGATACCCCCATGGCGGAACATTTGAGATTCCCATACTCACTGTTAAGAACAAAAATACCGAGGCAAGAAAAACCATAGGAAACAGTAAGGATGCTGTCGGTATCAACAGTAAGGTGGCAAGTATCTTATCGGGAGCTGATTTTGACGGCGATACGGTTATGGTGATACCATTCAGCAGTAAGGTAAAGATTACATCACGTCCTCCGCTTGAAGAGCTTAAGGGCTTTGATCCGAAGATGGAATATCCGGAGCGCAAGGGCATGAAGGTTATGAAGAATACCCAGACCGAAATGGGTATTATTTCCAACCTTATCACCGATATGACTTTGAAAGGTGCCACCCCCGATGAGCTTGCCAGAGCGGTTAAGCATAGTATGGTTGTTATTGACGCGGAGAAACATCGTCTCGACTATAAGAAGAGCGAGTCTGATAACAACATAGCGGCTCTTAAAAAGAAGTATCAGGGTACGGTAGATGAGAACGGTCGGTACCACGAGGGAGCGGCTACTCTTATCTCTCGTGCGAAGTCGGAGACACAGGTTGAGAAACGTAAAGGCAGTCCTAAAGTCAATGAACCGGGTAAGAGTTGGTATAATCCTGATAAGCCAGAAGGTTCTTTGATATGGAATACAGTACATGAAGAGTACGCCGATAAAAAAGGAAACATCAAGGTTCGTACTCAGAAGAGCACAAAGATGGCTGAAACTGATGACGCTTACTCTTTGGTCTCCGATTTGGACAATCCTAAGGAAAGAGCTTACGCTGATTATGCTAATAAGATGAAGTCATTAGCAAATCAAGCTCGTAAAGAAATGGTCAATACAGGAAGAATCAAATACAGCACTTCGGCTAAAACAACGTACAGTCACGAAGTCGCGTCTCTTAATGATAAACTTAAAGTTGCGTTAATGAATGCTCCTCGTGAAAGACAGGCGCAGGTTATCGCTAACTCCGTAATAAGGGCTAAGAAGCAAACCAACCCCGATATGACTAAGAGTGAGATTAAGAAGGCAAGTCAGCAGGCTTTGGTTAAGGCTCGGCTGTCTGTCGGAGCTAAACGCACAACTGTAGACATTACAGATAAAGAATGGGAAGCGATTCAATCGGGCGCTGTCAGTGAGAATGTATTAAAGCAGATACTTAATCACACTGATGTTGATAAGCTTAGAGAAAGAGCAACTCCAAGAACAAGAACAGCTTTAAGTGACGCTAAAATCAGTAAAATCTCATCTATGAAGGCTTCGGGCTATACTATTGCGGAGATAGCGAAAGCTATTGGCTGCTCTACGACAACTGTATCGAAATATTTGAATTGAAAGGAGTGATTGACTCATGGTTTCAGATTGTGCACTGACAACAATAGATAATCCGTACAATCCGTTCAAAAACTTTAATCAATGGTTCTTGTTTGATGTGCAAAAAGGGTACAATTCGTGCTCATATCTGGCACGGGTGGCAAGAACTTCTGACCAATTCACAGATGATGAGAACAAACAAGAGATTGAACGCGCTATTGATGAGATTATTAAGTATGATTTCATGAATATTTATAAAAAAATAAGGCGAAAATCGGTCGAAAAAGTTTAAAATCTGTCATACCGATACCTTTTTATAAAGATGTAGGGTTGAAAAGACATAGAGGGGGGTGCTTTAAAAATCCACCCCCTCCCTGCATCGCGCCGGTCCTAAAAAATTCCCCGGGGGGAAGATTTTTGAAATTCGTTTTTCAGATTTTATGGATACAAAACAGTATTTAAGTGGGCTCATAAGACCATGGTATATTTTTTACGTTAAAAAAAAGCTTCATTATCCGCATTGCTTTTCGAAAAATCTCCTTTCGGTATATCATAAATGTGTTTTATGAGCCTACTTAAGTACTGTTGAAGTTTGTCGAACTATACCAAAATCATGTATATTTTAAAAGAAAGGAGACAGAAAGTATGGGGAGACCAAGAACATCGGAATCATCAAGAAAAATGCGCCCCGCTCTGACTCCGGAGGCACATGAAAATCAGATGATTTCTTTGGCAATGGATTTAGCCGAGAAGAAACTCAGAGACGGAACAGCGTCGTCACAGCTGATAACTCATTTTTTGAAACTCGGTTCGACCAAAGCCGAGATAGAAAAGGAAACTTTGAAGATGCAAAATCGGCTTGCAGAGGCTAAGATAGAGTCCCTACAGTCGGACAAGAGATTGGAGGAGCTGTACATAAATGCCATGAATGCTATGAAACGCTATAGCGGGCAGAATGATGAGGATGAAGAATACGATGAATATTAAAACATATTCCGAGCTATCGGAGCTTAAGACTTTTGATGAGCGTTTTCAATATTTATGCCTGAACGGCAAAGTAGGAAAAGACACTTTCGGCTTTGACAGATACATTAACCAGCGGTTTTATAAATCGCGCGAATGGAAATCCGTCCGCGATAAAGTAATAGTCCGCGATAACGGCTGCGACCTTGGTGTTGACGGCTATGATATTTACGGAAAAATTCTAATCCATCATATGAATCCGATAATGCTTGAGGACTTCCGAGTGTCAAGCGATTTTCTGCTAAATCCTGAATATTTAATTTGCGTTACACATAGAACGCATAATGCTATACACTACGGAGATGAGAAACTGTTGGACTCTGCTCCGGTTGAACGGCACAGGAATGATACCTGCCCGTGGAAACGTTGAAAAGAGAGGTGATTATTATGAGCGAGGATAGTATTCTGACTTCAATAAAGAAGCTGCTTGGCATAGCGAAAGATTACGAACACTTCGATGCCGACATCATTATACACATCAATTCAGCATTATCGGTTCTGACTCAACTCGGTGTCGGACCTCCGACAGGATTTGTAATCAGCGGAGCAGATACACTATGGAAAGATTTCGTTCCCGATAACTTACAGATAGAAATGATCAAGTCATATGTGTATCAGAAAGTACGGCTCATGTTTGACCCGCCGGCAAGTTCTGCGGCGATAGACGCTTTGCAGCGTTCAATAAACGAATTTGAGTGGAGAATAAATGTAGCAGTCGACCCTTCCAAGCAGGGCGAATATGACAGCAACGGTAATACGCTTGACGAACATGAATCTACTGTTGCAACGGAAGAGAAGCTCGGACACGTTAAGATAGGCAAAAACATAGAAGTAGACAGCGACGGTACAATTTCATCGGTCACAGACCCTAATGCCGTTCTGGACGGAGGAAAATATTAATTAGGAGGAAAATCAAAATGGATTACAAAGAATTATACCACCACGGAATTCTCGGAATGAAGTGGGGTAAACGAAATGGTCCGCCGTATCCAATAACAGTATCAAAAAAAAAGAAAACCAAAGTTTTTGATGATAAGAAAAAAGAGCACGATAATAAGGAAAAATCAAAGCCCAAAAACATAAAGTCTATGACCGACTCTGAACTCAGAGATGCTATTTCGAGATTAGAATTGGAAAAACGTTATAAAGACCTTTCTAAGCCTGAAATGAAAGAGAGAACGTCAAGAGGCAAAGCGTTTATGATGGATGTTTTAGAAAAGTCGGGTAAAAACATAGCTGTTCAACTGACTACTTATGGTATGGGCAAAGCGGTAAATTCAATCTTTAAATCCGAGATAGTTAATCCAAAAAAAGGACAAAAAGATAAGTAGGTGTAACACATGGCATTATCGAATACTGCTGTACCAAAATATTACGGCATGTTTCGAGATGCCGTAATTCGCGGGGAAATTCCGGTTTGTAATGAAATTTCTTTGGAAATGAACCGTATTGACGATCTTATAGCCGACCCTGATGTTTACTATGACGACAAGGCGGTTGAAGGGTGGATTGACTATTGCGAGAGCGAACTGACGCTTACCGACGGCTCCGATTTAAAGATGCTCGACAGCTTTAAGCTGTGGGGCGAGCAGATATTTGGTTGGTACGAGTTTGAAGAAAAACGCATATACAAGCCAAATGAAAATGGGCGAGGCGGACGATATGTGTATAAGCGAATAAAGAAACGGCTTATTAACAAACAATACCTGATTGTCGGCAGAGGTGCGGCAAAATCGCTTTACGACTCTTGCGTTCAGTCATACGAACAGAATGTGGACACTTCTACCACGCAGCAGATAACAACAGCGCCGACCATGAAGTTGGCGGAAGAGGTTATTTCTCCGATAAAAACCGCGATTATTCGAGCAAGAGGACCGTTATTTCAATTTTTAACTGAAGGTTCATTACAGAACACTACCGGTTCTCGGGCGGACAGAGTTAAACTTGCGTCGACTAAAAAAGGCATTGAGAATTTTATGACTAATTCTCTGATTGAAATTCGTCCGATGTCGATTGACAAACTTCAGGGCTTGAGGGTAAAAGTAGCCACCGTAGACGAATGGCTTTCCGGCGACATTAGAGAGGACGTTGTCGGAGCTATCGAGCAGGGCGCTTCCAAAGTTGATGATTACATAATAATAGCTACAAGCTCGGAGGGAACTGTTCGTAACGGAGCGGGAGATACAATCAAAATGGAATTGGCAAGCATTCTCAAGGGTGATTATCCGGCAAAGCATGTTTCTATCTGGTGGTATAAGCTCGACTCCGTAGACGAGGTTGCAAATCCCGAATTATGGATTAAAGCCAATCCGAACATTGGAAAAACCGTGAGCTACGAAACATATCAGCGAGACGTTGAAAGAGCGGAAAACGCACCGGCAGCGCGTAATGATATTTTGGCAAAGCGTTTCGGAATACCGATGGAGGGTTATACGTATTTCTTTACTTACGAAGAAACCCTTCCTCATAAGAAGCGCGATTATTGGCAGATGCCTTGTGCGCTTGGAGCAGACTTATCGCGCGGAGATGACTTCTGCGCATTTGTATTTTTATTTCCGCTTTCCGACGGCAGATTTGGCATTAAGGCTCGTGCTTATATTTCGGAGCTCACTGAACACAAGTTACCGGCTGCAATGAGAGCGAAATACGAAGAATTCAAGAAAGAAGGAACTCTTATCGTTCAGGAAGGCTCTGTACTTGACATGATGCAGGTATACGAGGATTTGGACGATTATATTATTGAAATGGAATATGACGTCCGTTGCTTTGGATATGACCCGTATAACGCTAAAGACTTTGTGGCTCGGTGGGAAACGGAAAACGGTCCGTTCGGAATCACTAAGGTTATACAGGGAGCTAAGACAGAGTCCGTTCCTTTAGGAGAATTAAAGAAGCTTTCCGAATCTCGAATGCTTTTGTTCGACGAGGAGATTATGGCATTTGCCATGGGAAACGCTATTACTTTGGAGGATACAAATGGAAACAGAAAGCTCTTCAAAAAGCGATATGAGCAAAAGATCGACCCCGTGGCGGCTATGATGGACGCTTATGTCGCTTATAAATTAAATAGAGATGCTTTTGAATGATCGACCGCTTCGGCGGTTCTTTTTTTATGCCTAAAATTAAGGAGGAAATCACATGGAATTAGCACTTGGTTCCAGATTAAAACATGGCTGGAACGCTTTCAAGAACAACCGGGACCCTACAAATTATTATGCGGGTGTCGGGGTTCCGAGTTCATATAGACCGGACAGACCGCGATTGACGCGCGGAAACGAGCGTTCAATCATCACGGCTATTTACAATCGGCTTTCATTAGATATCGCTTCTATGACCATACAGCATGTTCAGCTCGACGATAACGGCAGATTTACGGAGGCGAAGAAGTCACCGCTTAATAATTGTCTTACACTGGAAGCCAACATTGACCAGACATCGAGAGCGTTTATACAGGATATAGCGCTTTCGATGATGGACGAGGGTTGTGTGGCAATTGTTCCGATTGACACATCCATAGACCCGAAAGTTTCAGGCTCATATGAGATTGAAACAATGCGCACGGGTAAAATTGTCGACTGGTATCCGCGTGATGTGCGGGTTCGCGTGTATAACGATAACACGGGATTAAAGGAAGATCTTTTACTTCCTAAAAAAGTTGTCGGTATTATAGAGAATCCGTTTTACGTGGTGATGAACGAGTCGAGTTCGACAATGCAGCGACTTATACGCAAGCTGACGCTTTTGGATGCTATCGATGAGCAAAGCGGTTCCGGAAAGCTTGACCTTATTATACAGCTTCCGTATGTTGTAAAATCTCAGGCTCGAAGAGAGCAGGCGCGAGCCCGCCGTGATGAAATAGAGCAACAGCTTTCGGGCACGAAATATGGTATTGCCTATACAGACGGCACGGAAAGAATAACTCAGCTTAATCGACCCATCGAGAACAATCTGATGAAGCAGATTGAATATCTGACGAGTATGCTTTACAGCCAGTTAGGTATCACTCAGAGCGTATTGGATGGTACAGCCGATGAGAAGACAATGCTGAATTATCTCAACAGAACCGTGGAGCCGTTTGTTTCGGCTATCGTCAATGAGATGAAGCGTAAATTTCTTACAAAAACCGCTCGCTCTCAGGGACAGACTATCATGTTCTATAATGATCCGTTCAAACTCGTACCTGTTGCTGACATAGCGGAAATCGCCGATAAGTTTACGCGTAACGAGATTATGACGTCAAATGAAATTCGTCAAGTTATCGGAATGAAACCCGCAGACGACCCGAAAGCTGATGAACTGAGGAACAGCAACATCAGTAAACCCGACACTCAGATGTCGGCGGACAATGGAACAACTCAAAAGGAGGAGGAAAATCAAAATGGACAAAACGTATGATTTCGGCGGTTGGGCTACAAGGAATAACCTTAAGTGCTCCGATGGTCGGATAATCATGAAAGACGCGTTCAAGCATAATGATGGACAGACGGTTCCGCTTGTATGGAATCACAAGCATAATGAAGCATTCAATGTGCTTGGTCATGCACAGCTTGAAAATCGCGATGAAGGCGTTTATGCCTATTGTACATTCAATGATACGGAACAGGGCAAAAACGCGAAGATGCTGGTTCAGCATGGCGATGTGGTGTCGTTATCAATTTATGCAAACCAGCTTAAACAGAAGGGCTCAGAGGTTATGCACGGTGTTATCAGAGAAGTGAGTTTGGTACTTGCCGGCGCAAATCCCGGAGCCTTTATAGATTCCGTTATGGTACACGGAGAAGAATCCGATGAAGAGGCTTTCATCTATACAGGAGAAGAAAGTCTTTCGTTATATCATGCGGACGATAAGAAGGAAGACAACACCGATAAGGTAGGAGAAAAGAAGGAAAAATCGGAGGATAATCCCGAAGATAAAGAGACTCTTGAGGATGTGGTCAACTCTTTGACTGAAAAGCAGAAAGAAGTTGTACAAAATTTAATAGGAGCGGCTCTGGAAAAAGCGGGTGCATCTGACGATGATGACAAAGATGATGAGGAGGATAAGGAAATGAAACATAACATTTTTGACCGCGATGAGCAGGAGAACGAGAACTTTCTGTCTCACGCGGCGCAGCAAGAAATTATAGCGTTGGCAAAGACTAAGGGCGTAGGCAGCCTTCAGGACGCTATCAAATTTTACATCGAAGAACATAAAGATACGCTCTCTCATGGCTTTGAGAGCATAGAACAGCTGTTTCCGGATTATAAGGATGTTTATCCCGGCGCTCCGGAGCTTTTGACAAGAGATCAGACATGGGTCTCCACGGTAATGACAAAAATGCACAAGAGTCCGATAAGCCGTGTTCGTACCCGTCAGATCGACGCTCGTGACAAAGGTTTAAGAGCGCTCGGATACAAGACAAAGGGCTCAAAGAAGAATGATATGGCGAACGTTAAGCTGCTCAGCAGAACAACCGATCCGCAGACGGTTTACGTTAAGGACAAGCTGGAGCGCGACGATGTTATCGACATTACGGACTTCAACGTCGTAGAGTACCAGTTCAATATTATGCGCAAACTTCTCAATGAGGAAATCGCACTCGCTGTTATGGTCGGCGATGGTCGCGACGATGGTGATGAAGGTAAGATCTCCGAGGAGCATATTCGCTCAATTTGGCACGATGATGACCTTTACACAATTCACGCCGATGTTGATATCGAAAAGGCGAAGGAAGAGCTTCAAGGCACCGGAACAGGCGCAAATTTCGGCGAAAACTACATTTACGCGGAAGCTATCATTACCGCGGCTCTGTATGCGCGCGAGGATTATAAGGGCAGCGGTTCGCTTGATTTCTTCTGCACGCCGCATTTACTCAATGTGATGCTTCTCGCGCGCGATATGAACGGCAGACGCATTTACGATTCAAAGAGCGACTTGGCAGCGGCGCTGAATGTCGGCGAAATCCACACTGTAGAGCAGTTCGAGGGACTGGAGCGTACAGACAAGAATCAGAAGAAACATAAGCTTCTCGGCATATTCGTAAATCTCGATGATTATCATGCGGGCGCGACAAAGGGCGGAGAAATCACGACATTCGATGATTTCGACATTGACTTCAACCAGTACAAGTACCTCATGGAAACAAGACTTTCCGGTGCGCTTACACGCGTTTATTCGGCTATCGCTCTGGAGGAGCCTGTCGCGGGGGAATGAGTAGTCTCATCGCAAGCGCCGTGAGCGTTGAGACAGAAGAGGTCAGCGAGGCTGACGATAAAACGGCAAAGATTACTATCAGGCGAGGCAAAGATATAAATATCCCGACAATGCCCGAAGGTGAGTTGGCAAATGGAGACAATGGTCCTACGCCTGTTTAAGGAGGAAAATTCAAAATGGCGAAATTTTACGGAAAAATCGGCTTTTCCGAAATGGCAGAAACCGCTCCGGGAGTCTGGGTCGAGAACATCACGGAGAGAGAATATTACGGAGACGTGAACCGCAATATTCGAAGACTTCAAGACGGAATCGGACTTAACGACGATATTAACGTTAATAACGAAATCAGCATAGTAGCCGATCCGTACGCCAATGAGAATTTCCATTCTATGAGATACGTTCGGTATATGGGCGCCAAATGGAAGATTTCTTCGGTTGACGTCCAGTATCCGAGGTTAATTCTGACTTTGGGAGGCGAGTACAATGAACAGACGACTTGAACTGCACGAGTTATTATGTGAAGCACTCGGAAGCAGGCAAGTATATTTTCAGCCTCCCACAAATGTCAGTATGCGGTATCCGGCAAT
Organism: uncultured Clostridia bacterium; assembly: GCA_947623955.1. Lineage (GTDB taxonomy): Bacteria > Bacillota > Clostridia > UBA1381 > UBA1381 > Hominilimicola. The sequence goes on along the minus strand of CANQIP010000001.1, from coordinate 125,085 downwards.
AGTTTATTCCAGAGACGATATTCGGAATAACTTTGCCGATAACGATGTGTATTTACAGCACTATATGTACCAAGTTATCGTGATTGATAAAGATCCGGACAGCGCGATAGTTCAGAAAGTATCACTTCTTCCGAAGTGTAAATTTGACAGGCACTATGTCGCGGACAATCTCAATCATGATGTTTTTACAATTTATTATTAAGGAGGACAAATAACATGGCTAAGATTAAATGGGATCAGATTGGCGAACGCTTGTACGAAACAGGCGTTTCTAAAGGCGTATTGTTTCCTTACAAGGACGGACAGTATGCCAGCGGCGTTGCGTGGAACGGTTTGACTGCCGTTAATGAAAACCCGTCCGGCGGAGAACCTACGCCGCTTTATGCGGATAATATCAAATACCTCAACCTTATGTCGGCTGAACAGTTCGGCGCGACAATCGAGGCATATACATATCCGCCGGAATTTGAGGAATGTGACGGCGCGGTTAAAGTCGGAAAAGGTGTAACCGTCGGACAGCAGAGAAGACTTCCGTTCGGACTTTGTTACAGAACAGAGATAGGCAATGACACGGAAGGCAGCAAGCATGGCTATACGATTCACCTTGTTTACGGTTTGCAGGCTTCGCCGAGCGGCAAGGAATACGGAACAATAAACGAAGATCCGGAGGCAATTACTTTCTCATGGGAGACTACAGCTACTCCGGTGGACGTGCCTTGGGAGGGCTGCGATCCTACCGCACATATAAAAATCAACAGCACGGATTGCGTTAAGAGCGAGCTTGAAGAACTCGAAAAGATGCTTTACGGTTCCGAAGATACAGAGCCGAAGTTCCCGATGCCGGAAGATCTTGTAAAGATTTTTAAAACCTCGGCGGGGGAATAATTAGTCTCTCCGTAAACGCCATGGACGGAGAGACGGATGTATATGGGCTTAACGTAAGTGACCTTCAGTCCGGTATAGTTATCGGAGAATTCGATATTTCGGGAACGCTTTTGTATGTTTCCGAATATCCCGGATTCAACGGTTCGGATGTATCGGAGCAGTCGGGAAACTATCTCGCCTTGAAAGTTGATGTTCCCGAAGGAGCGAATGTAACTACAGAGCTCGTTAATGGCAAAAAGGGCGCGGTGGATTTGACTGCCGATAAGTTCTGTGTTTATCGTATTACTGATAAAGACACCCAGCAGATTAAATTTACCGTTTCCAAAAATGAGGAATCAAAAGTCAGCGTATATAGCCTTACCGGCTTGACGCTCAACGAAGAATAATGCAATAAGCGATAGGGGGCGATTTCCAAGCATGGTTTTCGCCCCTTTTTACTTTTGAAAGGAGAAAATTAATCATGATTAAGAAAACAATCACTTATACCGATTATAACGGGTTTAAAAGAACAGAAGACTTTTTCTTCAATTTATCCAAAGCCGAGCTTATAGATATGGAGTTCGGCGTATACGGCGGTTATTCGGAAGCAATCAAGAAAATCGTTGATTCAAACGATACGCCGTCGATTATGAAATGCTTTAAGGAGATAATTCTCAAGGCATACGGCAAGAAAACCGATGACGGCAGACGATTCATCAAATCGGAAGAATTGTCCAAGGAATTCGAGCAGACAGAGGCTTATTCGGAAATGATTGTCGACTTCATACAGCATCCTGAAGTCGCCGCTGAATTTATCAGAAAGGTTATGCCTTCTGATATTGCAGAAGAAGCGATGAAAAATCCGAACCATCCGGCGCTTAAGGAGAGCCAGAATTAAATTGAAAATGAGGAGGGAGAGAAAATGCTTCATATAACAGTACCGGCTTCAGAGCTGTGGGACGAAAAACACAATGAATTCGTTTACATCAAAGAACAGCATCTCGCACTGGAGCATTCTCTCGTCTCTCTTTCAAAATGGGAATCCAAGTGGCATAAGCCGTTTCTCTCGCCCAAAAAGAAAACGGTGGAAGAAAATATTGATTATGTAAGATGTATGACTCTTACGCAAAATGTTGATCCGAATGTATATTTTTCGCTTACTAACGAGAATATTGCGGCTATAAACGATTACATCGAGTCTCCAATGACCGCTACGGTAATTAAGGAGCGTCGAAAAGGCAATACCAATGGGCAGTTGCTTACGAGTGAGCTTATATATTATTACATGATAGAACACGGTATCCCCGTTGAGTTCCAAAAGTGGCATTTAAACAGGCTTATGACACTAATAAGGATTTGCGATATAAAAAGCAGAAAACCGAAAAAAATGTCCGCGTCTGAGGCGGCAAGAGAGCGTGCGGCTTTGAATGCGGCACGCCGAAATAAATATAAAACAAGAGGATAGCTATGGAAGGAGATTTAACATGAAACCTACACTAAGCTGCACAATTAGTTTCAGGCATAAAGGCGACTTCTCCAAAGCTACAAAATATTTCGAAAAATTAAGGAAAGCAATAAAACTAAAAATTTTGAATAAATATGGGCAAGAAGGAGTAACCGCGTTGGCAGCCGCAACGCCGATTGATTCGGGGAAAACAGCCTCATCTTGGTATTATGAGATAAAAGAGGGTGAAAACAGCGCGGAGCTAATATTTTGCAACTCGAATATCAATCAAGGAGTTTCTATTGCTATTATTTTGCAGTATGGACACGGAACCGGAACAGGCGGCTATGTTCAAGGACAAGATTACATAAATCCTGCCTTGCGTCCTATATTCGATGAAATCGCAAAAAAACTGTGGGAGGAGGTTATTAGGATATGAGTAGGTCTATTGACGAGCGTGTTCTTGGAATGTACTTCGATAACCAGCAGTTCGAAAGCGGAGTAAGCACGAGCCTTTCGACATTGGACAAGCTTAAGCAAAGCCTAAACTTTAAAGGCGCTGGAAAGGGACTTGAAAGTATAGGTGATGTAACTAAAAAAGTAGATATGTCCGGTCTTGGACGTGCGGTTGAAAGCGTAGGCGTTAAATTTTCCGCACTGCAGGTTATGGGCGTGACCGCTCTTTCTAAAATAACCAATTCTGCTCTCGATGCGGGCAAAAGAATTGCCTCAGCCTTAACAGATCCTTTGATTGAAGGCGGTAAAACAAGATCTCAGAATATCGAACAGGCTAAGTTTCAACTTGAAGGATTGGGCGTAGCTTGGGACGATATAAAAGATGACATAAATTATGGCGTAAAAGATACGGCGTACGGACTTGACGCCGCTGCTAAAGTGGCTGCACAGTTAACGGCATCCGGAATAGAGACGGGCGAGGCAATGAGAACCTCACTGCGAGGCATATCCGGTCTCGCGGCAATGACAGGAAGTTCTTACGAGGATATAGGCAGAATTTTCACTACCGTCGCAGGAAACGGACGAATGTTCGCCACTGAATTGAATTCTATCGGCAGCAGAGGCGTAAACGCGGCGGCGACTCTTGGAAAATACCTCGGTAAAACAGAATCCGAAGTTCGCGAAATGGTAAGCCATGGTGAGATAGATTTTGCCACGTTTGCCGCAGCGATGGACTCCGCGTTCGGAGAACATGCAAAAGACGCGAATAAGCTGTTTTCCGGCGCCATGTCAAATGTGAGAGCAGCCTTATCGAGAATAGGCGCTGATTTTGCCACGCCGGCTTATGATAACATTAAAAACGTTTTTAACGCTTTAATTCCGGTAATAGATACAGTTCATGAAAAGCTTTCCCCGCTTATAGCAGACGTTTCCAAAGCAATGGAAGTAATCGGTAATTTTGCTGTAAGCAAAATCGAAGGTCTTAATCTCGATTGGATGACTCCGGCAATCGAAGGTATAGAGAATATTTTCAAAAACCTTTTGACCGTATTTCAGCCTATCAGAGAGGCGTTTTCGGAAGTATTTTCGCCGATAACAGCCGAACAAGTAACTTCCGTTGCCGAACGTTTTAGAGATTTAACGGCAAATTTCAAAATGAGTGAAACAACAGCGAATAATCTCAAGAGCGTATTTAAAGGTGTGTTCTCGATACTTAATATTGGCATACAGGTGCTTAAAACGTTGGGAAGCGCTTTGCTGCAAATCTTAAAATTTTTGACACCTTTAGGAAGTGTTGTACTACGCATTACTGCGGTAGTTGGCAATCTAATAGCCAGATTTAAAGAATGGTTATCAACAAATAACATACTTCATGATGGACTAAGTAAGCTTATATCGGGCTTACAAACCAGCGTTAAGGCTATTTATAATTTTATAAAGCAACTTTACTCATTGCCTCAAGTTCAACAAGCACTTACCAGTTTTAAAAGTAAAATGCTGAATGTACTAAGCAGCATTTATGCTAAATTAACAGGAGGCATATCTGTATTTGGAGATTTTATAGAAAAAATAAAATCTATGGATTCTCTGTCGATAGAAGGATTATTAAATAGCGTTAAATCCGGAATAAATAAGTATTTATCAAATATTGGCGGAGCTATCGGAAATGCTAAATCGACAATTGTTTCCAATATCAAGCAATTATTAGGCGGCATTGGTGGCGTGACAAGTCAAATAGGGAATGTTTTTGGCGGAATTAAGGAAAAAATTTCTGAATTTGTAGCATTCATTAAAGACAAATTAAGTAGCATTAATATTGGAAACATACTCACTGTTGCGATGGGCGCCAGTTTGATTCTATTTGTAAAGAGATTATCAGATGCTATTGGCTCTTTCAGAAAAATTTTTGATGGCATTGGTAAAATTACTGATGGAATCAGCGATGTTATAGAAAATTTTGCTGGAATTTTCGAATCGATAAGCGGTGTTTTCGACGCGCAGGCTAAAAAAATAAAAACCGAGGCGATTGTTAATATAGCAAAAGCTATAGCAATATTAGTAGGTTCGATAGCATTGCTAACTACATTGGATTCCGGAAAGGTATGGACATCTGTTGGAGTTCTCGGTGTAATCGCAGCGGGTTTGATTGCTTTTTCGGCGGCGCTCGGTGCATTGGGAAAACTCGATTTTAAAGGGACATCTACGAAATCGCTTTTAGCTATGACGGCATCAATTCTTATTCTGTCAGCCGCGATAAAACAACTTGGAAAAATGGATACCGAGGCGTTACTCAAAGGATCGGGATGTGTCGCTGCCCTTATAGTTTTCCTCACAATCGTATCCGCAATCCCCAAACAGTCAGGTGCAGGCAAATCCATATTAGCGATGTCAGCTGCGATATTACTCATAACCAAAGCGATTGAGCAAATTTCCAAATTAGACCCATCCGGACTGGATCGAGGCATGGAGTGCATTACTAAGTTAATGGCTATTTTCATCGCAATAATGCATCTGAGTAGTTATGCAAATAGTAATGTCTTGGGCTTTGGAAAAGGTATATTAGCTATGTCCGTTGGACTACTTGCAATTTCCGCTGCTATGAAGATTATCGCGGGAATGAGTCAGGGGGATTTGTCAAAAGGCTTAGGATGCGTAACTGTATTGATGGCAGTATTCACCGGTGTTATGGCATTATCGAAATTTGCAGGAGAGAATGCGGGAAAAGCCGGAGCTGGGATTCTCGGTATGACCAGTGCAATTCTTGTATTATCGATTGCTATGAAGATTATAGCCGGTATGAAGCCAAAGGATCTGACTAAAGGCTTGGCATGTGTAACTGTATTAATGGCGATATTCACCGGTGTTATGGCATTATCGAAATTTGCAGGTGCTAATGCCGCAAAAGCAGGCGTGATGCTTCTCGCTATGTCGGGAGCAATAATGGTATTGTCGGTCTGCATGATGCTTTTAAGCCAACTTGATTCAGATGGTCTTAAACAGGCAGTAGCGGCTATTGCAGTTGTGGAAGTATGTTTTGCTCTGCTTATAGGAGTTACAAAGCTTGCCGAGAATTGCAAAGGAACGCTGATAACATTAACGGTTGCTATAGGAATTTTGGCAGCCTCTCTGGGATTGCTTTCGATGCTCGATCCGGGAAATCTTATAACTGCTTCGGCATGTCTTTCGGGCGTAATAGCTATGTTTGCGCTTTTGGTAGCATCAACTTCTTTGATGAAAAATGCAACAGGAACCTTATTGATACTTGGTGCTATAGTTGCGGAGCTTGGCGGGATTTTATATTTGCTTTCAGGATTACCCATAGAATCTACAATGGGCGCAGCGGCATCTTTGTCAATACTTTTATTATCATTATCGGCGGCATGTGCTATTATAGGAAAGTTTGGGAATATAGCTCCAACGGCACTTGCGAGCGTTGCGGCAATGACTCTGATTGTAGCGGCTCTCGGCGGAATCTTATACTTACTTTCCGGCTTGCCTGTGGAATCTACAATGGGCGCAGCAGTATCGTTGTCAGGACTTTTATTATCATTATCAGCAGCGTGCGCTATTATAGGAAAATTTGGAAATATAGCTCCCACAGCCCTTGCGAGCGTTACTGTGATGACTCTGATCGTAGCGGCTCTTGGTGGAATCTTATACTTACTTTCCGGTTTGCCCGTAGAATCTACAATTGCTAATGCAGCATCTTTGTCGATACTTTTATTATCATTATCGGCTGCATGCGCTATTTTAAGTGCTGTTGGAGCAACAGGACCAGCCGGTTTTATAGGAATTGGTGTACTTGCGACACTAATAGCGGGCATCGGCGCATTAATTGTAAGCATCGGCGCATTGGTACAGAAATTCCCAGTACTTGAGAACTTCTTAAATACGGGAATCCCTATTTTAGAACGTATAGGTAATGCTATCGGTTCCTTTTTTGGTAATATTGTCGGTGGGTTTTTAGGAGGAATGTCAAGCGGAATAGCCCAAGTAGGAACGAGCTTGTCCGAATTTATGACCAATTTCCAACCGTTTATCGAGGGAGCAAAGAACATCTCTCCGGAAACCGTGTCAAAAATTAAAACGATTTCGGAAGCTGGAAAAGCGTTAGTAGAGTTTATAACTTCAATACCTAATATAGACGGCAATACGCTCATAACCTTTTCGGAACATATCAAGGAATTCGGAAAGGCAATAATTGACTGCACTAAAAAATTAAGCGATATTCCCGCCGATTCGGTAGAGAAAATTAAGAAAACAGCAGAAGTAGGAAAGGTGTTAGCCGAGTTTGCCTCAGAGATACCTAATGATGGCGGGGTTGCTTCGTGGTTTGCAGGAAACAACAGTCTTACAACTTTCGCTGGACATATTAAGGAATTCGGAAAGGCGATAGCTGACTGCTCAAACAGTTTAAGCGGTGTTACGGATGATTCGATAGAGAGAATAAAGAAAACAGCAGAAGCCGGTAAAGCAGTAGCTGAGTTTGCATCGGAGATTCCGAATGAAGGTGTTAGTTTTGCATCAGTATTTGTGGGAGACAATAGCCTTACGACTTTTGCGGGGCATATTAAGGAATTCGGAAAGGCGATAGTTGACTGTGCAAACAGTTTAAGCGATGTCTCGGATGACTCGATAGAGAGAATAAAAAAAACGGCAGAAGTCGGAAAAGCGTTGGCTGAATTTGCATCGGAGATTCCGAATGAAGGTGTTAGCTTTGCATCAGTATTTGTGGGAGACAATAGCCTTACGACTTTTGCGGGGCATATCAAAGAATTCGGAAAAGCAATGGTCGACTGCGCAAATAGTTTAGGTGGTGTTACGGATGATTCGATAGAAAAGTTTCAAAACATTACGGAAATAGGAACTTCTCTTGTCGAAATGGCTAATAGTTTACCCGAATCTGACGCCTATAGCAGTATGGAAAGCAAATTCTCTCAACTTTCCGAAGGAATAAAATCTTTTGCCGATTCGTTACCGCAAGCACTCGCGTCATTATCGGAGACGGATATAGATGATTCGGGCATTGAAAAAATAAACAAGCTAATCGGAATTGGTAAATCTTTAGCCGAGTTCGCATCTATAGTTCATCCAGTAGGCATTGGCTCATTTACAAGTTTTTCCGGAGGAAATAATCTTAGTCGAATTCTCAACAGTATTGAGACGTTTTCCAAGTCTATTGCCGATTTTGTGAACAACACTTCCGACATAGATGAAACCGCCGTTACACGAATACAGCAAGCGGTAAAAGTAAAACAGGCTTTGGCAAGCTTTGCGTCTGTGTTCTTGGGTGATAACGGAGACGGTGTTGGAGTGCCTACGAAGTTCTCGGGACAACAGAATTCGTCAACTATATTCGAAGACGTAAAGGCGTTTGTTATTAAAATAGCCGAGTTTGTAGCAAACACCTCGGATATAGATGAAACCGCCGTTACACGAATACAGCAAGCGGTAAAAGTAAAGCAGGCTTTAGCCGCATTTGCATCTATATCATTAGGCGGAAGCGCGGCTGGCAAAGATGCCTTTGTAAATCTTCAAGAGTCGGCTAATATAACTTCGCTCTTTGAAAATTTAAAAACACTTTCTGAAAAAATAAAAGACTTTGTTTCCGACACTTCGGATATAGATGAATCCGCCGTTACACGAATACAAAAACTAACCGAAATTATCAGGTCACTGGCGGAATTTGACGGTGAAAACATTGGGGACGGAGGCAATCTTTCCGATGTAGCATTCGGACTGGATACGCTTAAAAACTCATTGAAAGATTTTATTGATGGCGTATCAGGTTTATCAACCGAATCTCTATCAGGTGTTATACAGTCCATAAAAGATAGCCTATCCGACTTATCTAAGATAGATATGAGCGGTATGGAAACAGTCGGTAAGGACATGGTGGCGAATTTTATATCGTCTGTAGAAGGTTATGCACCGCAAGCTACCGAAGCGGGAGAACTTGTGGCATCGGCAGTGCTTAATGGTCTTCGCAATAAGAATAGCGAAATTCAAACAGCCGGTACTGATTTGGCTAACGCTGCTAAAAGTGGAGTTGAGAGTCAAGTCAGTGGGTTCGAGAGCGTTGGCGCCAATATTGCCTCTGGTGTGGCATCCGGAATATCCGGCGGTCAGTCGTCAGTTATCAACGCCGCTGTGGAAATGGCTACGAGCGCGCTTAATGCGGCTAAGGATGCTCTTGGTATACAGTCACCGTCCAAGGTCATGCGTGACGAAGTTGGACAGTACATTGTAAAAGGTGTGGCGGAAGGTATAAAATCGGATATGAGCGCGGAAGAAGCCGCAGAGAAAAAAGCTCAAAACATCGTCGACGCCTTTAAAAAAGAGCTGGACAAGATCGAACTTACAAACAATATAGCCGAATTGACCAATAAACTGTGGGGTCTGCGCAATCCGAATGCCGGAGCGCTTGAGAAAAGCACAAAAAATCTCGAGCTTATGCAAAGTCAAGTTGAACGGCAAACACAGCGAATAGAGCTTGCTACCGCTGAATATCAGCAGACGGTCAAGTATCTTGGAGAGAGCAGTGAATACGCATATGAAGCTCAAAAGAAATTACTTGAGGAAGAAATTGAATTTGAGGAGCTTTCCGCTTCATTACTTGAGGCTGCTCAAGCGAACATCATTGACCCTATAATCGAGAAAAATGAGCTTTATCAAAATGGTATCGATCTTCTCGAAAAAGAAATAAGCTTACTCGAAAAGCGGTCCGATATAACGGAAACGGACAAAAGTGTTGCAACGTTGAAAATGCTTAACGAGCAATATAAAAAGCAAAACGAGATCGCATGGAATGCGGGAGTTGCATACAGAGAAATAGCTAAGATTTATGGTGAGGATTCACCGAAAGCTCTGGAATTATACGGAACATGGCGAGAAGAATTGGCTAAATGGTTTGAGTTGGAAGACAGCATCCATAAGCAGATGGAAGGCAATACGGATCTTATCCAAAATGCAATAAAGGCTAACGTATCAATCCTTGCCAATTCACAATATGGGTCTGACATATATGAAAAAGCGGTTAAAGAGAATGCATATTTGTATTCGATGCTCAGAGATGCGCAGCTTGCCGATTCCGAACAGTGGATTTCGCTCCGTGACACATTTGGTCGTGAGCGCGGATTGGCAGAAGAATTATCGGAGGCTATACGTGTTCAGCAGCGCTATGAAAAGGGCTCGAAGGAACGTATAGAATGGGATAAAAAAGTATACGAGATAGAAAAAAATATATACGACGCCCAGCAGCAATATATCAAAGATTGCGAGGACCTCGAGAAAGAAAGAGCCGATAAGCGCTTAGAGATTGAGGAAAAGTATGAAGATAAAATCAAGGAAGTAAACGACGAATACGAAAACGCACTTGAATCAAGGGCGCAGGCTCTTTATGACGCATACGGATTGTTTGATGAGGTCGACCGCGATAAAAGCGTAAAGGCGTCCTCTCTTATGAGAAATCTCCAAGATCAAGTCGCATATTTTGAGGATTGGAACAACGAAATCAATAAGCTTGCCGGACGTGGCTTGAACGAAGCACTTATCGCGGAACTTCAGGAAATGGGTCCCTCCGCATACGCCGAGATAAAAGCCCTTAATTCCATGACGGATTCGCAGCTGTCGCAATATGCAAATCTATGGTCGGATAAACATGAATTAGCATCCGACAGGGCAACGAATGAGCTCGAAGATATGCGAATAAAATGCGATAACGAGATACAGGGTCTCAAAGACGATATGAAGCAAGAACTCGTGGAAATGAATGCCGATATAGACGAACAACTCGGCACGCTTAAGACGAACTTCGAAAAAAAAGTCGGCATCATAAGAACAGACACTGTCGGAGAGTTTCGCGAAATGGATACCGAAGTTAAAGGCATTCTTAAGCAAGCGGGCTATAATGAAGTCGGTCAGCAAATGGTTGACGGATTAACCGAAGGCGTGAGCGAGGCAAAACCGAGATTTGTAGAAGAAATTATAGGTCTTAGCTCTGAGGCGATAAACGCACTTAAAGAAGCCTTAGGTATCCACTCGCCTTCAAAGGTGTTCGCTGTAATAGGCGGATATATCGGTGAGGGCTTGATTGTTGGTATCGGAGGCTGTATAAACGCAGTCGAAGATACTACGGAATCGTTGGGACAAAGCGCGATAGACACCATAGGAGACACCATAGGACGTATTTACAAGGCTTTAGACGACAATCCGGATTCAAACCCCACAATAAGACCCGTTCTCGACCTTACGGATGTAAACGAAGGCTTACATTACATGGACGGAGCGTTTGCCGCACAACGAAGTCTGCGGTTGGGCGAAAGCTTTGCGAATAAAAATCAAAATGAAAAATACGCACAGATTAACGACGCCATTATAGGGCTTAGAGATTCTAATTTGGCGTCAAATGAGAAAGTGGCAGACGCCATAGACGGACTTAAACGAGATTTCAGCGACTTGGTTGACAAGGTGACCAGATTACAGGTTGTTATGGATACCGGAGTGCTGGTGGGAGAAATCACGCCGGAAATGGACAGAAGTTTGGGAATCAGAGCAAATATGAGCAGGAGGGGAGTTTAATGAGGCAGTCGATAACGTTTTATAATAATCCGGAGGATATTGTAAAATCGTATGCTAATCCGCAAGTAGAGCATACGAACACGTGGGATAACTGGCACATACTCCCCACTTCACGCCCCGTGTTTGTTCCCCCGGAGGTTAAGGAAAATTATATTGATATTCCGGGAGGAAACGGCGCTCTTGACCTGTCAGAGGCGCTTACAAAGTACCCCACATATAATAACCGCACCGGTTCTTTCGAGTTTCGGGTTATGAACCATTACGAAAAAAACGGTAAGCTTGTGCTGGAAAATAAGCGAGTTGAGCGTTGGGCTGAAAGATATTCCGAAATCATGGAGTATCTGCACGGGAGATGCTTATGCGCCGTTCTCGATGATGATCCGTTATGGTTCTATCAAGGACGTTTTTCCGTTGACGAATGGAAATCCGACGATACATGGTCAGTTATTATTATCGGATACAAAGTAAATCCGTTTAAATGGAGTATAACATCGTCGACGGGACCGTGGTTATGGGACCCGTTCAACTTCGAAACAGGCATTATTTGGGATGCTACTTGCAGTGATATTGTTATAAACAGTCCGAACGGCTTTACCGAGATGATGTTTCCGCCATATGTACGTGACGAGAATTCCATGAAACAATTCTGGGGCGGAGTCCCGATTTCACCGACCATAACCGTTGAGTCGGAGAAAGGCATAGAAATACGCTTTGTGAATGAGTATCTCGGCATCGACATATCTCAGATATTCAAAACCGGAACAACTTTTGCGCCTGATTTCATATTTTACGGTCAGACGACGCCGTATAAATTGTATTTCCAAGGTGTTGGTAAGGTTTCGATAGATTTTAGGATAGGGAGGTTGTAAGACATGTACAGCATAAAAGGCGACGGCATTGTAATTTACAGTGACGTGTCTCCAACCGAAAGCCGAAAAGCAGCAAGCCCGAAGCTTACCATAGGCGACAATTCCGCCGGTTCGCTTGAAATAACACTTCCCTCAGGAAACGCCGGATATGACATACTGGAGCGGCGCACCTCGGAAATAGTGGTGTACCGCGATAATGTTGAGGTATGGTCGGGACGTATTATATCCGAGAAGCTGGACTTCTGGAAAAACCGCGTCCTGACCTGCGAGGGCGAGCTCGCGTATCTGAATGACACTATCCAACCGCAGCACAAATACTTCGACGATGAGCATGAGGAAGGAATAACCGTCGGGAAATTTCTTGAGGCTGTCTTGGACGAGCACAACAAGCGGTTTGATAACGAAAGGTATAAATTCCATATCGGAGAAACGCGCATATACAATTACGACGAAATTCTGCCGGAAATCGTTACCGATTACGAAACAACACTTGATTGTATAAATAAAAACATTATCGAGCGATTCCAGTGTCATATACGGATCGAGAAGATTAACGGCAAGAAGTACATAGGTTTTGTTAAGGAAGATGCCGAGCTTAGCGAAAACACTCAAACGATACGATTTGGCACAAATCTTCTTGATTTTACTAAGAACTGGGACTTAAGCGAATTAGCAACGGTTCTGATACCGCGCGGAATGCAGCTTGAAACCGAGGCGGACGAAAATTCGGACGCGTTTAACAAGTACGTGACCCTTTCGGACATACCTTACGAGGATATGCTCGAAGAAAGCGAATGGGGACATTATCTCCGAGACAAGGCGGGTAATCTCGAGCATGATGAGAACAATAACCTCATATATGTTTACGACATAGAACATGATGAGGAAGGAAATCCCGTATACAAATACAAGAAGGATAATAACGGCTATATCCCGCTCGAAACGGTGGACGGCAAGGTAACAATTCGCGTTGATACGAACCAAAACGAATTTACCGAGGACAACAAAATAAAGAAAATTGTTGTTGAATTTCTCGATTACTCGGAAAATCAAAATGGAGTTGTTGTGTCCAAAATAGAGACGGACGGAGCATACGCTGTTGTCTATCTGTCAAACGAGCAAGGCGAGCTTTACTGTCTTAAAGATATTTACGGTCATTCGGAACAGGTTGTCGATTTCAGCGACGCTGTGGACTCTATCGAGCTCATCAAAAATGTCCGCGATTATATACAGGAGCAGCAGTTTGACAAGATGGTGCTTGAGATTTCGGCTGTGGACTTGAGATATTTGTCCGAATACGCAGAGCCGGTAAAAATTCTTGACCGTATGCGGTGTATATCGTACCCTCACGGTATGAATACGCTGTTTACGGTTATGGAACTGAGCATAGAGCTTGACAAACCGGAGAGCGCGAAATACACGCTTCAAAAGACGGTGTCATTTACTCCAAAGCAGACATCGTTGCTGTCGGGGGCTATAAGCTCGGTTACGGCAGAGCTCCAGTCGCCGCAGTCTTCCGTACTTTTACAAGCTCGTTCGGACGCGGATAAAATCCTGCGCGAGAAAACGAACGGCTATGTTACTTACGTAACCGATACGGAAGGTGGCAGACATTCCGAGGCACTTGTGGTATCATCGGGCAGAGACTATAAACATTCCGACCATTTCTGGATATGGAACGCGAACGGTCTCGGACATTATACGAAGTATGTGGACGATGACGGACATGAGACAGAAAACCCCGACCCTCCCGAAAAAGACGATGTGATAGGGAATTGGCTGAACAAATACAGCCTGAATGTCGGAATGACCATGGACGGGCAAATCGTAGCGAACCGTATAACTGTCGGGCATATGAGCGCCGACAGGGTAAGGACGGGCGTACTTGTATCACAAGACGGAAACGTTATATGGAACCTGAACTATAAGGGATGCGATGTAACATACGATAAAAGGTATGAAGATGAAAAAGGCAAAGAGTATTATGTGACAAAGACTGAATACTGTGAAGGCGGAAGTCTTATGATAAGAAACGGCTCGATTTCACTCGGTACTACGAGTTCGAAAGCATCTGATAGATTCTGGGACAGTGCTTTTTACGTTGATGATAGCGGTAATCTTCATGCTGAAAAGGGTAATATCGGTGGATTTACAATCACAGCAAGCGACATTCATAACGATAAGATGACTCTTGACGGATGGGGACTCCATTTGAAAGATACTATTTCGGGAGTTCTGACCAATGTGGGTTATATAGGAACCTCAGAGTGGAAAGAGGATTCAGATTTAAAAAATCTTGCTATCAGACTTGAACCGGATGCATCGGCTATTGTTTGGGCGGCGAAAGAGAACAAAACAAGTGATACATATAAGGCTTTATTGGTGTACTCAACCAAAACGCACGATATATATAAAAAGGATACACTTACCATACACGGTAATACTGATTTGAGCGGATTTAACTTAGTTAATGCTTGGATAGATTCTGATACAGTAGGTGTCATTAATGGTATTATCGGTGATTGTATATTGTTGTCGTCCGGTTCTATAAAATCGGATGGAACCATCGATACGAGTATGGTCAGACGCGTAATGATAAAAAAAGGGTTTATAGTTTCTTATTCTTAAGAAATTCTGTCTTGTATTAACATATCATTTGTGATATAATAAAATTAATTAGATAAAGGAGTGATTATTATGAAAAAAATGTTTGCGTTTATGACAGCAATTATGCTTATGGCAGTTCCAACTGTTACTACATTTGCGATTAACGCGACTCCGACCGCATCAATCATTTTGGTGGATGGCACAGAAGTAAAAGTTACTACTTATAATATCGACGGATACAACTATTTTAAGCTCCGTGATATAGCTTATATGCTGAACGGAACTGAAAAGCAGTTTGATGTTACTTATAATGGCGCCCTTGATTCTATAGTTTTGACGAGCAGACAGTCTTATACACCGGTTGGCGGAGAAATGACGGCAGTTGGTTCAGACATGAAGGAAACGTCGGCGACAAGCTCTAAAATCATTAAGGATGGAGTTGAAATAGAAATGGCAGCTTATAACATCGACGGAAATAATTATTTTAAACTTCGTGAACTCGGTGAAAAATTCGATTTCGGAGTAGATTACGATGAGGCTACACAATCGGTTAGGTTGAGCACCAATGATACAGATGAGAATATTTCCATAAAAAGAGTCGAAGAAGGTGACGATTTATTTGGTATAGCCGTTCCTTCTGCGCCCATTCCCGGTCCCACTGTGTACTAAACGCGAAAATCACATTTCCTTTTATGAAAGGAGTGTGATTCATGTGAAAGAAAAAATAATTCGTCGTAAAGCAATAACTATTTCTATGTGGTTTATCGCAACAGCTTGTTATTGGATAGGAATACTTGCACATCCTACATTAACTATAGGCGGAAAAGACGGTAAAATCAAAGTAGGCATCGGAGCGGGAAATCGACGAGTTGGAAATTCATATGATGATTTCGAAGAAGAGTCCTAAACATGGACTCTTTTACTTTTCGAATAAGGTGTATTATATAAAGCGAAGCCCGCAACACTTGAATATCGGTTACGGGCTTCTATATTTTTTGAAAGGAGAATGAAAGAAACAAAAATGAGGTTTAAGAGGGTTCACACAAAGCTTTTAATAATCTGCTAATGTTTAAAGTGATAGTTCCATAATCTTTATCAACAATATGTATTGATGATTTAAATAAATTGACTTTCAATTTACCGTCTTTTATTCGATTAGCGATTGCTTTAGCAGCTTTGTAGGAACCTTTTAACACTATGGCTTCTACTGAGTAATTACCTTTTCTCATTTTTATTCCTCCTTTCTCTTTTAGGTTAATATGAGTATATACCATTATATTGTAATACTCCATAGCAATAAGTGCAAAATGAAGCGATGTTTTTCACAATAAGTGCAAAATGCTAATGCCATATCTTTACAAAGCATTTACGGTATGGTATAATCGTTAGTATCAAGCACTAAAGTGGAGGATACGCGCAAGTCATGAACATTTTCAAATCCTTAAGAAAAGATAAAGGCTTAACCAGAGAACACGTATGCGATATTATATCTGAAAGAGGGAGCGCTCTTGACCCGGCAAGACTGGAAAGAATAGAAAACGGCAAATTCCCTATTCATCCGGAAGAAGTATTACTCTTATCGGAAGTTTATAATGAGCCGATGATATGTAATTCGTATTGTACGCAGGAATGCCCTATAGGTATGCGCTACGCATCGCCTGTGGATAAGACCGAGTTGGAAAAGATTGTATTATCAATGATAGCATCACTCAATTCTATGCAAAAAAAGCAGGAGCGGTTAATTGAAATAAGTTCGGATGGTGTTGTAGATGAACATGAGATTCGGGATTTTCTAAAGATTCAAGAAGAATTGCGGAGTGTATCAAAAAATGTTGAATCCTTAAAATTCTGGACGGAAAAAGAATTTAAGTCACGCTAAAATCACATTTCCTTTTATGAAAGGAGAGGATTTAGATGGCGGAGATTATATTAGCGTTTTTATTAGGAGCGTTCACGAGTGCAGTGGGTATATACTTATACTTAAAGCGTGCGGAACGTATAATGATAGAAAACTTAAATAGGATAAACTCGTTATCCAAAAACCAATCAAAGGAAGAGTCCTAATTTCAAGGACTCTTTTGTTTTTAGAAAGGAGATAAATATGAAAGCAAAGAGGTTATTATCATTTCTTATGCCAAAGAAAGTATCGCTTGGGGTTGACAACGTCGAAGAACCGCACTATACTGTTAGTATAGAAGGAGGTGCTTTTATGGGTAAGAAAAATGAACTTATAAAGAAACAGACCAGCACAGCCGATGCGGTCATTACGACTGCCGGCGAATTATCAACAACCATAAAGGCTGTAATCAGCGAGCCGGAAACAACTCAGCGTGAAGAATTCAAGGAGCTTTCGAGTATTGCACAAATTGACGGGATTTCGCCCGAAGACCGTGCAGCGGCGCTTGCCGCGATCAACAAGTCGATGGATTATCGTCAGGCGAGATTTATGGCTCGTCAAGATACCATAATAAGGTTAGCGCCATATATCACAGTTGTTATTTTAGGCGTTGCGGCGTTATCATCCGGAATCGCCTGTTACGGAATTTATAACGCTAAAAAGGCTGCATAACTAAATAAAATCAGCTATAAGGAGTCCTAACAAGGGCTCTTTTTATGTATGAAAGGAGATAAGAAAATGGCTAACTGGAGAGAGAAATTGAGGATGTTACTCCCGAACAGAGTATCGTTTGAACTTGACAGCATACATCTTCCGTGGTATAATCTGGACGTATACGGAGGTGTTAATATGTCAAAGGATAAAATGATCGCGGTTGCAAAGAAAGAAAACGAGACATATATCGGTTCGGTCGCAGAGGCGGCAAGTAATATTTGTGCCGAAATATGCTCCAATATAAGAAACGCAGATGATAACTTTGTAAAGATTATCTGTAACACCGATATTTCTGATGAACGATGTGAGCAAGCACTCAATGAATACAACAAAAGACAAAGACAAAGACAGAGACAGAGAATTGTCTACATTACAGTTGGTGCGGCAACACTCGTTATATGCTCCATTGTGATTTGTAATTGTGTTGCAAAGTGTTCGGCAAAACAATGAAATATTAAGTACCGCTAAGAGCTCTTGAATTAGGGCTCTTTTTTCGTGCAGTAAATACTTTATAAGGAGAAAACCGCTGAACATGAGCGGAAAAGAGAAAACCGCTCGAAAGGACGAATCGAACGGTTTGGATTATGGTGACTTAAAAATCGTCTTCACTTGACGCGGCATATTGGTTACCCCGTCTTTACCCCATCACCGTAGTGTCCCTCTTTCCGTTCATATTCAGCTGTTTTCTCTTTTTAAGATACATCATTTCATGCCAAAATGTTCAGGAGGTGAAGTCTATGAAGAATGTAAAACTGGAAAACACCGAGTGGGAGTACAGGTTAAGCGGACTCAAACCGCTGCTTAAACGATGTGACAAAATCGGCTATGTTGCCGCGCGCAATACGCGGATAATCAGCGATGCTCTAACCGAATATTTCGACTTTAGGCATAAACTTATCGAAAAGTACGGAGAGCCGGACATCGGGACCAATGGGAAAGACTTAGGCACCATATCGGTAAAGCCCGATTCCCCGCGATTCGATGAATTTATGCGTGAATTAAAGCCGATAGGGGCGGTTACGAACGAAATCCGTATAATGACACTCAACTACCGAGACGTCATGGGCGAATTAAGCGGTGAAGAAATCCTCGAAAATGACTGGATGCTCACCGAAAACGAGGAGGAAAATCAAAATGGCTGACATTACTTCGTTTCTAAATACGATAAAAACTGCCATATACGGACGAGATATGCGCAGCGCCCTGCACGATTCAATTAGAGCCGTAAACGACGCTCTCGAGTCGGAAGTA
This sequence comes from uncultured Clostridia bacterium, assembly GCA_947623955.1. Classification (GTDB taxonomy): domain Bacteria; phylum Bacillota; class Clostridia; order UBA1381; family UBA1381; genus Hominilimicola. Next base: position 106,403 of record CANQIP010000001.1, on the reverse strand, counting down.
AACCGCAGCACTGCTAAGGACGAAAGTCACGATCGGTCGCTTACCGATCTTGATACACGACTGAAACGGGAAGTAAGCGATCGTTCTTCAGCGGACGCCGCTCTTTCGACGCGTATAACGAACGAGACGACTGCCCGAACTGACGCCGATACTGCTCTTGGCAAGCGTATTGACGATGAGGCAGAGACAAGGAAAGCCGATGACGATGCGTTAGGAACTCGAATCAACGAAGAAGGGCGCGCTCGTATCGACGGTGATACGAAACTCGGTACACGAATCGATGATGAAACCGCTGCAAGAGAAGAGCTTGACGAGCGTTTTAAACCGGTCGAGGAAAAGGCGCACGAGCATGAAAACAAGGACATACTCGACGGCATTGACGCTGACTGTGTCCGAAAATGGGATGATGGCTCAGAAGGTGCGGTTACGCTCGAAGAATATCTTGAACATCTTCGTGACTCGGAACAACAATTCAGTATGCTGTGGGAACTGATCGGCTTGCATATATATGACGGTGGATGGTTCGGTGTGGCACAGGACGGTCCTCCTCTTGATGGCGGAGGCTTTGACGCGACGGAACTCGAACCGTTCGATTGTGGAGGATTTGAATCGTATATAGTATCTTTGAGTAACACATAAAACGCTAACAATAAAATATTTGCATTTAGGAGGTAGAAGAATGGCAAATGTAATTTTATTAAAAAGAGGACTGGCAACTGACTTAGGCAGTCTATCACTTCAGGAAGGCGAAATTGCTATTGCTTATGACGCTGAAAAGAAGTCTGCGCAGCTTTATGTAGGCGGCGCAGAAGGTGCCAAGATACTCGTAACGGCTGACGTTGCGAGTGCTGTGCAGAATGCGCTTGAACAGGCGAATCGTTATGCAGATGAGCACATAGCAGAGAAAATTGGCGAACTCGTAAACGGCGCTCCGACGACGCTCGACACGCTCAAGGAGTTGGCGGACGAGCTGCAAAAGAACGAGGGCATTGTTAATACGCTAAATACCGCAATCGGAAACAAGGTCGACAAGATAGCGGGCAAAGGCTTGTCCGAGGCTGATTTCACAAATGAAGAAAAAGAAAAGCTCTCCGGCATTGCGGAGAACGCCAATAACTACACGCACCCCGCAAAGCATGACGCGTCAATCATAGCCGAGGACACGACGCACCGTTTTGTGACCGACGCGGAAAAGACCAAGTGGAACGCGAAGCTCGACTCAAACAGCACGGTTGACGGCGGCACGTTTTAAGGAGGGAGTTACATATGGCTAATAGAATACAGTTAAGACGTGGTGTTAAATCCAAACTTCCGACACTTTCTTCGGGTGAACCGGGATATACGACTGATACGAACGAGTTATTTGTCGGTACCGGTACCGGCAACGTGAACATGAACGGAAGTAAATGGTATTCCGGTACCGATATGACGGCAACAAGCGGTAGTAATAACAGTTACAGCGGCTGTCCGCTTGTCAAGGTCGGTGATATGTACCTTAATACATCAAACGGCAACGTTTATGAGTGTACCACGGCAGGCAGCGGCACAACCGCGAAATGGATGTACAAGGGCTGCATAAAGGGTGCGACAGGCGCACAGGGAGCGGCCGGACCACAGGGACCGACAGGTCCCGCAGGACCCGCTGGACCGGCAGGAGCACAAGGCGTGAAAGGCGATCAGGGACCGGCGGGTAAGGATGGCACTACCCCAACCATAGACAGTGTACTATCCGAATCAAGTACAAATCCTGTGCAGAACAAAGCTATCACCTCGGGGTTGCCATGGCGTATTGTGTCGGCGAATAAGTGGGGTTCCGTAGCAAAATTCTCTTCATCAGAGAGCGGAGCGTATTTGTTTAGGGGCACTAACCATATAAGCTATTCGGATGTGAGAACAAATAAAGTTTTAATATTGCAGGGTAGCGACCAATCAGCTGACACAGCTATAATATTTGAGCATAAGGATAGTCAGTCACAATCAGATGGATATGGAGGCACCGTTGTATTTAAAAATCTGTGTATTGATTTCAAATACGGGACTGCCACGGCACAAAAAACAGGTATGAGTGCCATCTTCATCAATTGCACCCTCCGTATGAATGGTTATAGCAATGGATACATAGATAACAGTGAAATTTGGCGAACAACAAATAACGTTACCCTTATAAACTGTACCGTTGATATGGCTCCTCATGTAGTCTCTGACGGTTGTGTAACAGGAATTATTGCTGACGGAAATGTGCTGGTGGATAGTTGTCGCCTTAATATAAATAATGCCTATACAGATTCTTCAGGTTCGGACGTTACTTTCATTTATAAATGTGCTTATGGTCAAATTTGTAATTGTTATATTACCATGGGCGATGATGTGGACGCGAATGGGCGTGCCAATCTGGTTTACGAGGGTATTTATAATATCAGCAACAATCATATCATTATGAAACATATTGACGAACAGGCATTTGCAACTATTTATCATACGGGAACAACAACCGTTCCCGGCGGCACGTTTACAGGTAATTATGTCGAATATTACAAGATGTACTTACGTGCGGGTACTATATCCGGTAACCAATTTAATCACAAAGAGTCAGGTTCGTCGTCGGCGGGTCAAATTATATTACAGTGCCCGACAAATATGACCGGCAACACGTTTACGGGTCAGGCGGTGTATATTGACGGTCAGAACAAGAAACACATCATTGACCGTAATCTGCATGACAACGGCTTGACTGTTATGAATGCAGCGTCGGGCAGCATCAACACAAGCAATCTGCAGTATTAAGGAGGACGCGAGATGGATATTTTAAATCATTTTTGGATAGACAACGACAACCGTATTCGGCTGAACAAGCGCGTTATCGTGGTGCGCGATTATAAAACCGTGGAGAAAACCGATTACGACGAGAACACGTATTACGTCAACGACGACAGTTACAAGGAGTGGACGGAGCAGCTTATCCCGAAACATCAGCTTAACGAGCTTATCTCGGACGAGCCGCTCGATACGTCAAAGTACGCTTGGATGGACGGCATAAAGCTTACATCGGACAACCATGCGAAAGAGATTGCACGGATTGCCGCGTACGGCAGTTTGGAGGCGTATATTGCGTCACTCGATGAGGCGAGAGACGAATATTTGCTTGACCTCGACTGCCGCATTTCGGCGGTTGAGTTGGGAATTTAAGAAGGAGGTAAAGCACAATGGAACAGAAACACGGACGCTCTTATGGGCTGATAAAGAAAATCATAGCAGCGGGTAAGATGGACAAAGACACGCTGCTCGAAAAGGTTGACGTCATATTCGCGGCGGGCGGACTGACCGCAGAGGACTACGCCGAGGTTACGGCAGAAATCGGTAGGGAGGAGTAAACAGTGTATATAACTGTTGACACAATTATCAAAATGGCATCTCTGCTCACAGCGGTAACAGCTCTTGTCGGGGCTACTTTTTTCTGCCATAAGCAAATCATGTTAAATAAGCAGCAGGTTGAAATTAACAAACGGCAGAATGAGGAACTGACAGTAATATGCTATGGGTTAAAAGGCGCACTTGAAGGACTGATCGAACATGGTTGTAATGGACCATGTAAGGACGCGCTCGATAAGCTTAATCGGCATCTGAATGTCGGAGCTCATATGCCGGATAACATTAAAGGTATGTAATAACGGAAGGAGTGATTTAATATGAAAATCTCAAAGGGTACGTTAATCAGAACAATAATTCTCGCGCTGGCACTGATAAATCAGGTGCTTGCGATGCTCGGTATAAGTCCGCTGAATATTGCCGACGACGATATTTCGACGATCATTTCAACGGCGTGGACGATTATCGCGGCGGTGATTGCGTGGTGGAAGAACAACAGCTTTACCGATGCGGCGATTAAGGCGGATGATTTCATGCACGAGCTGAAAGGAGATAAATGACATGAAAATAGGTATTAACTGCGGTCATACAGTAAGCGGCATACCCGGGTGCGGCGCAGTCGGTATCATCGACGAGAGCGAAGAGACGCGCAATGTTGGCTTAAAGCTTGAAAAGATTTTAGCAGACGCAGGTCATACGGTGTACGACTGCACAAATGATTATGCGAACAGCACGAGCGCAAACCTCTCTGCAATAGTACGTATGGCAAATGCGCAGCCTTTGGATTTGTTCGTTTCAATACATTTCAATTCCGGCGGTGGTAAAGGCACGGAAGTATTTACATACGGCGGTACAAAACACGCCGAGGCGGTCGCGGTGTGTGACAAACTCCATGCGCTGGGATTTGCCAATCGCGGCGTAAAGTACGGGTCGTCGCTTTATGTTATACGTCACACAGATGCTAAGGCTATGCTCGTTGAGGTGTGTTTTGTGGACAGCGCGTCGGACGTAGACCTGTATCACAAGCTGGGCGCGGAGACGGTCGCGGCGGCAATCGCCGAGGCGATAACGGGGCAGACGGTAATAAATACGGAAAGTGAGGAATTAACGGTGACACAATATGAAGAGCTCAAAAGTGAAATCGACGGATTAAAACCGATGATTTATGACTATATGGACGACAATATGCCGGAGTGGGCGAAGCCGACAGTGCAAAAACTCATGGACAAGCATATTTTAGTCGGCGACGATAAGGGTCGGCTTGGGCTGACAATGGATATGCTGCGCATATTCGTAGCGAATGATCGTGCGAAACTGTACGATTAATATACGATGAACAAGACAAAAGGCGAGGGAAACTTCGCCTTTTATTTTTTTCAGCATGCACATTACATAAAACGGTGCTATTTTAGAATAAAATAATTTTAATTTAGGAGATGATTTAAATGCGTCCACGAAAAAAGCTATCATCGCTTGGCGATATTATAAGCGTTGACGACATATGCGCTGTCCTTGGCATAGGACGCAACACAGCGTATAAGTTGTTGCAAAATCAAGACATAGGTAACAAAAGAATGAAACGTAAATACATTATACCTCGGCGAAGTCTCGAACAATATATAGAAAATATCGGTCGTCGGATAGTATAAGCTATTGAAAACACTCTTATTCTATGATATAATAAATATGCTATCTAATCATGGAACAAGAGCTCGATAGAAAGAAAGGAGTCTTGTCCATGAACGCATATTTACGAAAACGAGATAACGCTAGAACGTATTATTGCTTATTGAGGTGGCAAGAAAACGGAAAGCGCAAAACAAAAGAGGTGAGTACAGGAATTCCTATAAAAGGAAATAACAGGCGAAAAGCAGAGAAAAAGTGCGAAGAAATCCGTCGCGAGTACGAATTAAAGTATGAAATAAATAAAATAGAAGTAACAGATATTTTGTTTACGGATTATTTGTTAGACTGGTTAGAGCAAAATCGATACACATGGAAACCAACTACCGCTTATGGCTATGAAATGGTCATAAAAAATCGTATAGTGCCATATTTTGAGGATAAAAGAATAAAGTTGGTCGATATTACTCCTAAAAATCTTCAAGAATACTACAACAGTATGCTGCGCAAAGGTTTAAGCTCTTCGACTGTTAAAAGACATCATGCGAACATCAGAAAAGCTCTTCAAGAAGCGGTTGAAATGAATATGATACCATATAACATTGCCGACAGAACCAAGCTGCCGAAAAACACAAAGCACCAAGTGACGATCTATAATAAAGAACAGCTGGAGCATCTTCTCAGAATATCGATCGGTACACCTATCGAATGTGCGGTACGTTTAGCCGTGTATTACGGACTCAGACGCGGAGAAATTGGCGGTTTGACTTGGAAAGAGATCGATTTGGATAACAGACTTATTCATATAGCTAATACCAAAGTAACATCAAATCATGAAATTTTCCAAGCATCGGCGAAGACAGCAAGCAGTTGTAGAACACTTCCTATTTCCGATGACATATACGATTATTTGTGCAATTTGAAGGAAAAACAACAAAAAAATCGGGAATATTTTGGCAAAGCATACATAGATACAGATTTTGTTTGTTGTTGGGATAATGGAGAGCCATTGAAAGTAAGCTACATATCACACGCATTTGCTGACTTGTTAAAACGTAATAATTTACCGCATATACGCTTTCATGATTTAAGACATTCGTGTGCAACGTTACTGCTGGAGCAGGGCATTGATTTGAAAATAATCCAAGAATATATAGGACACTCTGTCATATCAACCACTGCCAATTTATATTTGCATCCTAATTTAGAATTGAAGAAAAAGGCTGTTGGGGTTATGGATGCGCTATTTACAGAATAGATTTCAATTCGAAAGTGGTGGTAAAAGTGGTGGTAAAATTCGAAAAAACAAACTTTTGCGAATTTTGATAAAAGTTAAAAATGACCCGAAACCCGCAGTTTCAAGCCATTTTTACTGGTGCCGATGACCGGGGTCGAACCGGTACGGGAATCACTTCCCACGGGATTTTAAGTCCCGGGCGTCTGCCAGTTCCGCCACATCGGCATTTTCACAGCTTTTATACTATACCACATTACAAACGCAAAGTCAAGTTTTTTATAAAACGGCACACCCCTTAACAACCGCGTTTCGCCGCCTCGCGCCTTTGCGCCTCTGTCTTTGAATACTCGCACCCGCAGTAATTCTGGCGGTAGAGCGAGTAAACAGCCGACAATTCGCACGAGCGTTTGTAGCCATCGCGCTTTTTAAAGTCGCTGAAAAGGTAGTTTACGCCGTACTTTTCGGCAAGCTCCGCGCCTATCTCGTTGAGTTTTTTCGCGTTCTTTAAAGGACTTATTGAAAGCGTGGTCGTGAAATAGTCATAGCCGCCCTTTTTCGCCATGCGCGCCGCCTCTTCAAGGCGCAGGCGGTAGCATTTAAAGCACCTCTCACCGCCCTCCGGCACGTCTTCAAGCCCTTTGCTTATCTCATGAAATTTATCCGTATCGTAATCTCCGACAATCAGCCTGACCTCATGCCCGAACGGCATCTCGCGTATGAGCCGATCCTGCTCGCCGACGCGCCTTTCGTATTCCTCGTGCGTGTCAAGGTTGGGATTATAATAAAAAACCGTTATATTAAAGTAACGCGACAAATACTCTAAAACATAGCTTGAACATGGCGCGCAGCAGCTGTGCAAAAGCAAAGACGGCACGCGCCCGCTATTTACTACGGTATCGAGAGTGCGGTCGAGCGTAAGCTGATAATTCTCGTTCATTATAAATCACCCGTTACATTTTATCATATATCCGTAAAAAAGTAAACCGATATTGCAAAATCGGCGAATTTATGGTATAATAATACTATATCGTATACTGATTTGAAAGGAAATTGTTGTTATGCGGAAACTTCTTGCGGTATGGTTCGGCAAAGCGCTGACCGTGCTGGGCAAAATAATCGGTAAAAAATCCTCGTCCTCACCGGGACACTACGCGCTCAAAATCTGCCCGAACCTCGTGGCTGAACTCGGAAAGTGCGTCAGGAAGGGCATCGTTGTAACGTGCGGCACGAACGGCAAGACGACGACGAACAACCTCATGGCTACCGCTCTCGAGGCGAAGGGCTACAAGGTCATCTGCAACCGTCTCGGCGCGAATATGCTCTCGGGCGTCGCGACGACGCTTATACAGGAGATGAACATATTCGGCAAGGTCACCGCCGATTACGCGTGTCTTGAAATCGACGAGGCGTACACGCCGATCGTGTTCGACTATATAAAGCCCGACGTCATGGTTATAACGAACCTGTTCCGCGACCAGCTCGACCGTTACGGCGAGATAGACATAACATCGGAAATAATCAGCCGCGCGATAAAGAAAACGCCGAACGTGCAGCTTGTTCTGTGCGGCGACGACCCCTTGTGCGTGCAGTTCGGTCAGGGCAGACACAGCGACGCGCTCTACTACGGCATATCCGAAAAGGTGCTGCCGCAGCTTGACGACACTAAGGAGGGGCGGTTCTGTCCGGCGTGCGGCGCGGAGCAGAAGTACAATTACTACCACTACAGCCAGCTCGGCGATTTCTACTGCCCGAAATGCGGCTTTAAGCGTCCGAAGATCGACTTTGAGGTAAAGAACGTGTCGCTCGGCACACCGATGAAATTCACGATAAACGGTCAGCCGATGAAGATAAATTACAAGGGTTTCTACAATATATATAACCTTGTCGCGGTGTACGGCGCGCTGAGCGCGCTCGGCGAAAGCACGGACGATTTTGAAAAGCTGCTGGAGGCGTACAAGCCGCAGATAGGGCGCATGCAGGAGTACAAATTCAACAAGCCCGTAATACTGAGCCTTTCAAAAAATCCCGCGGGCTTTAACCAGGCAATCGCGACGGTCAACACCGACAAGCGCAAAAAGGACGTAATAATCGCGATAAACGACAAGGCGAACGACGGGCGCGACGTGTCGTGGCTGTGGGATGTGGATTTCGACAAGATAGCGGACGAAAACCTTCTGACGCTCACCACGACAGGCATACGCGTGTACGACATAAGTCTGCGTTTCAAATACGCGGACGTGAAGGTCGATATGATAACGCACAGCATGGCTGACGCGGTGACCGCCGCGCTCACGACCGACAGCGAAGTCGTGTACGTGCTCGTAAACTACACCGCGCTCTATTCCACCGAGTCGGTACTTAAAAAGCTGGGAGGTAAGGCGTGATGAGGATTAAGATTTTACACCTGTACCCCGACCTTTTAAATCTGTATGGCGACAAGGGAAATATAGAGTGCATGAGAAAACGCCTTATGTGGCGCGGCATTGACGCGGAGGTTAAATCGTATACCGTGGACGACACGGGCTTTGACCTGTCGGACGTGGATATACTGTTCCTCGGCGGCGGCAGTGACAGGGAGCAGAAAATAGTGTGCGACAAGCTCCTCGAACACAAGGACGAAATAAAGAATTACGTCGAGGACGGCGGCGCGCTAGTCGCCGTGTGCGGCGGCTACCAGCTGCTCGGCAAATACTATAAGCTTGCCGACGAGACTATAGAGGGTCTCGGCATTTTAAATATAAAGACAGAGCAGGGTAAAAGACGGCTCATAAGCAACATAATATTAAAGCCCGACTTTATCGAAGGTGAAATCGTGGGCTTTGAGAACCACGGCGGCAGAACCGACATCGGCATACACAAGCCTCTCGGAAAAGTCGTGTACGGCTACGGCAATGACGGCAAAAGCGGCGCGGAGGGCGTAATTTACAAAAACGTCGTCGCGACGTACCTTCACGGGCCTCTGCTCCCGAAAAATCCGGGGCTGTGCGACTATATACTGACGAACGCCGTAAAGAGACGCTATCCCGATTTCAAGGGTCTTGCGCCTCTCGACGACGAACTTGAAAACACGGCGAACGATTACATTGTAAAGCGGTTCAAGAACAAGTGACAAACAGTTTATCAAAGGAAATGATTTGATGTGAAAATAAAGCTGCGTGAAACGGCAATAAAGCTTTTCGCGCCCTTCAAAAGCGCGTTAAAGAGCATCGGAGGGTTTTTTTCGCGTACAGCGCACGCCGTTTGGCAATTTATGTGCCGCAGCAAGCGTTTTGCGCGTTTCGCTTACGTGACGTTCCCGCATTGGCGCAAAAAAGCGGCTGAATTTGTAAAAAACAACCGCTTTACAAAATTTGTCGCGCGTAAGAAAGCAAAAATTATAGTACCCGCGCTTGTGGGCGCGTCGTGTCTTGCCGTAATGCTGTGCGCGTCGGTTATTTACACGGTAAGCTCCGACTATTACCCCGAGGGCGATCCGAGCGTCAATTACGGAATGAGGGCGTTTACATATTCGACTTTTGACAAAAGCGATATAAAGCGCGGCTCGATCAGTTTAAGCTGGACGGACGGCGTTGTCAATCTCACCGGCGGTGAAACGGTTGTACGGATAAAGGCGGACGTAAACCCGAAAACCATGAACGATACGCAGGTGGAATGGTCGGTGTCCGACGAGGAATACGCCGAAACAGACGGCGACGGTAAAATAACGGCGAAAGCGCCGGGCAGAGTTCGTATTTTTGCAAATCTTGTAAATTACGGCGTAACGGCTGAGGCAAAGCTTTTGATCCGTCAGCCCGTGACGAGTATAATACTTCCCACAAGCACACTGACGCTCTACAAGGGCGGCAGCGCGCAGCACATAAACGCGCGCGTATTCCCCGAGGACGCGTCCGACAAGAGCGTGGAATGGAGTTCAAAAGACCCGAAAATAGCGGTTGTAGACAGTAACGGCACGGTAAAGCCCGTAGGAACGGGTATGACGCAGATAACGGCAACGACCGCTGACGGCGGTTTTAAGGCAAACTGCTTTGTCACGGTCGTAAACCCCTCTGTGGACGTGAGCGAAATAACGCTGCAAAACGCGGACGATATGCGCCTTACCGCGGGAGAAAGCGTAAATGCGGTCGTTACGGTATCGCCGTCGAACGCACGCAACAAAACGCTCAAATGGTCGAGCGACGACGAAAGCGTCGCGGCGGTAAGCGGCACGGGTCGTATACGCGCAATATCGGCAGGCACGGCTTATATCACGGTGAGCAGCGTAAACGGCGTAAGCGAGAGTTTCCCCGTGGAGGTAACGGCTGCGCCCGAGGATGAAACGACCGCCGAGCCGCAGCGGAGAGGTGTTATATACACGCCGTACAATCTCACGTTCCCGCAGGCGGTAAGCATACAAATGGCGCAGAACCCGCCGCTTAAAATATGGGTGCGCGGCGGCACGGTAAACGCGTCCGAGGCTGACGCGTCCGAGTATATGGATCCCAACAACTACTGTGAAGGCGCGTACAAGTACCAGTTCATGGATTTGTCGACGCCGTGCGGCGTAAGCGAGGACGAGCTTAACGCCTACCTCGCCGACAAGGGCGTTTTAAGCGGTCACGCGGCGGCGTTTATCGAGGCGGCAAACACCTACGGATTAAACGAGATATACCTCGTCGTACACTCGTGTCTTGAAACGGGCAACGGTACTTCCGCGCTGTCGCGCGGTCAGGAGGTGGACGGCGTGACGGTATTTAACGTGTTCGGCATAGGCGCTTACGATAACAGCGCGCTGTCGTCGGGCGCGGCGAGAGCGTACCGCGAAAACTGGACGAGCGTGGACGAGGCGATAAAGGGCGGCGCGCAGTATATAAGCGAAAGCTATGTTCACAGTCCTTACACGCGCCAGAATACACTTTACAAAATGCTCTGGAATCCAGAAAATCCAACGGAGCACCAGTACGCGACAGACGTGGGCTGGGCTGTAAAGCAGGCGGCGGCGATAGGCGATGTAATGGCTGAAATGGGCATTGACGCACAGGCATACGACGTGCCGGTCTACAACGGAATGATACCGCCGACGATAACGTATTAAATACGGAAGAAAATAAGACGGGAAGGAGGACGCTGTATGAAAAAAGAAATTTCAATAAAGAAAGCGGCGTTTATAAACGCGGCGGCAAGCTACTCGTGTGTCATACTGCAGCTTATAGCAAACAGTTGGCTCGCGTGGCTGCCGGGTCTTACGACCTCCGATTTCGGTATAATAGCCGAGGTCACTTTTTTCACGACCTTCTTTACCGTTGTGTCAAACATGGGCATAGGGCCTGCCATAATACAGGACAAGACCATAACAAAGGACGAGATAAGCGACATATTTTCCTTCAACTTTTACGTCGCGATAGCCGTTTCCGCGCTCTTTTTCCTGCTCGGCGAACCGATAGCGGCGTTCCTCAACAACCCCGTGTACATAGGAATATGCCGTATGCTGTCAATATCGCTGTTCTTCCACACGATGAACATTATTCCACACTCGATGCTGCTCAAAGAAAAGAAGTTCGTGCTGATAGGTCTTAGAATGATAATCGTCACCGTGGCAAGCTACGGCGTGGCGATAGCGATGGTGTACATGGGTTTTACGTATCAGGCTCTTGTGTGGCAGGCGATACTGTTCGCGTTCGTGTCGTTCGTATGGAATTATGCCACGACGAGAATACGCTTAAAGCCTGTATTTAAAATCAATTCGATAAAAAAGATATTCTCGTTTTCCGTGTTCCAGATGGGCTACAGCATAATAAACTACCTGTCAAAGAGCATCGACAACGTTATAATAGGCAAGTTTATCGGCGAGGACGGCTTGGGTATCTACGACAAGGCGTACAAGCTGACGCTCTACCCGCAGAATAATCTCACGAACGTGATAACCCCGACGCTCCACCCGATTTTGTCGGAGCATCAGGACGATAAAAAGTACATATACGAAAAATACATGAACGTAGTAAAGGTGCTGTCGCTGCTCGGCATGTTCATAGGGTTTTATTTCTGTTTCGCGTCGAGGGAGATAATCACGATAATGTTCAGCGACAAGTTCGCGCTGTCCGTGCCGTGCCTTACGTGGCTCGCGCTCTCGATCTGGGCGCAGGTCATAACGGCGAGCGCGCAGGCTATTTTCCAAAGCGCGGGCAACACGAAACATATGTTTGTATCGGGATTGTTCTCGCTTGCCATGACGGTCGGCGCAATCACGGCGGGTGCGCTGATGGGCGGAATAGTGAAAATCTCGTTCTTCCTTATGATTGCGTTTAACGTAAACTTCTTCGTGACGTATTACATACTTATAAAATACACGCTCGGCATGAGCTACCGCGATTTTTTAAAGCGGTTCATACCCGACGTCATAATAGCCGCTATGGTGGCGGCGGCGGGATTTGTGTCCTGCCTCATACCGGTGGAACAAATACTCGTAAGCATGGGTCTTACATACGCGGCGACCTCGCTTTTGAGCCTTGTCGCGAGCGCGTTCGTAAAGGGCTGCATTATGGGCGCGGCGTACCTTGCGGGTCTTATCATATTCAAGCAGCACAAGGTTTTGATTGACATTTTAAAAAGTAAGCGAAGAAAGTAGAGATACTATTCTTATCGTCTCGGTAATAGAATAATTGCGGGGGTGATTTTATGTTCCGCAGTTATAATTTGCGTCAAAAGGAGATAATAAACGTAAAGACAGCCGAAAGGCTCGGGTATATGTGCGATGTGGAGATAGACGAGCGCAGTGGCAATATAGAGGCTATGGTGGTGCGCCGCCGCGGTGCGTTCTGGCAGCGGTTGTTCGGCGGCGGGGAACTCGTTATTCCGTGGAGCGCGGTGGAGGTCGTCGGGGATGAAATTATACTTGTGCGGTTTTTTGCGCAGGAACATGAAAAATTGACTTGAAAAAACGGGAAATTTATAGTATACTTTGTTATGTAAACAAAATATAGAAAAATTTGGGGGTAAACAAATGAGATGTCCATATTGCGGTTTTACCGAAAGCAAGGTAATCGACTCACGTCCGACCGATGAATTTACGTCTATAAGGCGCAGACGCGAATGTTTAAAATGTCAGAAACGCTTTACCACATACGAAAAGTTAGAGGCTATATCGCTCGTTGTGGTGAAAAAGGATCAGTCGCGCCAGCCCTACGACCGCGGCAAAATTTTAAAGGGTATAATAACGGCTTGCGAAAAACGTCCGATTTCTCTTTCGCAGATGGAGCAGATTGCGGACGACATAGAGAGCGAGCTTTACCAGTCCATGTCGCGTGAGTTTGACAGCACGCTTATAGGCGAGAAGGTAATGGAAAAGCTGAAGGCGCTCGACGAGGTGGCTTACGTTCGTTTCGCGTCCGTTTACAAGAGCTTTGACAACGTTGACACATTTATGAAGGAACTTCAGGAACTTAAAAATGACAGATAAAATCGACTTGCATACACATTCAACCGCTTCGGACGGCACTTTTGCGCCGTCCGAACTTGCGCGTTACGCGAAAAAAGAGGGTCTCGCAGCCGCGGCGATAACCGACCACGACACGGTGGATGGCGTCGCGGAGTTTATGGCTGAATGTGACAAAATCGGTCTTGAAGGCGTTGCGGGCGTGGAGATAAGCGCGCAGCACGACAAGACGATGCACATTGTCGGCTTGTATATCGACCATGAAAACACGCGGCTTAACGAAAAACTCGCGCAGCTTCGCGGCGGCAGGGAGGAGAGGAACCGTAAAATGCTCGCGCTGCTGCGTGAAAACGGTATGGATATAACCAAGGACGATATAATCTCTCAAAAGGACGGCGCGACGATGGCGAACACAGGCAGAGCGCATATCGCCGCCGCACTGGTGAAGAAAGGCTACGCCGAAACAATAAGCGGCGCGTTTGAAAAATATTTAAAGCGCGGCAGGAGCTGTTATGTGAAACGTTTTACGTATTCGCCCGAAGAGAGTATAGACATGATACACGCGGCGGGCGGCATAGCGGTTTTGGCGCACCCGATACTGATTTCGGACGATTACGCCGCGCTGCGCCCCGTGATTAGTGAGCTTAAAGCTGTCGGTCTCGACGGCATGGAGTGCTATTACAATAACTATACGCCCGAATTCCGGGGCGTGTGTTTTGATTTGTGCGCCGAGTTCGGACTTTTGCCGTCCGGCGGCAGCGACTTCCACGGCGCGAATAAGCCCGACGTTAAGATAGGAACCGTCAGTACCGGCTTTGTGCCGTATAGCGTGCTGGAGGGGATTAAAAAGAGGGTTGGAAGATAAGAGAGAGCGCGGTGTTCGCATGACCCCCCTCTGAGGGGGTCATACGGCAAATTTCAAAATTACGGGTGTAGGGGCGGCTATCAGCCGCCCGTAAGCCTCCCTTGTCAAAGGGAGGGGGACCGCCGTAGGCGGTGGAGGGATTCATTGTAAAAATATAGAAGGAATCCCCCAGTCACGCTGCGCGTGACAGCCCCCTTGCTACGGCGTTTGTTCGCAAACGAACACGCCTACAACACGCCATGCGTGTTGTCCACTTTAACAAGGGGGCCATACCGTAGGGGCGAACCGTGTTCGCCCGCAAACAACATCCCCCAAAAGCCGTAAACGGCTTTTGACCCCCTCATAGAGGGGGTCTACCGATATTACACAGGAGATGATCACATGGACGACACGATAGCTGCGATATCCACGCCGGAGGGCGCGGGCGGCATAGCCGTTGTGCGCGTAAGCGGCGCGGACGCGATAGAGATCGCGGACAAGGTGTTTTCCGCGGATATTATCGACGCGCCGTCGCACACGGTACATTACGGCTATGTTAAAAACGAGCGCGGCGAAACGGCGGACGAGGTGCTTTTAACGGTAATGCGCGCCCCGAAAACGTTTACGCGTGAGGACGTGGTTGAGATAAGCACTCACGGCGGCTTTTCCGCGCCGAGAGCCGTTCTTGACGCGCTCATACGCGCGGGAGCGCGTCACGCCGAGCCGGGCGAGTTCACTAAACGCGCTTTTTTAAGTGGCAGGATAGACCTGTCGCAGGCTGAGGCGGTAATAGACGTAATAAATTCCTCGAACGACCTCGCGCGACGCGCGGCTGTTTCGCAGCTTGAAGGCGCGCTGTCGTCAGAAATTAAAGCGGTGAGGGACAAGCTTGTTCATCTCGCGGCGAAGATGCAGGTGCTTATAGACTACCCCGACGAGGATTTGGAGGACGTGACGACGGACGATATACGCGCCGCCGCGCTCGAATGTGCCGCCGAGACGGACAGGCTGCTCTCGACCGCCGACAGCGGCAAAATACTCCGCAGCGGCATACGCACAGCCATTGTCGGCAAGCCGAACGTCGGCAAGTCGTCGCTCCTCAACAAGCTTGCGCGTGAGGAACGCGCGATCGTCACCGACATAGCCGGCACGACGCGCGACGTCATAGAGGAATATATAAATCTCGACGGCATACCCATCATACTTATAGACACCGCCGGTATACGCAGAACGGACGACACCGTTGAGCGCATAGGCGTTGAAAAGTCGTTAAAATCTATAGATACGGCTGACTTCGTGATGGTGCTGATAGACGGCAGCAGCTTTTTTGACGACGGGGATATAGAGGTGCTGCGCGCCACGAAAGACAAAAAGCGCATTGTGCTGATAAACAAGACTGACCTCGGTCAGAGCAAGTATATCGAAGCCGTGAAAAGCCGCGCTGCGGGAAGTCCCGTGCTCGAAATAAGCGCGAAAACGGGTCTCGGTCTCGACAAGCTCGCGGCTGAAATCAAAAACGTGTACCGTCTCGGCGAGATAGCGCTTTCGGGCAGCGCGGTCATAACGAATATGCGCCACAAAACAGCCCTCATAAAAGCGTCGGACGCGCTCAAAAACGCAGCGTCCGCGATAGATAACGGTATGCCCGCCGACATCGCGTCGATAGACATAAACGACGCTATACACGCGCTCGGCGAGATTACGGGCGAAACGGTGTCGGACGACATTGTAAACGCGATATTCCACGAATTCTGCGTCGGAAAATAACCGCGCAATGAATAAATATTCAAATACAATGAAAATTTAATTTATCTATTGCTATTTTTGGAAAACTCTGGTATTATATAAGGTAAGACAAAACTGGGGAGATGATTACGGTATGGTTATTGGAGTAACGCAGCTCGGGTCATTGGTAACAGAATGGATAAATGACTGTATAGCGGGCTTTCCGGCGTTCTGGGCGTCGTTTTCGTCGAGAGTTGCGGCGACGTTTGTGACCGGTAACAGATGGGAATGGTTTTTAAGCGGTCTCGGCTACACGCTTTTGATTTCGCTCGTGTCGGTAATACTCGGATGTATAATAGGTGTTATTATGGCTATTATGCGTATATCGAAAAGCAGACTGCTGAGGGTTATTTCCGGCACGTACATAGACATAATAAGAGGTACGCCGACAATGGTACAGCTTCTTATTATAAACTACATAATATTCGCGTCGGTAAATATCAACCGCTGGATAGTCGGCTCGATAGCGTTCGGCATTAACAGCGGCGCGTACATAGCGGAAATAGTCAGGGGCGGCATACTGTCGATTAACGCCGGTCAGACCGAGGCCGGACGCTCGCTCGGCATGACGTCGGGTCAGACGCTCTGGCACATAGTCCTGCCGCAGGCGATAAAGAACATACTTCCCGCGCTCGGCAACGAGTTTGTCGTGCTTATCAAGGAAACGGCTGTCGTGGGTATGATCTCAAACATCGACCTCGTCGGCGCGGCGCGAAGGGTACAGGGCAGAACGTATGACTATCTTGTGCCGCTTTTGGCAATCGCCGTCATATACTATGTGGTAATAAAAGTCATAAGCCAACTGCTCGCGCAGATTGAAAAGGCTATGAGAAAGGCGGACAAACGATGATAAAGGTAACGGGACTTAAAAAGCACTTCGGTGATTTAGAGGTGTTAAAGGGCATAGACCAGCATATAAAGCAGGGCGAGAAGGTCGTTATAATCGGGCCGTCCGGCAGCGGCAAATCAACGTTTCTGCGCTGCCTTAACCTGCTCGAAATACCGACCGAGGGCGAAATACTTATCGAAGGCGAAAGCATAACGGCTCGCAATACGAACGTAAACGCGATACGCGAGAAAATGGGCATGGTGTTCCAGCAGTTCAACCTGTTCCCTCACCTCACCGTACTCGGCAACATCACGCTCGCGCCGATAAAGGTAAAGAAAATGCCGAAAGCCGACGCGGAAAAACTCGCGATGGAACTCTTGGAAACGGTCGGACTTGCCGACAAGGCGAACTCCTACCCCGCGCAGCTGTCGGGCGGACAGCAGCAGCGAATAGCAATAGCCCGTGCACTCGCGATGAAACCCGACATAATGCTTTTCGACGAACCCACGTCCGCGCTTGACCCCGAAATGGTCGGCGAGGTACTCGCGGTAATGAAAAAGCTTGCGGACGACGGCATGACGATGGTCGTCGTAACGCACGAAATGGGCTTTGCGCGCGAGGTCGGCTCACGCGTACTGTTCATGGACGGCGGATACATAGTCGAGGAAGGCACGCCCGACGAGGTATTCTCGAACCCGCAGAACGAGCGTACCAAAGAATTTTTGAGCAAGGTACTTTAAAAACGAATTCAATCGCCGACGGCGATGGAAATATAAAAGAAAAGAGGAAAAACCATGAAAACAAACTTCAAAAAAATCACGGCAATCTTAGCCGCAGCGGTATTATCGACGGCTGCGCTCGCATCGTGCGGCGGCTCCGACGCGCCCGCACCCGAAACCACGTCCGCCCCGTCAACGAACGGCGACGAACTCATAATGGGTACGAACGCGGCATTCCAGCCGTTCGAGTACGTTACCGAGAACGGTCTTGTTGACATTTACGACGGTATCGACGTTGCAATCGCGAAGAAAATCGCGGACGAAAGCGGCAAGACGCTTAAAATCGAGGACATGGAATTCGACGGACTTATCGCGGCGGTAAGCACCGGTAAAATCGACATGGCTGTAGCGGGCATGACCGTTACGGAGGAAAGAAAGCAGAACGTTGACTTCTCCGACACATACTACACCGCGTCGCAGGTAATGGTAGTACCCGCGGACAACGAGGACATACAGTCCGCCGAGGATTTGAAGAACGGTAAACTCGTCGGCGTTGTACTCGGCTACACGGGCGACAACATCGTAACCGACACGCTCGGCGTAAGCGAGGAGAACATCACCCGCGCGAACAGAGGTATCGACATCGTTCAGGACGTAAAGAACGGCAAGCTCGACGCGGTTGTAATCGACTCCGCTACGGGTAAAGCTCTTGCCGAGGCGAACGGCTTAAAGGTCGTTGAAGACCCCGCTGCGTTCGAGAGCGAGGAATACGCTATAGCCGTAAAGAAGGGCAACACCGAACTTCTCGACCAAATCAACAGCGTACTCGCCGAAATGAAGGCAAACGGCGAAATCGAGGAACTCGCGGTTAAATACAACAGCGAGGTCGGCATAGAGGAATAATTACGATACATATACCGAAAAAGGCTGCTTACGGCAGCCTTTTTTACAAGGAGGACAAGCAATGCGGCTTGACAAATACATTGCCGCGTGCCGAGCATGCACGCGCCGCGAGGCGAGGGAGCTTTTAAAAACCGGCGTTGTCACCGTCAACGGCACGGTCTGCCCCTACGGCAACGAAAAAATCAGCGAAACCGACGACATAAGACTCAGCGGCGTACCGCTAATCTACCGCGTTCATCTCTACCTCATGCTGAACAAGCCGGCGGGCTACGTGAGCGCGGTACGCGACCGCCGCTACCCGCCCGTCACCGACCTGATACCGCCGGAGTTTGCGGGCATGAAGGCGTACCCCGCCGGACGGCTCGACCGCAACACCGAGGGACTGCTGCTCCTTACGAACGACGGCGACTTTGCCCACCGCCTGACATCGCCGAACAAAAACGTCTACAAACGCTACTTTGCGCGGCTCGATGCGCCGATGCAGGAGGAGGACATAGCGACATTCGCGGAGGGAATGGAGCTTAAAGACTTCCGCACCAAACCCGCGCGTCTCGAAATAACCGACGACCCCTGCGAGGTCTACGTCGAAATCACCGAAGGCAAGTACCACCAGGTACGCCGTATGTGCGCGAAGGTGGGGAAGAATGTCCTCTACCTGCGCCGCGTCGCGATAGGCGGGCTAAAACTTGACGAAAACCTCGCCGTCGGCGACATGCGCGAGCTTACGGACGAGGAATTAAAAAAAGTGTTCTCAAACTGAGAACACTTTTTTACTTTATGTAATTATTTACCCGCGTTTACCGTAACGGGCGTTGCGTCAACATTGAGACTGTCGCCCTCGTATGTCGAAGAGTTCGCGGCATCGTTCAAGTCTTTAAGAATTAGCGATGTGTCATATCCGACAGTTGTGTCATAGGTGTTCAGCAGCGTGAACGAACCTTCCTTACCGTTCAGCGACTTGAATGTAAGTTTTAAAACTTTTCCGTCCGCCTTTGCCATCACGTCGGTATCGGCTGTAATAAGCATGGTCTTAACCGAATTTCCCTTATAATCGGGATTGCTGCCTCCTACTATGGCGTCAACCTCCGTGTCGCCGTTTACCAATACCGCGTTTTCAAACGAGAAGTTTTCTTTATTATATCCCACTGATGCCGTAACGGTGGAAACGCCGTAATCGGCGGGAAGTTTTGAAACGTTGACAAATACATCGACCGTTTCGCCCTCGTTAACCGTTTCCGCATCCGCGCTCAGCGAGCATGTGAGCATTTCCGCCTTCTTATCGGCTGTCGGAGCGTCCGCTGTCGTTATGCTTACCGTATAAGCGTCCTCGTCCCACTTAACGTCCGCTTTTGTAGCCTCGCTGACCGCGCGCAGCGGAACCATCGTTCTGTCGTTTATGATTTGAGGCTCAACGTCAAGCGTTACAACCGTTTCGGGAGCCTTAAAATCCTGACCCGACAGAAGAGTGGCGAAAAGACCGGTCATATCGTATGTTTTCATGTTTGCGTCGTCAATAACGAGCCTTATTATGGTATTTTTGTCTGCGCTTTCAATCTCGACCTGACGCTTTTCCTCGTCCCAGTCAACGCTCATACCCATAGCCTCGAACACGCCTCTTGCGGGAACGAGCGTGCGTCCGTCAACGATAACGGCTTCTTGGTCTGAAAATAATATTTTTGAGCCGTTTACGATTACGTCGGGATTTCCGCTTTCGGTATTTGCCGCGAAAGCCGAACTTGCCGCCGCGCATATCATGGCTGCCGCCGCGATAATGCTTACTGTTTTCTTCATATAAATTCATCCTTTCCTATTGAATTCATTTCACATTGTAACATAAAAATTTAAAATATACAACATAAAATTTGCTTTTGACAAAAATTTCGCATAAATGCCCTGCCGCCTACCCCGTAGGGGCGGCGACCCGCCGCCCGCAAGGCTCCCCTACTAGGGGAGCTGTCACACGCAGTGTGACTGAGGGGTTTATTTTACAATAATTTCAAAACCCCTCCGTCGGCTTTGCCGACACCTCCCCTAATAGGGGAGGCTCACGCCCCGCCCATTGTCAAAATCACCAAACCACACCCCGACAAACTATGCAAAATGACGAAATCGAACAAAATAAAAAAAAGGATTGAAATTTGCGTCAATATCGTTTATAATGTAACTATATGAATGTAACTTGTATGTGCGCTGTGCGAAAATATAAGCGCTCAAACAGAACAAAAATTTATCAAGAAAAGGGGTAAAAAAAATGAAGAAATTCACAAAACTATTTCTCTCATGTGCTCTTGTATCCGCAATGGCTGTGACAGCCGCGGCATCTGCTTTCGCAGACGCACCGTCAAAAGACAAGTATGACATTACAGGCGGTCTTACGGGTACATACACAACATCGTCAAACGACATTACCAGTCTTCAGGTTGGCGGTCAAACTGTTGAACTTCAGGCAGACAGTCAGGTAACGTTCCTTGTTTACAAGAAGGGCGCTGACGCGACAGAGGTTAAGGCTGAAGACGTTATCGGTATCGACCAGGGAACGACGATTCAGCCGACAAACAAGGGTTTAAAGGACGGCTCCGTAACAGAGACCGCGGGAACGCCGACAACGTATGTTGTTAAGGTTGGATATACTCCCGCGGGCGGTCAGTTCACGGTTGCTGAAGGTACATTCACCGTAGGCGAGGCTGCATATATCGTTGGTGACGCAGATGGAAGCGGAAAGATATCCGGTGCGGATGCAATGGCTATTATTGATTCTATCATGGAGATTACAATAATAGAGCCGGGTAGCACGAATTTCAAGGCAGCCGACCTTGATTCAAGCGGTAAACTCACGGGTTCTGAGGCAATGGATATTATCGACTGGGTTGTGGAAAATGTAAACAGAGAGTCATCGCCTATCGGCAAGCCTCCGGTTGCGTAATTCGTAAATCAATCAACCAAGATAATTAGCTACACAAAGTAGATAATTGTATAGAAATTAAAAGGGGAGATAATTAGTAATGAAAAACAGAAAGATTATTTCATTTATCTGCGCGATTGCTATGATTATGTCCGTATTCGCGGGCTTTACCACGGTAAGCGCAGCGGGAACCAAGGGAATCACCCTGGAAGCCACGTTAAATGATGATGCTACAGAGCTTACAGTTGTTGCAAAGGCTGTCGGTCTCGATGCAGACGGTGTAAAGTCTACGTTGTTAGCGTTTAACGTGCCCGACTTTGTTACAAAGGCAGACGTATCGTATACTTCATTCTACGATGACGGTTCAGTGGCAACAGCATGGGCAGCGCCTAATGTAACAACCAAGCATGTGCTGAAAATGTTCTTTGGAGATACACAAACGGGTGCCAAACACAACTTCAAGGATAACATTCTCGCAACAATAACGATAAAGCTTAGTCAGCCGTTAGAGACAGATTACACGGTTACGCTTGACGATGAGGCAACTCTTCAGGATACATCCGAGGCGAGTGTCGGCACGGGTCCGAATGATATGGAAAAGACATCGTCAATAGCTAAGAACCCGAGCGCCAAGACGCAGAAACCGGGCAATAAGCCGGAAAAGGTTGAACCCCCGGCGGACTCGGATCCCGAGCCTGTACTTCCGGATGCAAACAAGAAGGGTATTAAGCTTGACGCGTCGCTTTCTGACGACAATATGACTCTTACAGTTGTTGCAACGGCTGTCAACCTTGATGCAGAGGGTGTAAAGTCTGCACTGATAGCGTTTAATGTACCCGAAGATATTACAAAGGCAGACGTATCGTATACTTCATTCTACGATGACGGTTCAGCGGCAACAGCATGGGCAGCGCCTAATGTGACAACCAAGCATGTGCTGAAAATGTTCTTTGGAGATACACAAACGGGTGCCAAACACAACTTCAAGGATAACATTCTCGCAACAATAACAATCAAGCTGCATACACCTATAACAACGGCTACTGCCATAACCTTGGACGATGAGGCAACTCTTCAGGATACATCCGAGGCAGGTGTCGGCACGGGTCCGAATGATATGACGAAGACGTCTGCTGTTGCAAAGCCGAACGAGGCTAAGCGTGATTCGACGACTGTAGACCTTGAGGACTACATGGGCGTTGATAAGGCTAACGGCAATAAGACTGCTGCAGAGGTAGCAAAGGAAGCTGAGTCTGACGAACATAAGGATGAGTACGGCGACCTCTGGATTGACGTTCAGATCACGAAGGACAACGGTAGCGGCGGCAGAGAACCGGCTAAGTACGGTGACGACTTCGTTGCATGGTTTGACATGGACGGCGACGGCACGAAGGAAAAGCTGACAGAGACTCAGTATAAGAACCTTGTTTCGGGTAACACCGATAAGAAGATGTCCGAAGTAATCGAGGGACTTCAGTTCGAGGTATATGACAGCGCTAAGGGCGTAAAGATTGAGACAGAGCTCTACGCTGAGCAGAAGCCTACTTCGCTCTTGAACAAGAACGAGAACCAGGATGTTAACCAAGGACCTCCTCCGACATACTCGAAACCGACAATGTCGGTAAGCCCCACGTCGAAGACAGCCTATGTAGGCGACGATGTATCGATTAAGTTCTCATATGACGCGAAGGATTATGCTGCTAAGGACGGTAAGATCACACTTAACGTTCCGTCGGATATCCTTGACAGTGCGGCTGCAAGCGGCGTAAAGGTAAGCTATACGGCTGCTGCGGACAATAAGGAGACAACTCCGAAGGCTCTTGTAAGCGGCGAGTTTGACGGTGAGAAGGTAATCACCGACATGGCTGCGAAGGGTAGCGTAACGGTTACATTCAAGGCTGCGTTAAAGACTTCAAAGGCTTTGGAAATTACGGCTGAGTACGAAGGCGCCAACGAGAAGAAGGAGACTGCTAACAAGTCTGCTACCTCTAAGATTACAATTAAGGAAAAGGGCACCAACGATAACGATAATGACAGTAGCAGCAGCAGTAGTTCGACATCATCGAGCGGTAAGGGAACCGGCGTAATTGCAAGCGGAAACCAGAGCGGTAACGCAAGCGGATATATAGGCGCGTTCACCGATATGGCAGGATATGATTGGGCACAGCAGGCTGTAACGGCTCTCTCGCTCAAGCACATCATCAGCGGTAGAGGCGACGGTACATTTGATCCGGCGGGTCAGATTACAAGAGCTGAATATGCGCAGATGCTTATCAATGCGATTGGTAAGTCGAGCGACTATGCTGACACAACCTTCAACGATGTACCGACCGATTCGTGGTTCTATCACAATGTAGCGGTTGCTGCACAGCTCGGTATCGTATCGGGTTACGGCGACGGTAACTTCGGTCCGTATGACCTTATCACAAGAGAGCAGATGGCTCTTATGACCCAGAAAGCTGCTGTAGTTATGAACAAGGCGCTTGTTGGTTCGATTGCGGCATCGTTCACGGATGATGCGGATATAGCTGATTGGTCGAAGGCTGCTGTTTACGAGCTTGCTAACGCAGGTATCATAAACGGTATGGGCGACGGTACGTTTGCTCCTAAGGCTAACGCTACAAGAGCTCAGGCTGCGGTAATCATCTTCAATACATTCGTAAAGTAATCGAAGATTGAGATTGATTTGACAGTGATTATAAAAGAACGGTTCATTTGAACCGTTCTTTTTTTTTGCGTTTGTGTGCTTTATTGACAAAATGCGACATGGTGGGGTATAATTAGTGTATTGGCAAACAAATCTCCGAAAGGAGGTGAGGTAATTGCATAATATTATAGTACCGCTTATAATATCTGTCGCGGCAGACATAATTTCACATTATTTCTGCAAGTGGTTGGACAGAAAGTTTGCCAATAAGAAGTAAACAGCCCCGGCTTTGATTATATACATAATCTCAAAAAGAACCCCTCAGAGACTGGTCCTCTCTGAGGGGTTTGCCGTTTGGTGAGACAATTGCTTTTTGTTATAATCTCATTTCACATGATTATAATATCACACCTTTACCGAAATGTCAACAGTTTTATTCACTTTTCGCCGTTTCGGGATTTATTGACAAAATGCGACATGGTGGGGTATAATTAGTGTATTGGCAAACAAATCTCCGAAAGGAGGTGAGGTAATTGCATAATATTATAGTACCGCTTATAATATCTGTCGCGGCAGACATAATTTCACATTATTTCTGCAAGTGGTTGGACAGAAAGTTTGCCAATAAGAAGTAAACAGCCCCGGCTTTGATTATATACATAATCTCAAAAAGAACCCCTCAGAGAGCACCATTCTCTGAGGGGTTTGCCGTTTTGTGAGTTAATTGCTTTTTATTATAGCACCGTTTCACGTAATTATAATATCACACGTTTGCCGAAATGTCAACAGTTTTATTCACTTTTCGGAACGGTTTCCCAGTCCTTCAGGAATTTTTCGATACCCTTGTCGGTGAGCGGGTGGTTGATCATCTGCGAAATAACCTTGTACGGCACGGTCGCGATGTCGCAACCGGCCCTTGCCGCGTCGATAACGTGAATGGGATGTCTGATGCTTGCCGCAATTATCTCCGTCTTGATGTTGTGCAGCTTGAATATATCCGAGATTTCCTCGATTAAAATCATACCGTTCGTGCCGATGTCGTCAAGTCTGCCGAGGAACGGGCTTACATACGTCGCGCCCGCACGCGCTGCCAAAAGCGCCTGTGCAGCCGAGAATATGAGCGTTACGTTCGTCTTTATACCGAGCTTTGTGAGCTGCTTTACGGCTTTAAGACCTGCCGCGCACATCGCTATCTTGATTATGATGTTTTTGTGGATAGCCGCGAGAGGTTTCGCCTCCTCGACCATCTTGTCAGCCTCCAGCGAAATAACCTCCGCGCTTATCGGCCCGTCAACAATCGTCGTAATTTCCTTTACTACCTCGACAAAATCTCTGCCTTCCTTCGCTATGAGCGACGGGTTTGTCGTAACGCCGCAGATAACGCCCATGTCATTTGCCTGTCTGATTTCATCGACGTTAGCGGTGTCCAGAAACAGTTTCATTTTAATTCCTCCTATAAATTGGTTTATTTCATTATATAATTTTTTTTCGATATAGTCAATACCATATTGAAAAAAGCGATTTTATGTTGTATAATTGAGAAAAGGAGGAACGGACAATGGCTAAATTTTCATACGAGCCGAGTGGCGTGTGCAGCGCGCTGATAACGTTCGAGGTGGACGACGGCATTGTGAGGAACGTGCAGTTTACACGCGGCTGCAACGGTAACACGCAGGGTATAAGCCGCCTTGTCGAGGGCATGAACATCGACGACGTGATTATGCGGCTTAAAGGTACAAACTGCAACGGTAAGGGTACGTCATGCCCCGACCAGCTTGCGAGAGCGTTGGAGCTTGCGAAAAATCAGTAATATTTACGAAAAAGCCTTCATATAATGTTTATAGCATTACTATGGAGGTTTTTACGTTGAAGAAAAAAGCAGGCTGCATAGGGTATTTTACATATTTTTTGATTTTTGCGCTGACGATTGCGGCTGTGGCGCAGGCTCGCGCCGTGCATGTGCCGGTAACGGAGACGCGGCTGTATTTTGTGGATGCGGAAATGCTGCGGCTTGTGCCTGTCAAAACGTCGATCCCGCAGGGCAGCACGGAGCGTATGGCGCAGCGTGTACTCGATGAACTTGTGGAGGGGCGCGACAAAAACTACAAAATCCGCCGCGTTATCCCGAAAATCAAGGGCGGGCTGAAGGCGCGTGTCGACGGCTCGACGGTGTACGTGAATATAAGCCGCACCCTTGCCGACAACCACCCCGAAGGGCGCGATTTGGAGGTGCTTACGATTTACCAAATCGTGAACTCGCTGACCGAACTTGACGGCGTGAAAACGGTTCGTTTCACGATTGACGGTGTGACGCAGCGCGATTTCATGGGCTACATAGATATGCGCGAGACATTTGTGCCGGACTATTTTGTCTAAACACGTAAAAAGACCCGACATTGAAAGTCGGGTCTTTTGTATTGCGAAAAATCGATCCATATCGGAAACGAGCCACGTGCCGTCGGGCTGTTTTTCGAGCGTCACGGTAGTGGGGTAATCCGTCTGCTCTGCGTTTTTCAGCGAGCTGCCTAGCATATCGACCATACCGTCGCCGTCAATCGCTATTTCTCCTATTTCGTATTTAATATTGTCCTTCGTGAGAGCCGACAGCTTATCCGTTACGGCTTTTTGGCTTTCCTCGTTTCACGCCGCGTCTTTTTCTGTTCTAAACTCCGCCGAAAAATAATATATATCATATACAAAACAAAAGGAGGACAGGCATATGTACATAGCAACAAGCGCGGCGGTGCGAAAGACAAGCGGCATAACATCTTTCATGCCGCGTGATATACGTAAGTTTCTTTACAACATAAATCTCGACGGCGCGAGCGAGATAAGGCTGCGTCTCGGTAAACCGGCGGCAATCCATTTCTCCGACGGCTGCCGCTACATAAGCAGGCGCGGCAATCTTACGACCGTTCCCGCGTCGGCAGTGCGCGTGACGCGCGCGCACATCGAGGAGGCTCTCGAAACGGCTACCGCGTCGTCGGTCTACTCGGTAAAGGACGAGATAAAAAACGGTTACATAACAGTTCGCGGCGGTCACAGGATAGGCATAGCCGGAACGGCTGTTTTGGAGGGGGACAAGGTATCGTTTCTAAAGGACGTGTCGGCTCTCAACTACCGCATAGCGTCTGAGGTAATCGGCGCGGCAGACAAGGTTATGCCGCTTATTCTAAAGGACGGAAGGGTTAAAAACACGCTCATAATCTCGCCGCCCGGCGCGGGCAAAACGACGATGCTGCGCGACATAACGCGCCGTCTGTCGTACGATATGTACCGCGTCAGCGTGGTGGACGAGCGTCGCGAAATAGCGGCGATGTGCGACGGAGTGAGCGCGTTCGACCTCGGCACTAACACCGACGTACTCGAAGGCGCGGACAAGGCGGAGGGTATGCTTATGGTTCTTAGGTCGCTTAGTCCCGACGTTATAGTGACGGACGAGCTTGGCGGCGCATGCGACATAGAGGCGGTAAAGAAGATAACAATGAGTGGCGCGGCTGTGATCGCGACAGTTCACGGCAGCGGCGTGGATATGATTAAAAGGCGGCGCGACCTCGCGGACATGCTCGATTGTTTCGACCTCGCCGTGACGCTCAGCCGCCGAGACGGAGCAGGTACGATCGAGGAGGTACGGACGGAGTGGTAAAGCTTATCGGCGCGGTAATGACGGGTTTCGCGTGCGGATATTTCGGGTTCAGGCTGCGTATGACGCTTAAAACACGAATGGTAAGTCTTGCAAATATAGTAACGTCGCTCGAAACGCTCGAAAGTGAAATCAATTTCAGCGTAAACAAGCTGAAAAAGGCGCTCACGCGTGCCGACACAAACGGACTGCTCGCGCTCGCAGCCGAAAAAATGGACGTGCTCGGCGCGGAAAAGGCGTGGAGCGAGGCGGTGCGCGAAATGTCGGGTAAGCTGTGCCTTACGGGCGCGGACTGTGACGCGCTGAATTTACTCGGCAGGAGCCTCGGCAAAACCGACCGCGGCGACCAGATAAAGAATATCCGTTACGTTAAAAGCCTTGCCGACGCGCAGCGGCGCGCTGCGGAAACGGAGTACGCGAAATACGGAAAGCTGTATTCCTCCGGCGGCGTGCTTGTCGGCGCGTTTATCGTGATTGTGCTCATGTAGCCGCGGATAACAAAAGGAGAATGAAATGAACATAGATTTAATATTCCAGATAGCGGGCGTGGGTATAATAGTCGCGGTGCTGAACC
This sequence comes from uncultured Clostridia bacterium, assembly GCA_947623955.1. Classification (GTDB taxonomy): domain Bacteria; phylum Bacillota; class Clostridia; order UBA1381; family UBA1381; genus Hominilimicola. The sequence continues at coordinate 77,923 of CANQIP010000001.1, read as the reverse complement.
AGCTACTTACCCGCGCCGGACGCGAGGAACAGGCGCTCCTTACCACAATAGCGGGACTTGTGGTGGTGCTGTTTATAGTGACGCAGCAGATAGGGGAGCTGTTCAGCTCGGTAAAGAGCATTTTCAACTTATGAGGTGCGCGCCGTGGATATATTCAGGATAATCGGGATAGGTCTCGCGGGCGGCATACTCACCGTGACGGTGCGGCACTGCAAGCCCGAATACGGCGTTCTTACGGGACTTATAACGGTCGCGGTTATGCTCTTTATGACGCTCGACGCGGTCGTTCCCGCGATAAACGGCATAACCGAAATAACAGACCGCGCGGGCGTCGACGCGAAATACGTCGCGGCGGTGGTGAAGGTGGTAGGCATAGCGTACGTGTCGCAGTTCGGCGCGGAGGTGCTGCGCGACAGCGGCGAAAACGCGATAGCGTCAAAGGTGGAGCTTGCGGGGAAGGTGGTAATTTTAGGCTTGACGCTCCCGATAGTGAGGGAATTTCTGGAGGTGTGCATAAATGCGCTCTCTGCTGTTTAAGCTGCTTATCGTGTTTGTGCTTGTAATGCCGGTAACGGCTTACGCCGATACGGAAATGTACGGCACGGATCTGACGCTTTCGGGCGAGGACATGTATAACGAGGCGGTGGACAAGGTATCGTCCGGCACGCTGTCGCTCGACCCGATGTCAATACTCAATATGCTGACGGACAATTTACTGGGGGAGGTCAGGACGTGCGCGGGGGACGTGATGATTTTATTTATAATGGCTGCGATTTCGGGCGTGATAACGAACGAATTCGGCGCGCTCGGGAAAAGCGGGTCGGGTGAGGCGGCGTTTTTCGCCTGTTTCACGCTGATGTCGGCAGCCGCGCTCAAATGCTTTGCGACGGCTCTCAGCTACGGTGCGGACACGGCTCGGCTTATGACCGACTTTATAACAAAGCTGTCGCCACTGATGATGCTGTCGCTCGCGGCAAGCGGCGCGCCGGTGAGCGCGGCTGTGTTTCAGCCCGTCATGTCGGGCGCGGTGTACGTCGCGTCGCTCGTGATAGACAAGTGCCTTGTGCCGCTTGCGTCATTCGGGGCGGTACTCGCCGTGGCGGGCAACATAAATGAGCGCGTCAGACTTTCGGGCTTTACGCGCCTTGTAAAATCGGTCGGCAAATGGATCATGACGGCTGTGATAACGGTATTCACGACAATAAGCGCGGTGTACGGCTTTTCCTCGCCGTCGCTCGACGCGGTGGGCGGCAAGGCAGTGAAATTTGCCGTCGGCAGTCTTGTGCCGGTGGTGGGCGGCTTTGTGTCGGACACGCTCGAAACGGTCGTAAGCGGTACGCGCCTTATGAAAAACTCGGTCGGAACGGCGGGCATAATCGCCGTAATAGCGATATGCGCCCTGCCGGTCATTAAAATAGGCGTGATACAGCTAATGCTCAAAATAACGTCAGCCGTCGCCGAACCGCTGACGGATAAGCGCATTTCGGGCATGATGTGGGAGGTGTCGGAGGCGGTGACGTTGGTTTTTGCGATAGTGGTAATGACGGCTGTGATGTTCATTATAAACATAAGCATAATGATAGGCGCGACAAATATCGGCGTCTGACGGGGTAAAGGGTATGAAAGCATATATAATAACGGTAATCGGCGCGGCTCTTTTGAGCGCGCTCGCGGAAATAATCTCGCCCGAAAAATGGCGGGGGTATGTGAAAATAATAACGGGTCTTGTGGTCATAAGCAGCATAATCGCGCCCGCCGCGGGACTTGTTCACAGCGGCGTTTTCGAGGGTCTCGATGAAAGCATCGCAAGCGTCGGCGAAACACGCGATACGCAGAACGAAATAATAGCCGCGCAGCTAAAAAAAAACATTGACGCCGACATAGAAAAACGCATGAAGGACGAGTACGGGCTGAATATCGACGCGGAGTGCGAACTCGGTTTTGACAGCGACGGAAAAATGACGGGCGTTAAGGAAATACGCGTATACGGCAGCCCTCTTACGGACGGCGCGAAAAGGCGGCTCTGCGAGGTGTACGGACTGAATATCGGGGGAATACACGATGAATAAGGAACAAATCATAAAAATCTTCAAAAATAAGAATAACAGGATAATATTCATAATATTTATAATTGGAGTTGTACTTGTGCTGACCGCGCAGCACCACAAGGACACATACGGCGGCGAAAACGTATCCGCGCCCGCCTCGGCGGTATCCGTGCGGAACGAGGAGGAACGTCTTGCCGGAATGCTCGCGCAGATAGAGGGCGCGGGGCGTGTTTCGGTGATGATAACTTATGAATCCGGCACGGAGAAAAGTCTCGCATATGAAACAAAAACCTCGTCGCGCGAAAACAGCGGCGAGAGGAGCGAGGACCGCAAGGCGGTGACGTCCGGAGGCGAGCCGATGGTGGTCAAGGAGGTGTATCCGCAGGTTAAGGGGGTTATAGTGGCGGCTGACGGCGCGGACAGCGCGTCGGTAAAGACGGCTATCCGCGAGGCTGTCACGGCGTCCCTGGGCGTAAGCGCGCACAAAGTATGTATTTTCAAGAAGGAGGAATAGACAAATGATTTTAAAAAAGAAGGAAATTATAGCGGCGTCGCTCGTGGTACTTATCGGAGTGGCGGGTTACCTGAACTGGTCGTATCAGGACACGATAAAGGTGCGCGACGGCGAAAGCTACGTTGAAACCGGTAAAAAACTCGGCGAGGCGCAGTACGTTTCGTCGAACGAGGAGGTTGAGGAGGCCGCGCCGGACGGTGAGACTCAGGACGGCGAAACCGAGACTACGGCTGCGGAAAACGGCGACGGAGAAGAAAACGGCGGCGATAGTGCGGAAGGAACACAGGCGGAGGAAACGTCCGGCGGCGCGGAGGCGGGCGCGGATTACTTCGACCGCGCAAAGCTTGACCGTGAGGAGTCGCGCTCAAAGTCGCTCGAAATTCTGAACCAGACGGCGCAGAACGAGAGCTTTGACGAGGAGATACGCAAAAAGGCGGGCGACAAAATCCTTACCGTCGCAGACAACGTGCAGAAAGAATCCGAAATCGAGGGTATAGCGCAGTCGAAGGGCTACAGCGAGATTTGCGTGTATGTGGACAACGGCGACGCCAACGTCGTAGTGCGCAAGGACGGCTTTAACAACGACGACGTTGTAAAGCTGACCGAGCTTGTGACGGATCACCTCAAAATTTCGGCTCAAAACGTAAAAATAGTTGAAGTTAAATAAAAACTGTGATACAATATACATATAACCCGAGAAACCCGATGAAAAATCTTTATGGAGGTAACGGTATGGAAGAAGAAATCAAGAACATAACAGACGTTGAGGAGACCGAAACTGAAACGGTCGAGGAAACTGCGGCGAAAACGGAAACGGAAAACGCGGCTGACGAACCCGGAAATGTCAGAATATCTTTGGATGTTGTATCGACAATCGCGGGAATAGCGACGAGCGAGATCGAGGGCGTAGCCGGTATGTACGGCACGTTCGCGGGCGGCATAGCCGAAATGCTCGGCGCGAAAAGAAGTCCGTCGAAGGGCGTTAAGGTTGACATGAACGGCGAAAACGTGACGATCGACCTTTATATTGTCGTGCAGTACGGCGTGAGAATACCCGAACTCGCGTGGGAAATACAGGAAAACGTCAAGAATAACGTTGAAACAATGACAGGTCTTAACGTGCAGAAGGTGAACATACATATCGAGGGCGTGAGTTTCGGCAAGGAAAAAACGGAACAGCCCAAAGACAATGAGGCTGTAGAGACAAACATTGCCGACACGGACGATAGCGACGAGGAAGAAATAACGGATTAAAAATTCCAAAAGTTCCGTGAGGAACGGTTTCTTCTGCGCATATTGCATAAAAATGATATATCCGCATCAAAAACGCGAACAAGTACCGTCATGCGGCAAGAAAAACGGCATAACTGCGGCGTTTTGACGTGTATAAAATGACACGGTACGGCGAATTTGCGTAAGAGTCCGCCAAACTTTGCGTATGGATATTGCAATTATGCTTTACAGGTAATATAATAAAGATGCTCTTAGACAGGAACAATTTTTAAAAAAGCGGAAACCTTTTTACGGTTTTCGTTTTTTTATATGGTCAGGTGTCTTGACAGGTGACTTTACATGTGGTATACTATTCAAAATATCACTTGAAAGGTAATGACGACACAATGGAAGAACTCACAAAGGAAATAGAAAGGCTCAAAAAGGAGAAGAATGCGGTAATCCTCGCGCACTACTACGTAAACGACGAGGTGCAGGAGATTGCCGATTATATAGGCGACTCGTACTACCTCGCAAAAACGGCGCGAAACACCGACGCGGACGTTATCGTTTTCGCGGGCGTGTCGTTCATGGGCGAGAGCGCGAAGATTTTAAATCCCGACAAGACCGTCCTCATGCCCGATATGTCGGCTGACTGTCCGATGGCGCATATGGCTGACATAGAGACAATAGAGGAAATGCGCGAAAAGTATGACGATTTGGCTGTCGTTTGCTATATAAACTCGACGGCGGAGCTGAAATGCCACAGCGATGTGTGCGTGACGTCGTCGAACGCCGTTAAGATAGTCAAGGCGCTCCCGAATAAAAATATTTTCTTCATACCCGACGAGAACCTCGGACGCTACGTCGCCAAACAGGTTCCGGAAAAGAACGTCATATTAAACAAAGGCTTTTGCCACGTTCACGCGTCAATGACAGCCGAGAACGTGAAGGCGATAAAGGAAAAGTACCCGGATGCGTTCGTCGCGGCTCATCCCGAATGTCGGGAGGAGGTGCTGTCGCTCGCGGACTATATCGGCAGCACGTCGGGCATTATAGATTACGCGGCGAAAACGGACAACAGGGAATTTATAATCTGCACCGAAAGCGGCGTTGGATATATGCTCAAAAAACCCGCCGACGGCAAGAAATTTTACTTCGCCGGCACAAAGCATTTCTGCCCGAATATGAAACTCAACACGGCTGAAAAAATACTGCACGTTTTAAAGACGGGCGAAAACGAGGTACACGTGAGCGACGAGGTGCGGGAAGGAGCGTTAAAGCCACTTAACAGGATGCTGGAGCTTGCGAAATAAGGAGACAGACATGAAAGCGGATATAGTAATAGCGGGCAGCGGTGTAAGCGGACTTTACGCCGCGTTAAATCTGCCGCGTGACAAAAAAATAATAATGGTGACGAAGGACGAGCTTGAAAGGAGCGACTCATACCTCGCGCAGGGCGGCATATGCGTGTTAAAGAGCGAGGACGATTACGACAGCTATTTCGAGGACACGATGCATGCCGGACATTACGAGAACAACAAGCAGTCAGTCGATATAATGATACGCTCGTCGAGAGACGTAATAGCCGATTTGGAGCGTTACGGCGTGCGTTTTACGAAGGAGAACGGCGAGTTTGTGTACACGAAGGAGGGCGCGCACTCCACGCCGCGCATACTGTTCCACGAGGACATAACGGGCAGGGAGATAACGTCGCACCTTTTGGCGGCGGTGCGAAAGCTCGATAACGTGACTATTATAGAGCGTTTCACAGTGGCGGACATAATCGAAACGGACGGCGAGTGCCGCGGAATGGTGGGCTTTAACCGTGACGGAAATATGGAAAGTATAGCGGCTGACTATACAATTCTCGCCACGGGCGGCATAGGCGGACTGTTCACAAATTCCACAAACTATCGCCACCTTACGGGCGACGCGCTCGCGATTGCGTTAAAACACGGCGTAAAGCTCAGAAATCCCGACTATATCCAAATCCACCCGACGACGCTTTACAGCGAGAAACACGGCAGACGTTTCCTTATTTCGGAGTCGGTAAGGGGCGAGGGTGCGCTGCTTTTGGACAATAACGGCAACCGTTTCACGGACGAGCTTGCGCCGCGCGACGTTGTTACCGCCGAGATATACAAGCAGATGGAAAAGGACGGCAAGCCGTACGTGTGGCTGTCGTTAAAGCCGATACCCGAGGAAACGATAAAAAAGCATTTCCCGAACATCTACCGTCACTGTCTCAAAGAGGGGTTTGACGTAACGAAAGAGCCGATACCCGTCGTGCCGTCGCAGCACTATTTTATGGGCGGCATAGACGTTGACGAGTACAGCAAAACGTCCATGGACAGACTTTACGCGGTCGGCGAAACGGCGTGCAACGGCGTTCACGGAAAGAACCGTCTCGCGAGTAATTCACTTCTCGAAAGTCTTGTGTTTGCCCGCCGCGCGGCGGAAAGGATAAGCGAGACGTATTCCGTGACGGAGAAAAAAAATTACGCTCCGAACGCGGACGACTATAAAAATTACAAGGCGGAGTACAAAAAAGCCGTGCTTGACGCGATAGAAAGGGAGAGGAAAAAGCATGAACAACATAACGATGACGCTTAACGCGGACGAGCTTATTTTAAACGCGCTCCGCGAGGATATAACGAGCGAGGATATAACGACAAATTCGGTAATGCGCACGCCGAAAACGGGCGAGGTCGAGCTTATATGCAAGCAGGACGGCGTCATAGCCGGACTTGACGTGTTTAAGCGCGTGTTCACGCTGCTCGACGGCGACACGGAAACGGTTTTCCACGTAAAGGACGGCGACGAGGTTAAAAACGGCGACAGGCTCGGCATAGTGCGCGGCGACATACGCGTCCTTCTGTCGGGCGAGAGAACGGCGCTTAACTTCCTGCAGCGTATGAGTGGTATCGCGACGTACACCCGTTCCGTAGCCAAGCTGCTTGAAGGCAGTAAGACCAAGCTGCTCGACACGAGAAAAACAACGCCGAATATGCGCGTGTTCGAGAAGTACGCCGTAAGAGTGGGCGGTGGCTGCAACCACCGTTACAATCTGAGCGACGGTATTCTGTTAAAGGACAACCACATCGGCGCAGCGGGCGGCGTTAAGGAGGCTGTCAGAATGGCGAAGGAGTACGCGCCGTTTGTGAGAAAGATAGAGGTCGAGGTTGAAAATCTCGATATGCTGCGCGAGGCTCTCGAGGCGGGCGCGGACATAATAATGCTCGACAATATGAGCGCGGAGGATATGAAGGAGGCTGTGCGCCTTACGGCGGGCAGAGCCGAAACGGAGTGCAGCGGCAACGTCACAAAAGAGAATATCGCACATCTTGCGGACATAGGCGTGGATTACATTTCGTCGGGCGCGCTGACGCACTCCGCGCCGATACTTGACTTGTCACTTAAAAATCTTCACGTGGTATGAGGTTTTAAAAATGAACACAGAGGAAAGAAGAAACGAAATATTGCGGCTCATAACCGAAAGCGCCGCGCCCGTTTCGGGCGGCGCGCTCGCTAAAAAGCTCGGCGTGTCGCGCCAGATCATAGTCGGCGACATCGCGCTTTTGAAAGCGTCGGGACAGGAGATAATATCCACGAGTCGCGGATATATCATGAGCGACCCCGACGCGTGCATACGCGTTTTCAAGCTGTACCACACCGACGAGCAGACCGAGGACGAGTTGACCACGATCGTTGACCTGGGCGGCACTGTCGTGGATGTGTTCGTGTGGCACAGGGTTTACGGCAAGATTGAGGCAAAACTGAATATTTCCTCGCGCCTCGGCGTTAAAAAGTGCGTGGAAGGTCTCAGGAGTGGCAAGTCGGTCGCGCTGATGAATATAACGTCCGGCTACCATTACCACACCGTTAAGGCGAACAGCGAGGAAACGCTCGACCTTATCGGTAAGGCGCTGGAGGAAAAGAATTATATCGCGCCGGAAATATGAAAAAACCCGAAACTGTTTACGGTTTCGGGTTTTTTTATTACTCGTACAAATGCTCCAAAATCTGCACGACCTCGGGCTTTGTCGGCACGCGCGGATTTGTCGCGGTGCACGCGTCGGCGAGAGCCTTGTCAGCCATCGAGTCGATAGAGTTAAAGTATTCGGTCTTGTCGATGTTGCCGATTTGCGAAATCGAAATCGGAATGTTCATTTCCTTCATCATAAACTGCATCCAGCCCACGAGCGCGCGGATAGTCGTGATTTCGTTGAAGTTGTTTACGCCCAAAAGCTTTGCGACGTTCACGTACTTTTCAACGCACTTCGGGTACTCCTTCTGGCTTTTCGAGTGCTTGTTTATGCCGGAGTTGTACTCGATAACGTGCGGGAGCAGCATCGCGTTCGCCCTGCCGTGGGGAATATGGAACTTGCCGCCGAGTGCGTGAGCGATACCGTGGTTAAGACCGAGCGACGCGCTGTTGAACGCCAGACCCGCGAGACACGACGCGACGTGCATCTTCCTTCTCGCGTGTTCGTCGTTGTTGTCGAGGTACGAGCGCAGCAGAAACGTGCCGCATATTTCAATCGCCTTTTCCGCGAGCGCGGCGGAAAATTCGTTGTTGTTAATGCTCACGTACGCCTCTATCGCGTGCGTGAGAACGTCCATACCCGTGTCCGCCGTAACGTTTGCCGGAACGCTTTTAACGAGCGCCGCGTCGAGTATAGCCTCCGTGGGGAGCATACTGTCGGACACAAGCGGGTATTTTATATCCTTTTCGGGGTCGGACACCACCGCGAACGACGTCACCTCCGAACCGGTGCCGGACGTGGTCGGTATCGCGATAAGTGCGACGTGTCTGCCGGTGGAGCGCGACGCGAACTCGCGTATCGACTTCGCACTGTCAATCGCGCTGCCGCCGCCGACGGTTATAACGCAGTCGGGGTCGTATTCGAGCATTTTCTTTACGCCCAGCGAAATCTTTTCAATCGGCGCATCCGGCACAACGTCGGAAAACACCTCAAATTCCGTGTAAGCGTCGTGCAGACGCATTGTAATCATCTGCAAAAGACCGCTTTTCGCGACGAACGGGTCGGTTATTATGAGCGCCTTTTTGTACGGCAGGTCGCTGAGCCTGTCAAGCGCGCCCTCGCCAAAATATATCTTTGTTCTGATGTCGAAACTCTTCATTATGTATTCCTCCGATATTTTGTATACCTGTATAACGTATTATACTATATGTGCCGTAAAATTACAAGAGGAATTTGTAAAAACGCCAAACGTTAGGCCCCCTTGTCAAAGGGGGCTGTCACGCGTAGCGTGACTGGGGGATTCCTTTTCAATTTTAATAATGAATCCCTCCACCGCCTACGGCGGTCCCCCTCCCTTTAACAAGGGAGGCTCACCGTATGCCCCTCATAGAGGGGGGTCTTGCGGTTCACGCCCCGAAAATAACAACAAATTCCCAATTCCCTCTTGATTATTTCTTCCAAATATGGGATAATATAATAGGACTAATATTGCGGCAGGGATAGTGATATGAGAAAAGCGGACACGACAATTAAATACGTAGAGCCGTATTCCGCAGCGTATGACGCGGGACTGGAGGCAGGCGACAAGCTTGTGACGATAAACGGGCGCGAATTCCGCGACGTTCTCGAATACCGCTACCTCACCGCCGAATACGAGGTGACGCTCGAAGTCCTCAAAAAAAACGGCGACACCGAGATAATAACGGTCGAAAACGATTACGAGGATCTCGGTATCGAATTTGCGGACGGGCTTATCGACGACGCGCAAAGCTGCACGAACAAGTGTATTTTCTGCTTTATCGACCAGCTCCCCAAGGGTATGCGTGAGACGGTCTACTTTAAGGACGACGACACCCGTCTGTCATTTTTGCAGGGGAATTACGTCACGCTTACGAACCTCGCAAGCGACGAGATCGACCGCCTTATCGAAATGCGCGTATCGCCGATAAACGTCAGCGTACACGCGACCGAGCCGGAACTGAGATGCAAAATGCTCAACAACCGTTTCGCCGGAAACTGCTACGATATAATGAAACGGTTCGCCGCGAACGGAATAGTTATGAACTGTCAGATAGTTCTGTGTCCCGAGATAAATGACGGCGAACACCTCAAAAAAACGCTTTACGACCTTGCCGCGCTTTATCCGAACGTAAACAGCGTGTCGGTCGTGCCGGTGGGGCTTACGCGTTACCGCGACGGGCTGTACCCGCTAAAGCCGTTCACGCCCGAAACGAGCGCGGAGACGATAGAGTTTGTCGGCAAAATACAGGACGATTTTCTGGAAAAATACGGCACGCGCCTTGTGTACCTGTCCGACGAGTTTTACGCCAACGCGGGGATTGAGATACCGCCCGCCGAGGAATACGAGGGTTTTCCGCAGATAGAAAACGGCGTGGGGCTTATCGCGAGTATGCGAGAGGAATTTGAAAGCGCGCTGAAACTCGTGCCGAAAAAACCGCGCAGCCGCCGTGTGTCGGTCGCGACGGGCGAGATAGCATACGGTTTTATATCGGGTCTTGCGCGGAAAATCGAAAATGAATGCGAGGGTGTTACAGTAAACGTATACCCGATAAAGAACAACTTTTTCGGGGGCGGCGTAACGGTGTCGGGGCTTGTGTGCGGCGGCGACATAATTGAGCAGCTGCGCGGCAGGATAGACACGGACGAGCTTTTGATACCGCACAGTATGCTCCGCGACGACGACAACATTTTCCTTGACGACGTTACGACCGAGGACGTGGAAAAGGCGCTCAACGTGAAAATAACGCCCGTTTTAAACGACGGGTATGAATTTATAGAAAAGGTACTAAATGAAGAATTGGAGTTTTAAGAAATGAAACCAACGGTAGCTATAGTCGGCCGCCCCAACGTGGGCAAATCGACGTTATTCAACTATATAGCGGGTAGGCGTATAAGCATAGTGGAGGACACTCCCGGCGTTACGCGCGACCGCATTTTCGCCGACGTAAGCTGGCTCGAAAAGCATTTTACACTTATTGACACCGGCGGCATAGAGCCCGCGTCAAAGGACGAAATACTCGTACAGATGCGCCGTCAGGCGCAGCTTGCGATAGAGATGGCAGACGCGGTAATTCTCATGGTAAACGTGCGCGACGGCGTAACGGCGACGGATATTGACGTGGCGCAGATGCTTATTAAAGCGAAAAAGAAGATAGTGCTCGCCGTGAACAAGGTGGACAACACGGGTGACGTGCCTATGGAGTTTTACGAGTTTTACAACCTCGGTCTCGGCGACCCGATTGCCGTATCGTCAACTCACGGTCTCGGCATAGGCGACCTTCTCGACGAGGTAACAAAGCTGTTTCCCGACGACGCGGACACGAGCGAGGACGAGGATGAAATAAAGGTTGCGGTAATCGGCAAGCCGAACGCGGGCAAGTCGTCGCTCATAAATCGCATACTCGGCGAGGACAGAGTAATAGTGAGCAGTATCGCCGGAACGACACGCGACGCGATAGACTCGCGCTACGAGCTAAACGGCGACAAATTTCTTTTCATAGACACCGCCGGTATGCGAAAGCGCGGCAAGGTTGACGAGGGCGTTGAGCGTTACAGCATAGTCCGTTCGCTCGCCGCCGTTGACCGCAGCGACGTGTGCGTCATAATGATTGACGCCGCGGAGGGCATAACCGAGCAGGACACAAAAATCGCGGGCTACGCTCACGAAAGCGGCAGAGCATGCATATTCGCCGTGAACAAGTGGGACTTGGTGCATAAGGACGACAAGACGCTGCGCAATTTTGAACTTAAACTCAGAGAGGAATTCGCATTTATGTCGTATGCCGAAACGGTGTTCATAAGCGCAAAAACGGGACAGAGAGTGTCAAAGCTTTTGGAGCTTATAAAAGCCGTGAACGAGCAGCACAAGCGCAGGGTAAAGACGGGCGTTTTAAACGACGTTATAAACGAGGCTGTGGCGAAACAGCAGCCGCCGTCCGACAAGGGCAGACGGCTCAAAATCTACTACGGCACGCAGGCGTCTACCGCGCCCCCGACGTTTGTACTGTTCGCAAACTCCAGAGACCTGTTCCATTACTCGTATCTTAGATTTATCGAAAATCAGTTCCGCGAGGCGTTCGGCTTTAACGGAACACCGATTAAATTCATAATACGCGAAAAGAACGAAAAAAAGCTGTGACGGAGGTAAAACAAAAATGCAATATCTCGTATACATCGCGATAGCCGTAGCGGCGTACCTTATAGGTTCGGTGAACTTCTCAATACTGCTCTCACGGGCGGTAAGCGGCGAGGACATACGAAACAGCGGCAGCGGTAACGCCGGAGCGACTAATATGCTCCGCACACACGGCAAAAAAATGGCTGCCCTGACGCTGATTTTGGACATTGCCAAGGGCATTGCCGCCGTACTGCTCGCGTGGTACGCGGCAAACCTTATGAAGGACACCGTGCAGACGTGGCTGTCGGTCACGACAAGGGCGGGCGTTGACCCGTTCGACCAGGTAGAAGCTATGACCTTCAACCCCGTAACATTTACATACACGGCGAAATACCTCGCCGCTGTAGCCGTCGTGGTCGGACATAACTTCCCGATATTCTTCGGTTTCAAGGGCGGCAAAGGCGTTGCCACAAGCCTCGGCGTGGTAATGATGCTCGACTGGAGGATAGGACTTATCGTAACCATTATTTCGGTGACGATAATAATCGTCACAAAATACGTTTCATTGGGTTCGATCGTGGGCGGCGCGCTGTTTATCATCCTTGAAATCGTGAATATTATAATGGGCTGGAAATGCAGTATCGCGCAGGTCATATACGTGTTTATTCTCGGTCTGCTGCTTATCGGCAGACACCACGAGAACATAACGCGGTTAATACACGGAACCGAAAACAAGCTTGGTATGGGAAAAAAGAAGGTGACGGACGATGAAAGCTGAAAAGGACATGAAAATAGCCGTAATAGGCAGCGGCTCGTGGGGTACGGCAAACGCCGTAATGCTCGCGGAACGCGGATATAACGTGTTTCTGTGGTCGTGGATCCAAGAGGAAACGGACAGATTGTGCCGCGACCGCGAAAACAAGGAATTTCTCCCGGGCATACCGTTCCCCGAAAACATCACATGCACGCACGACGAGGCTTTATGCGTAGACGGCGCAGACCTTATAATCACAGCCGCGCCTTCGCCCGCGACGCGCACGACCGCGAAACTGCTCGCACCGCACGTAAAAGCGGGGCAGAGGATGGTAAACATATCAAAGGGGCTTGAAGAAGGCAGCCTTATGCGTCTGAGCGAGGTGTACGCAGAGAAAATACCGCAGGCGGACATTTCCGTGATGAGCGGTCCGTCGCACGCCGAGGAGGTGTCGCGCAGGCTGCCGACGACGAACGTTATCGCGTCGAAAAGCATTGAAACGGCGAAATATATACAGGACATCATGATGAGCGATATGTTCCGCATCTACACGTCCGACGACATCATAGGCGTGGAAATGGGCGGCGCGCTCAAAAATATAGTCGCGCTGTGCGCGGGCGTGTCGGACGGACTCGGTTACGGCGACAACACGAAAGCCGCGCTCATGACGCGCGGACTTGCCGAAATTGCGCGGCTCGGAACGGCTATGGGCGCGAACCGTGAGACGTTTATGGGACTGTCGGGACTCGGCGACCTCATAGTGACATGCACGAGTATGCACTCCAGAAACCGACGTGCCGGCATACTTTTGGGGCAGGGCAAAACGCTTGACGAAACGCTCAAAGAGGTACACATGGTGGTCGAGGGCGTGAACACGGCAAGGGCGGCATACGAGCTTGCGAAACGCTACAGCGTAGAAATGCCGATAGTCGAGGAGGCGTACAACGTTCTGTTTAACGGAGCAAGCGCGCGTGACAGCGTATTAAAGCTTATGACGAGAGAGAAACGCGGGGAGAATTGATTATGAATGTTGTAATAGTAGGCGGCGGCAAGGTCGGACGAAAGCTTGTCGAGGATTTTATAAGCGAGGGCGACAATGTTGTTCTCATAGACGTAAAGCCGGAGCTGTGCGAGTCGATACAGGATATGTACGACGTGCGCTGCGTCGAAGGCAGCGGCGCGGATCTGGCTGTGCTTGACGAGGCGGAAACGCGCAGGGCGGATCTTTTTATCGCCGTAACGACGAACGACGAGCTTAACGCCCTATGCGCCGTAATGGCTAAAAAGCTCGGCGCGGAACGCTGCGTCGCGAGAGTGAGAAACAGCGAGTATTTTAAACAGCTTGACTTTATGCGCGACGCGCTCGGTATAAGCATGATAGTAAATCCCGAGTACGCGAGCGCGGGCGAGGTGTCGCGAATGTTACGATTCCCCGCCGCGATAAACACCGAAACGTTCGCGAAGGGCAGAATAGAGCTTATCGAGTTCCAGGTAAACGAGGACAGCGTTCTTGAAGGTAAGGCGCTGAAGGACATCAACAAGGATTTCAAATTAAAAGTTTTAATCTGCGCCGTGCAGCGCGGTGAGGACGTGTATATACCGAACGGCGACTTTATACTGCGCGAGGGCGACAAGATACACGTTACCGCGTCGCACAAGGAGCTTGCGAAATTCATACGCGTAACCGGCGTTATAAACAGAAAGGTAAAATCCGTCATGCTCATAGGCGGCGGACGAATATCGTATTACCTTGCCGGACTTCTTCTCGAAAGCGGCATGAGCGTCAAGATAATAGAGCAGAACCGCGACAAATGCCGCGCGCTTGCCGAGGCTTACCAAAACGCCGACATTGTGTACGGCGACGGCACAGACAGGCAGGTGCTCACCGAGGAAGGCATAGACCGCATGGACGCCATCGTTTCACTCACCGGCATAGACGAGGAAAACATGATAATCTCCATGTACGCGAAAATGCGCGGCGTGGGTAAAATAATCACGAAAATAAACCGCGAATCCTTCGGCGATCTCATGGAAAAAACGGGAGTATACAGCATACTCACGCCGAAGAATATCACGGCTGACATAATCATAAGGTACGCCCGCGCCATGAAATCGGCGCAGGATACCGAAATGCAGACCTTATACCGCATAGTAAACAACAAGGCTGAGGCTATGGAGTTTATAGTCACGAAAAAAAGCCCTCTCACCGAAAAGAAACTGAGCGAAATACGCCTTAAAAAGAATACGCTGATAGGCGCGATCGCACGCGGCAACAGCATGTTCCTGCCAGACGGCGACAGCCGCATTGAAACGGGCGACACGGTAATAGTCGTTACGACCGAGCGTATATCGGCGCTCACCGACATTTTGGATTAAATATAGCGGGGAATAAATATGAATTACAGAATGTTAGCATACTCAATCGGCAGAATAGTCATGGTTGTGGCATTAACAATGTTTTTGCCACTCGGACTGTCGATTTATTACGGCGAGGGAATAGCTAAAGCGTATATTGTACCGATAGCCGTATCGCTGATAATAGGACTGGCGGCGACGATAAGACCGCCGAAAAACAAGGGCTTTTACGCGCGCGAGGGTATGGTGCTCGTGGGTCTGGGCTGGATAATAATATCGCTTATCGGCGCGCTGCCGTTTTATATAAGCAGACAGATACCGTCGTTTATAGACTGCTTTTTTGAAACGGTGTCGGGATTTACGACGACGGGTTCAACGATACTCGCGGACGTGGAAAAGCTCTCGAAGAGTATCCTTTTCTGGCGCAGCTTTACTCACTGGCTCGGCGGACTGGGAGTGCTCGCGTTCGCGATGGCGATATTCGCGTCAAAGGACACAAAAACGACATACATGATGAAAGCGGAAATGCCGGGACCCGTAATCGGCAAAATTTCGAGCAAATGGCGTTACTCGCTCCGCATACTGTACTTAATTTATATCGTACTGACCGTATCGGAAATAATACTGCTTATGATAGGCAGAATGTCGCTTTACGACAGCGTTGTACACGCGTTCTCGACGGCGGGAACGGGCGGTTTCGGCATATGGAACAACTCCATCGAGCATTACGGCAGCGCGTATATCGAATACGTAATCGCGATATTTATGATGCTGTTCGGCATAAACTTCAACATTTACTACCTGATTATAGCGCGCAAATTCGCGCAGATAAAAGCGAACGAGGAGATCCGCTGGTACTTCGGCATTATAATCGTCGCGACCGCCTTGATAACGCTCAACATACGCCATATATACAGCGGTCTGCCGGAGGCGTTTCGGTGCGCGTTCTTCCAGGTAAACTCGATAATGACCACAACAGGTTTCGCCTCGCGCGACATGATGCGCGACGGCTGGCCCATGCTGTCGCAGATGATAGTCGTAATGCTTATGTTTGTCGGCGCGTGCGCGGGCTCGACGGGCGGCGGCTTTAAGGTCATAAGAGCGATACTGCTCGGTAAAACGGCTCGTTACGCCGTACGTAAGGCGATAAGCCCCAGAAGTGTGTACTCGATAAAAGCCGACGGCAAGGAAGTAAGCGCCGACGTGCGCCACGGCGTACTCGCGTACCTCACGGCATACCTTATATTCATGGCGCTGGCGATACTTATAGTGAGCCTTGACAACAAGGACTTTTCAACGACCGCAACGTCGGTAATATCGACCATGAACAACATCGGACCTATGATAGGCCCCGTCGGAAATTTCGCGGACTTCTCCGTACTGTCTAAAATAGTATTGTCAATCTCGATGCTCGTCGGCAGACTGGAGATATATCCGATACTTGTACTGTTCTCGCCGTATATGTGGCGCAGAAAGTAAAATATAACCGATTGGAGACACATTTGTGAGAAAGCAATTTTTGAGTTTGGTTTTAAGCGCGGTAATGCTTGTTTCTTTTATATCCGTACCGCTTTACGGAGCTACGAAAGCCGAGGCGGAACAGACGGCGCGCCGAATGGAATATCTCGACCGCGGCACTGTCGCGGTGAAGGTATCGGGCGGCGTGTATATAAGCTGGAGACTGCTGGGAACGGAGAATTACGAGCAGGGTTTCGACGTATACCGCGGGACTCAAAAGGTCGCGTCGAACATAACGGACAGCACAAACTATACCGATAACAACGCATCGGGCAGTGATAAATATACCGTGGTAAAAACGGGCGAAGGCATTGAAACGGGTAAACCCGTTGATGTCTGGTCGCAGCAGTATTTAACAATCCCGCTTACGCCGCCGGAAACATATACCGACTCGATTAACGGCGGTCAGGAAAATACAATTACATATTCGGCAAATGACGCGTCGTGCGCCGACCTTGACGGCGACGGCGAATACGAGATTATATTAAAGTGGGATCCTTCGCAATCATTTGACAGCGGCAAGCCGCATACAGGGCCTTCGGGACGCGTTTATATTGACGCGTATAAATTAGACGGTAGACGGCTGTGGCGCATAAATTTAGGCGATAACATTTCCGCTGGCGCACATTTTACGCAGTTTGCCGTATACGATTTTGACCTTGACGGCAAAGCCGAATTGGCATTCAAAACAGCCCCCGGCACAAAGGATGGCAAAGACAATTACGTGTCGGTGGTTTCATCCATTGATGAAATAAAGAACAGCACGGACAATGAAAAAGACTATCGTCAAAGCGACGGACGCGTTATGCAGGGTCCCGAGTACTACACGCTTTTCGACGGTGAAACAGGCGCGGCTCTTGATACGGTGTATTACCCGCACTCACGCGGTACGGTTATCGAGTGGGGTGATAACTGGGGCAACCGTTCCGAGCGTTTTCTTACATCTGCGGCATATCTTGACGGTGTTCACCCGTCAGTAATCGCTTGGCGCGGTTATTACGAAAAGATGACGGCAACGGCGTATAATGTAGTTGATAAAAAGCTTGTACAAATAGGCGATTTTGACACTGACAGTTACAACGGCGCGCACAAGGACGAAGAAATAGCCGGACAGGGAAACCATAACACCACGGTCGGTGACGTTGACGGCGACGGCAAAGACGAGGTTCTCTGCGGCGGAATTTGCCTTGAATATGAAAATGATAATTTACAGGTCAAATGGACGCTCGGAACAGGTCACGGCGACGCGCTCCACCTTGCCGATTACGATCCCACGCATGACGGTATGGAATATTTTATAGTCCACGAGCACGCGCCTTACGGCATGAGTCTCGTATATCCCGAAACGGGCGAAATTGTTTTCCATGAGGACGCGGGCGGTGATACCGGACGCGGCATTATGGCGAACTTTACGGGTAACGGCTACTACCAGATGTGGGCGAATAAGATAGCTCATAAGGATAATACGGGGTTTACCATAGACGAGGACGTAACAAGACTGACAGATAAAGGCGACCCAAGCTTTCGCATATTCTGGGACGGCGATGTCAGCGATGAGCTTGTGGACGGCACGGGAAGCAGGGACGGACAGCTTGTTGTTTTTAATCATAACGGATCAACGTCAACAAGAGATACTTATTTAAATCAAGGCATATCCAACAACGACACAAAAAGAAATCCCTGTCTGCAAGCGGATATTTTAGGAGACTGGCGCGAGGAGGTTCTGATGCGTACAGCCGACAGCACGGCTATGGTACTTTATACGACCGTAACTCCGACAACCAACCGCCTTTACACTCTTATGCACGACTGCGGTTACCGTATGCAGGTTGTAGGACAGAACAGCGCGTACAACCAGCCGCCGCACATAAGCTATTACGTAAGCGACACGAAGGACGAGTACGACGAGCGTGAGACTGCGGCGTATATTAAAACCGTGCATGACGGCAAGGAAGAAACACGCACGGACAATATATCCGAACCTACTCCGGAACCGTCGTCAACTCCGACTACCGAACCGGGAGATGAGCAATACGCAGAGCTTGTTCACACCGCGACATCGAAATGGGGCAAGTGGAGCGATCCGGGCACGTCTTATGATAATGAGCAGGAGTTTATGGATGATGATGTTGACAACGGCTGGTCGGGAGCGGCATATGCTCAGTTTAAACTCCCCGACGAGGCTATCCAAAACGCCGAGCTGACATTCACGGTCTTGGGAGAAACAAGGAGTGACAGAACGTTTTTGATATATATGTCCGACGCGGATATTGATTTGACAAAGCTTTCGGTCGGCGCGGCAGACTTGTATAAAGATGTGAGAAAAGCCGTGTCTGCCGATAAGTTTAACGCGCCGAAAAACGCGGACGCAACGTACAGTGTTGACGTTACGAAATTATTGTCGGACAGCCGAGGCGAGACAGTGACATTTATTTTCACGGGAAATGCAGGCGGAGGCAATCTGTACGGCATGGCATCGTCTAAAGCTCCGGTACTGAAATTACGTACTGTATCACCTACGCCGTCACCGAGCCCTACCCCGACGCCAACCCCGACACCTACACCTACGCCGACCCCTACGCCGACGCCAACGCCAACACCAACACCAACGCCGACGCCTACGCCGACACCCACTCCGACGCCTACGCCGACACCCACACCAACTCCGAGCCCGAGCCCGAGCCCGAGTCCGTCTCCTACACCAACGCCGACGCCTACGCCGACACCCACTCCGAGCCCGAGTCCGAGTCCGTCTCCTACACCAACGCCGTCTCCTACACCGACCCCTACACCAAGCCCCGGGCCCGAGAAATATTTTGCCGTGACCGTTGAGGGTAAGGACGTCAATACGGAAATCAAATGTCCGGACGAAAGCGGCGGCGCGGTGCTTATCGCGGCAATTTACGAAAACGGCAGACTGGTCGAATGTAGGTGCGAGACGATCGATATGTCGGAAGAAGTGATAAAAAAGACGCTGACATTTAACCGGAACGCGGAGGAATGTGAGGTTAAAGCGTTCCTGTGGAGAGGTCTTGACGGCAACCCCAAGCCGATTTTACCGTCCGCAATATGCGAACGAACGTCGCGGGAATGAAAAAGGTAAATGAGAATATTTAAAAGCTATAAACACACAATCGCCGCGAGCTATATCGGATATATCACGCAGGCGATAGTAAACAATTTCGCTCCGCTGCTTTTTGTAATGTTCGGCAGCGAGTACGGAATATCGCTCGAAAGAATAGGATTGCTAATAAGCGTAAATTTCGGCACGCAGCTTTTGGTCGATTTTTTGTCCGCAAGGTACATCGACAAAATAGGCTGCCGCAAATGTATTGTCGCCGCGCATATTTTCTCCGCGTCGGGACTTGTGATGCTCGCGGTTCTCCCGGGCATACTTAACGACACATTCGCCGCTTTGTGCGCCGCGACCGTCGTTTACGCGATAGGCGGCGGTCTTATCGAGGTGCTTATAAGCCCCATTGTGGAGGCTGTGCCGGGCGACGAAAAAACGGCTGCGATGAGTATGCTCCATTCGTTTTACTGCTGGGGCTCGGTAGCCGTTATTTTGCTGTCAACATCCTCGTTCGCCGTATTCGGTATCGGAGCGTGGCGCGCCACCGCGTGCGCGTGGGCTGTCGTGCCGCTTTTTAACGCTGTATATTTCAGCCGCGTACCGATAGCGAGTCTTACGGAGGACGGCGAGGGCATGACGGTGCGCGAACTTTTTAAAACGAGAGTATTTCTCGTATTGGCGCTTATAATGGTATGCGCCGGCGCGTCGGAGCTTGCGATGAGCCAGTGGGCGTCCGCGTTCGCCGAGCAGGGCTTGGGCGTAAGCAAAGCCGTCGGAGATATAGCGGGGCCGTGCTTTTTCGCGGTACTTATGGGCAGTTCCCGCGTGCTGCACGCAAAAATAGCAAACCGCGTGAATTTAAAGAAGTATATGGGAATATGCGCCGCAGTCTGCGCGGTATCGTATATTGCCGCCGCGCTTTCACCCGTACCCGCGCTGTCGCTTGCGGCGTGCGGACTGTGCGGATTTTCCGTCGGAGTGATGTGGCCCGGGGCGTTCAGCATGGCTGCGCAAAGGTGTCCCATGGGCGGTACGGCTATGTTCGCGCTTCTCGCGCTTTTCGGCGACGTGGGCTGCTCGGCTGGCCCCGCGCTCGTCGGGGCGGTATCGGACGCGCTCGGCGACAATATCCGAACAGGACTTTTCTGCGCCGCGCTGTTCCCGACGGTACTGCTTATCGGACTGATTTTGAGCCGCAGCGCGGCAAAAACAAAAAAATGACCCGAATTATACAATACGCCTTATTAAAGGCGTTTTCTTTTTCTTGATTTTTGCGTAATTATATGATATAGTTTTATCATGGATAAATATGTGCGTTGAAGGCTAAGAAAGGAAATACACGCGATGAGAAAGCAAACGAGAAGTGAGGCGCGCGACGCGGCGTTCACACAGGTGTTCCAGATGGATCAGCACGAGGGCAGCATGGACGTTATCATGGACGAGCTTTTAAAGGCGCGCCCCGAATGTGAGGACAACCTCGGCTATATACAGTCGGTCATAGACGGCGTGAAGGAGCACGGCGGGGAAATAGACGCGATTATAACGGAAAATCTCAGACAAGGCTGGTCGTTCGCGCGTATTTCAAAGGTTTCGCGCACGGTGCTGAGAATAGCGATATTTGAAATGAAATACCTCGACGACGTGCCGCCGCGCGTGGCTGTCAACGAGGCGGTGGAGCTTGCGAAACGTTACGGCGACGAAAACGACCCGACGTTCGTGAACGGACTTCTGGCAAGCGTGATAAAGGCGGAAGAATGAGTACGCTCGGATTTGACACAAGCAATTACACCGCGTCCGCCGCGTGGACGGACGGCACACACGACAAAAGCGTGAGACAACTCCTTTCCGTAAAATCGGGCGAGCGCGGCATACGCCAGAGCGAGGGACTGTTCCAACATATAAAACTGCTGCCCGAGCTTTACGAACGGCTCGAAGTTGACATGAACGACGTTAAGGCTGTCGGCGCAAGCACAAGACCGAGGAACGTCGAAGGCTCGTACATGCCTGTGTTCCTAGCGGGTCACGGCTTTGCCAAAATAGCCGCGAAATCGCTCGGAGTGCCGCTTTACGAATTTTCGCACCAGGACGGACACGTCATGGCGGGGATTTACTCCTGCGGCGCGTTCGAACTTTTGGAAAAGCCGTTTTTGTCGGTACACCTTTCGGGCGGCACGACGGAGATACTGTTAAGTCGTTACGAGGACATAAATTTTACACACAAAATAATCGGCGGCACGAAGGATATAAGCGCGGGACAGTTTATCGACCGCGTCGGCGTGAGAATGGGCATGGCGTTTCCCGCCGGACGTGAGCTTGAACAGCTTGCGCTCACGGCGGATACAGCCGCAAAGCTCCCGATATCAACCGACGGCACGCTCGTGAGCTTTTCGGGCGTAGAAACTAAGGCGGCGCGAATTGCCGACGAAACGGACGGCGCAAGTCTCGCGCTCGGCGTTCTGTGCTGTGTGCGCGACACGCTTACAAGAGCGATAAACAGCGCGGTAAAGGAAACGGGAGTAAAGGATATACTGATAGTCGGAGGGGTCGCGTCGAACGGCATAATACGGCGCGGCTTTACCGAAAATATAAACGGACACGTGTATTTCGCAAAGCCGGAATACTCGACGGATAACGCGGTCGGTATCGCGTATCTGGCATATATGGCGAAGGAGGCTTGAATTTGGAACCGAGAGTTGCGACGGTATCGCAGATAAACGGCTACGTCAAAAAAATACTCGACCACAATATAATACTGAACAACGTCTGGGTAAAGGGCGAGCTCTCAAACTTCAAGCGCCACTATTCGGGTCACCTCTACATCACTTTAAAGGACGAGGGCGGCGTTTTAAAAGCCGTCATGTTCCGGGGCGCGGCTGCGACGCTCGCGTTTGAGCCCGCGGACGGCATGAAGGTGCTCGCGCGCGGACGCGTCAGCGTGTACGAGGCGGGCGGCGCGTACCAGCTTTATATAGAGGAAATGATACCCGACGGCGTGGGAGAGCTGTATATCGCCTACGAGCAGCTTAAAAAGCAGCTTGCGGACGAGGGATTGTTTGACGAGCGTCACAAAAAGCCGATACCAAAATTCCCGAAGGCGGTCGGCGTTGTCACCGCCCCGACAGGCGCGGCGGTAAGGGATATTATAAACGTTATAACGCGCCGTTACCCGATGGCTGAGATCATACTCTACCCCGCGAAGGTTCAGGGTACGGGCGCGGCGGAAAGCGTTGTAAAGGCGATCGAATACTTTAACGCCACGCGCGAGGTCGACACTTTGATCGTCGGGCGCGGCGGCGGAAGTATAGAGGATTTGTGGGCGTTTAACGAGGAAATCACGGCGCGGGCGATTTACGCGTCGGAGATACCCGTAATAAGCGCGGTCGGTCACGAAACGGACTTTACGATAGCGGACTTTGTCGCCGACCTGCGCGCGCCGACGCCGAGCGCGGCTGCGGAAATAGCCGTGCCGTCAACGCCGGAGCTCGCGGCGCGCATAACGGCTGACAAAAGCCGTATACAACAGAGCATCGTAAGCCGTATCGAGGGCGGCAGACTGCTGCTCAAACGCTTTAAGATGCGCACGCCGAAGGACAGGATAGACGAGTACAGCCTGCGCGTGGACGCTATGACGCGCTCGATGGAAAACAGCTTAAAAATGAAAACGATGTCGCTGCGCCGACATTTTGCCGCGCAAGCCGCAAAGCTTGACGCGCTCTCGCCCTTGCAAACGCTGTCACGCGGCTACGCGATACCGACGCGTGAGGACGGCACGGTTATACGGAGCGTCGGCGAGGTAAAAAGCGGCGACGAGTTCACATTGAGGTTAAAGGACGGCAGCAAGGACTGCGTTGTGAAATAAGGAGATAATTATGGCTGAGAAAAAAACATTTGAGGACTCCGTTGCGGAGCTTGAAAAAATCGTCGCGCAGCTCGAGGGCGGCGACGTTACGCTCGACGAGTCGCTGACACTGTTCGAGCGCGGCATAAAGCTTAGCAAAAGCTGTCAGAAAATGCTCGACGAGGCGGAAAAGAAGGTCTCGATACTGATGACGACCGACGACGGCGAAATCGTTAAGGAAGAGTTTGGAGATTTAAGCGAATGGTAAAGGAACGTCTTAAGGAACGGGCTGCGGAGGTTGACGCTTATCTCGACAAATACCTGCCCGTAAAGGACAAAGAGCAAAGAATAATATACGAGGCGATGCGTTACAGCGTGTTTGCGGGCGGTAAACGTCTGCGCCCTGTGCTTATGCTCGAAACGGCGAAAATGTGCGGCGGCAGCGATGAGGACGTAATGCCGTTCGCGTGCGCGATGGAAATGATACACACCTACTCGCTCATACACGACGACCTCCCCGCAATGGACAACGACGACCTCCGCCGCGGCAGACCGACGAGCCACATAAAATACGGCGAGGCGGTCGCGATACTCGCGGGCGACGCGCTCCTGAACCGCGCGTTCGAGGTCGCAAGTGACGTGCAGGGCGACGTGGAAAGAACGCTTAAAGCTATACGAATACTGTCCGCGTCAAGCGGTACGGAGGGCATGATAGGCGGTCAGGTCATGGATATGGAGTACGAGGGCAGGGAGATAACGTTCGACGCTCTCCGTCTCATGCACTCATGCAAGACCGGCGCGATAATACGCTCGTCATGCGTCATAGGCGCGGTAATGTCGGGCGCGGACGACAGTGAAATCACGGCTGTGGACGAATTTGCGAAAAACCTCGGCATAGCGTTTCAGATACAGGACGATATTCTGGACGTCGAGGGTACGGAGGAGGAGCTCGGCAAACCGATTGGCTCGGACGCGGAAGAGAACAAAAACACGTACGTGAGCCTTCTCGGGCTCGAACGCGCAAAGGAGCTTATGAAGGAGTACAGCGCGAAGGCGAAGGACTCGCTAAAGCCGTTCGGCGAGCGCGCAGAATTTCTCGCGGATTTAACGGACTATCTTACATCAAGGCGGAGTTGAGGAGTTAAAATGAGGTATATAAACGATTTTTTTGCCAACTCGGTATTTTTTTCGGCGATACTCGGCTGGGTAATAGCGCAGGTGCTGAAAATCGTGCTGACATGGGAGAAAAAATTTGACTTTAAGCGTATAGTCGGTTCGGGCGGTATGCCGTCGTCGCACGCGGCGTTCGTAATGGCGCTCACTATGGGCGTGGGCTTTACCGAAGGCTTTTCGAGCGCGCTGTTCGCGGTGTCGGCAGTGCTGTCGTTTATCGTTATGTACGACGCGGCGGGCGTAAGGCGCAGCGCGGGTCAGCAGGCGGCGATACTAAATAAGCTCGTTGAGTCTATAATCGCCGACGACCGCCCGAAAACGGGTAAACGCCTTAAAGAACTGCTCGGTCACACGCCGATAGAGGTGATCGCCGGCGCGATATTGGGGATTATTATAGCGATTATTCGGCATACACCGTAAATACGGGAAAACCCCTCAGTCACACTGCGTGTGACAGCTCCCCTAGTAGGGGAGCCTTGCTTTGAGCGCCGCATATCGTATGGCTCCCCTACTAGGGGAGCTGTCGCTGAAAGCGACTGAGGGGTTTATACGGACGACCGCGAGGGTCGCCCCTACGAAAGCCTCCCTTGTTAAAGGGAGGGGGACCGCCGAAGGCGGTGGAGGGATTCAATGCGTAAATTGGAAAGGAATCCCCCAGTCACGCTGCGCGTGACAGCCCCCTTGCTACGGCGTTTGTTGCTACGCAACACGCCTACAACACGCTCTGCGTGTTGTTCACTTTGACAAGGGGGTCTTTCTTGCGGTCGACCGCCAAACACCATCGCCCCATATTGACAAATAATTCAAACAGATGTAGAATATAACCATACACACGCGAAAGGAAGAGAAACAATGGCAAAACGACTATTCACTTCGGAATCGGTCACGGAGGGACACCCCGACAAAATATGCGACCTTGTTTCCGACGCTATACTTGACGAAATACTGAAAAACGACCCCATGGCGAGAGTGGCGTGCGAGACCACCTGCACCACGGGCATAATCTCGATAATGGGCGAAATCACAACGACCTGCTACGTCGATTTCCCGAAAATTGCGCGCAAGACGGTTCTCGACGTGGGCTACGACCGCGCGAAATTCGGCTTTGACGGCACGACCTGCGCCGTTGTGACGGCGATCGACGAGCAGTCGCCCGACATAGCGCAGGGCGTGAACAACGGCTACGAGAACCGCGAGCAGGGCGGCAGCGAGGACGAAAACTCCACCGGTGCGGGCGATCAGGGCATGATGTTCGGCTACGCGTGCGACGAAACGCCGGAGCTTATGCCGCTGCCCATATCGCTTGCGCACAAAATGGCGAAGCGTCTCACCGAGGTCAGAAAAAGCGGCATACTCGACTATCTCCGCCCCGACGGTAAAACGCAGGTAACGGTCGAGTACGACGACGACAAGCCCGTGCGCGTGGACACCGTTGTCGTGTCGAGCCAGCACTCGCCCGAAATTGACATAAACGCGCTGCGCGAGGACATAAAGCGCGAGGTAATATTAAAGACCGTACCCGCAAACCTCATAGACGAGAACACGAAATTCTTTATAAATCCGACCGGACGCTTTGTTGTCGGCGGTCCTGCCGGCGACAGCGGACTTACCGGCAGAAAGATCATAGTCGATACCTACGGCGGCTATGCGCGTCACGGCGGCGGCGCTTTCTCGGGCAAGGATCCGACAAAGGTTGACCGCAGCGCGACATATGCGGCTCGCTGGGTAGCGAAGAACATAGTAGCGGCGGGACTTGCGAGACGCTGCGAGGTACAGCTTGCCTACGCCATAGGCGTGGCGCACCCCGTTTCAATCATGGTTGACACGTTCGGCACATCGACCGTTGACGAGGGCAAAATCGAGAAAGCCGTGAAAGAGGTATTCGATTTAAGACCCTACGCCATAATAAACAGGCTCGACCTTCGCAAGCCCATATACAAAAATCTTGCGGCATACGGTCACATGGGACGCGAGGAACTCGGCGTGAAGTGGGAAAATACCGATATGGTTGACGCTTTAAAGGCGGCAGTCGGGAAAAATTAAATATTTTTAAAGGACTTTACTCAAAGTCCTTTTTTTCGTACACGAAATATGGTATAATGTATATAATAAGCCTCAAAGGAAGTGGAGCGAAATGGGCGTAAGGATAATATCGGGCGCGATAGGCTCTGGAAAAAGCCGAATGTGCCTTGACGAAATAGATATAACACACGGCAGAAACCCGTCCGCACGGTGTGTGATGATAGTACCCGACCACTATTCCTACGAAACGGAAAAACGGTTCGTGGAGCGTTTCGGCGGTACGGGGCTTAACAATATAGAGGTGCTGACGCTGCGGCGCATGGCGATAAACACGCTCACGCTCTCCGAGCTTAACCACCTCACCGACGCGGGACGGCAGATGCTCATATACAAGGCGGTAAACGAGTGCTGCGACGAGCTGTACGAGGCCGAGGGGACGGATAAGCGTCTCCTGTCCTCGATGAAACGGCGCGGCTTTCTTGACGTTGCCGCGTCGCTCATAAGCGAGATGAAACGGTACATGGTAACGCCCGAAATTCTCGCCGAAAAGGCTGACGAAATAACTGACAACGCGCCGCTTAAAAACAAGCTTACGGCGTTTTCTCTGCTTTACGAAAAGTACGCGGAGTACGTCGCAAAATCCGGCGCGAGCGACGGCGACGACGATCTGCGCGTGCTTGCCCGTCATATCGAGGAGGAGGACGGTTACGACGAAAACACGTACGTGTGGATAGACCGTTTCGATAAATTCATGCCGCAGCAGGCGGCGGTAATAGAGGCGATACTCAAAAAGGGCGCGCATGTCACGATAAGCGTTTGCTGCTCCGAAAGCGGGAGCGAAACCGAAAGGGAGATATATGCCGAAACGCTCCCGACGCTCAAAGCGGCGTACCGGCTTGCGGACATTTACGGCTTTGAGGGCAGCCGCGGGGCGGGAAAGGCGCTGTCGCACCTTCTGTCAAAGCCCGACCTCTACACGCTCTTAAGCTGTTGGAATAAGGAATACGAGTACGACACCGCGCCGCCGAATATAAGACTTTTTAAGGCGCGCGACACGTACAGCGAAACGGAACGCGCCGCGTGCGAAATATGCGACATCGTCCGCGCGGAGGGTGCGCGTTACCGCGACATAGCGGTAATGTGCGGCGACGAGAACGACTATATACATCTGATCGAGGCGATATTTTCCGAGTACGGGATACCGTATTTCACCGACAGGAAAATAATACTCAGCGACCACCCTATCGCGATGCAGATTTTGTCGCTGTTCCGCGTGATACGCGAAAACTGGAGCTACGAGTCGGTTATGAGCTATCTGCGCGCGGGATTTATATACAAAAAGGTCGGCAGGGGCGTGTTCCCACTTGACCAGAACGAGATAGACGAGCTTGAAAACTTTATATTAAAATACGGCATACGCGGCGCGAAACGGTGGCTTTCGGAGGACAAGTGGTATTATGAAAGCGATATTGTGGGTACGGCGTTCGGCGAAGACGACGGCGAAGAAAACGAAACAGCCGACTGGATCGACGCGCTGCGCCGTGAAATAGCCGCGCCCGCGGCGAAGTTTGCCGATGCGGTAAAGGGTAAGCATGACGTTACGGAAATCGCGTCCGCGCTGTTTGAGTACCTCGGCGACATAAACCTTTACTCGGGTCTTAAATTTGAAATATCGCGCTTTAAAAAGAACGGTATGGTAAACGAGGCGGAGCAGTTCACAAAGATATGGAACCTTATCCTCGACGTTCTGAACCAGACCGCACAGGCTCTTTCGGGCGACAAGCTGACCGCCGCGGAGTACGAGGAATATATGAGCGTCGGACTCTCAAAATGCGAGATACGCGCCATACCGTCGGGTATAGACCAGGTGTACGTCGGCAGCGCGGAGCGTATGAGCAGCGCAAATGTAAAATATATACTCGTGCTCGGCGCGAAGAACGGCACATTTCCCACGGGCGTTACGACCGAGGGCTTTTTCTCCGACCGCGACCGTAACACTCTCGCGGAACAGTTCGACATTCGTCTTGCGCCCGACACGCGCCGCAAGACGGACGAGCAGTATTTTAAGGTGTACCGCGCGCTGTGCGCCGTGAGCAAAAAGCTGTACGTGAGCTATTCCGTGCAGGACGAGGAAGGCAAGCCACTCGGCGCGTCGCACATGTACATCGACATAAAGCGCAAATTCCCTAAGCTTAAAGAGGAGGACAACCTCACAGAAAACGGCAGCGAATACGTGTACATATCCTCGCCGAAAGCGACGATGCACCACCTCATAACAAGTCTCGCGTCAGGCGCGAACCGAGGCAAGGTGTGGGACGCGGTATACGACTGGTACAAGGATAAGGATGAGTGGCGGCGCAGTCTTTCCGTTATCGACAGAGCGAATTACTATGAGCGTCACGGCATACTGCTCCGCGAGGACATAGCAAACCTTCTGTATTCGGGTCACATAGAATACAGTCCGACGCGGCTCAACACGTTCTCGATGTGTCCGTTCGGTTATTTCATGCGCTACGGTCTCGGCGCGAAAGAGCGCGAGGAATGGGCAATATCGCCGATGAGCATGGGAACTTATGCGCACCGCGTGATACATGATTTCTGCGCGGAGGTGGAAAAGGACGCTCAAAGCGACGGCGAGAAGATAGACGCGTGGCGCGCCCTTACGGACAGCGAGCGCGACAGTCTTATAGACAGTATAATAGACGATACGTGCGCGAAAATAATCGCGTCCGACGCACGCGACAAGGAAAAGACGCGCAGCATATTCAGACGTATGGGCAAAACGATACGCTCGTCCGCCGCGCTCGTGCAGAAATGTCTCGCGTCGGGCGACTACGCCGAGCGCGGTATGGAAAAGGAGTTTTGCGTAAAGCTCACCGACGGCGCGTCGTTAAAGGGCACGATCGACCGCGTTGACGCGTGTGATACGGGCGGCGGCAAAACGTGTCTGCGCGTCGTGGACTACAAGACCGGCTCGACGGAGTTTGACGTTGTGAACATCGCGAACGGTTACAATATGCAGATGGTAATATACGCGCTCGCCATGCACGAGGAAATGAAAAACACGGATACGGAGATTACGGGCGTATACTACACCGCCGTAAGAGACGAGTACACAAAGCTAAACAAAAGCAAGCGCGAGGACAACATAAAAGAAATGAACCGCAATTCTCTTCATCTTGACGGCGTGACGTTCGCGGACGAGGACGCCGACCGCCGAATGAGGACGCTTTTAAGCATTGACCGCGATATTGCCGAAAAGGGCGCAAGCGGTTTTGTCGGCATAAAAACAGACAAGGACGGCAACCTTACCGGCGTGCGCACGCCCGACGAGATAAACGGTCTTATGGAGAGCGTGCGCGAGACGGTCGACGATACGGATAAGAGGACGCGCTCCGGCGATATAGGCTTAAACCCGTACACCGACAAAAACGGCGAGGCGATGTGCAGATATTGCGACTACGCGCCCGTGTGCAAATTTGACGAGAAAAAGCGCGTAATACGCGAGAAAAAGGGCAGCAGCGCGGAAATTTGGGAGCGTATGAAAACAAAGGGCGCGGCGATGAGGGGAGTGAAAACCGATGACGAATTGGACGGCTGACCAGCAGAAAGCGATATACGCGCCGTCGGGCGAGGGTAACATACTCGTGTCGGCTGCCGCCGGCTCGGGTAAGACAGCTGTGCTCGTCGAGCGAATAGCGCAGATGATACTGCGGCGCGACGAACCCATATCGGTTGACAACCTGCTCGTCGTGACGTTTACCGAGGCTGCCGCCGCCGAAATGAAGGAGCGTATAATCGACCGTATAAACAAGGCGCAGCGCGCCGCGTTTGAGGCGGGCGACGCGGCGGAGGCTAAAAGACTGCGCGAGCAGATACACCTCACCACTACCGCCGACATAAACACCATAGACGCGTTCTGTCTGCGCGCGGTCAGGAATAATTTCCACATTCTCGGAATTGACCCGAATTTCGGCATAATGGACAACGGCGAGGCAGATATACTCGCGGAGGACGCTATGGACGACCTGTTTACCTCGCTTTACGAATGTGAGGACGAGGGCGTGCGGGAGCGTTTTGAAAATCTTGTCCGCATATACGCGTCAAACCGCGGCGACGAGGGTCTCGGCAGAGTGGTAAGAAAGCTTTACGATTTTTCACAGTCGTTTCCCGACCCGATAAAATGGCTGCATGACGCCGCCGATATGTACGATGAAAATATGGCTGACAGCGTGTGGATGAAGGAATGTGTGTTTGAAACGCACAGAGATCACGTGACAAGCATGACGCTCGGACGGTTCGAGACGCTGCTTGACGATATGAAAAACGACACCCCTCCCGACGCCGAACCCGAGAAGTACTGGGGTTCGCTGTGGGAGAAGGCGGGTAACTGCCGCGACGCGGCGAAAATGCTCAAAAACGCGCGGGATTGGGACGATTTCGTTAAATTTTACAATAAATGTATAGCCGACGCGTCGTATCTCGGCAGCGGCAGAAACAGGTACACAAAATCGGTGATCGCGGACGAGGAAACGTGGCGGAAATATTTTAACATCTGCGACGGACCGAGGAAATTTTTCCGCGAGGCGTGCGCCTTGTTCCCGTCGGTGAGCAAGGACGAGTTTAACAAAAGCGTCCACGCCGGGGAAATCAAGCGTATGGCTGACGACCTCGTGTGGCTCGCGGAGCTTTTTTCGGCGAAGTACGAGGAAAGAAAGGCAGCGCGCAACATAAAAAGCTTTGCGGATGTGGAGCATCTGGCGTACCGCCTGTTTGCCGAAAACGAAAGCATACGCGGCGAGTATGCGGACAGGTACAGAGAGATACTCATAGACGAGTATCAGGATACGAACGGCTTACAGGACAGTATTTTCCGACTTATCTCCACGAACTGCAAAAACATCTTCATGGTCGGCGACCTGAAACAGAGCATATACCGTTTTCGCGGCGGCGACCCGATGATATTCAAGGAGAGGAGCCGCGATTACACAAAATCGGACGGCGGAAAGCTTATCTCGCTCTCGCAGAATTTCCGCAGCCGCATACAGGTCATAGACAGTATAAACGCGGTGTTCTCGCGCATGATGACAAACGAGGTGGGCGACGTCGAGTACACGGGGAACGAGGTTTTAAGACGCGACGCGGACAAGGAAATCTATACCGACGGCGGCGGCAAAGCGGAACTGTACCGCGTAGCCTCGGTTAAGGAGGAAAACGGCGGAATAAGCCGTGCGAGAACGGAGGCTGCCGCGGCGGCGAAACGGATAAAGGAACTTGTGGAAGGGAAATATAAGGTATACGATAAAGGCAAATACCGCGATATAGAGTACCGCGACATAGTAATTCTGATGAAATCGGTAAAAACGGACGGCGCGGTTTTCGGAGAGGAACTCGAAAAGCGCGGCATAGGCGCGTTTGTGCAGAAGGAGGAATACTTCGAGAGGCGCGAAATAAAACTGATGCTGTCGCTCATATCGGTCATAAACAACCATATGCAGGACATACCGCTTTTAGCCGTAATGCGTTCGCCGATAGGCGGCTTTACGGAGAACGAGCTTGCGAAAATACGCATAGCGAGCAGCGCGCGTCCGTTTTACAGGGCTGTGGTAAATTATGCCGCGCCCGATAACCCGACGGACGAGGAGACGCGGCTCGAAAAACGCTGCCGCCTCTTTACAGCCGACCTTGAACGGTGGCGCGGGTACGTAAAACGCAAGTCGATAGCGTCGCTTATATGGACGCTTTTTGAGGAAACGGGCATATACGACCTCATGGGCGCGACCGAGGGCGGCGAAGAATCGCAGGCGAATTTGAGACTTCTCTATGAGCGCGCGAAACGGTACGAATTGTCGGGTTTTAGGGGAATATTCAATTTCATACGCTACATAGGCAGAATGGAACGCCGAAGAGAGGATATAGCCGGAGCGCAGCTTGTAAACTCAAATCACAACGTCGTGCGCATTATGACCATACACAAAAGCAAGGGTCTTGAATTTCCCGTCGTGGTGCTCGCCGGCACGGGCAAGGAAATAAAATACATGCACCCCGGCGACGAAACACGCGTCGCGCTGCACAACAAGCTCGGTATCGGTATGGATTATTACAACTACGAGGATATGTACGTAAAGCCGCTGCTTTTCAAAGAATATGTAAACAACGTCAACAGACAGGAGCAGCTGAGTGAGGAAATGCGCCTCTTGTACGTCGCGTCAACACGCGCGAGGGAAAAGCTTATCGTGACGGCGGCGTATGAGTTCGGCACGCGTGCAAAGTACGAAGAAAAGCTTGCCGCGTGGGAAATGCTGAAACAGGATATGCCGTGGGATATAGAGAGAAACGCGAAATGTCTCGCCGACTGGATAATACCGGTCGCGCAGTCGGACAACGAACGCTGGATATGCCGCGACATGTGCGCCTCGGCTGACGACGCGTCCGAAAACGGGGAAACCGAAACGCTTACGGAGGAAACCGACAGCGCGTGGCGCAAGTCCGTAAGGGATATACTCGAATACAGCTACCGTTACCCGAAAAGCGGCGCGATACCCGCGAAAACCTCGGTCACGGCAATAAAGGAAATGGCTGACGAGGACAACGCGCGCAATGAGAACCCCGTTTATATGGCGTCAAAGCCTGCGTTCATGCGCGGCGAAAATCTCGGCGCACGCATAGGTACGGCGCACCATCAGGTCATGGCGTATATCGACCTCGACAAAATGAAAACGCTCGGCGAAAGCGGGTACGAGGATTTTGTTGCGGAAGAGATAAAACGCATAGCGGACGCGGGACAGATAGAAAGCGAGATTGCGGACGACAAGGAAATAACCGATAATATATGTAAAAACGTGTGCGCGTTCTTTCGCGGCGATATGGGTCAAAGAGTGCTTTCGGCAAAGCGAGTATACCGCGAGCAGCCGTTCGAGATAGAAATTTCCGCGAGGGAGTACGACGCGAGTCTCGGCGAGGAATACGAAAATGAGAGCGTCGTCGTGCAGGGAATTATCGACCTGTTCTTCGAGGACGCGGACGGAAACATCACGCTCGCGGATTACAAAACCGACCGCTGCAGCACCGAGGAGGAACAGCGAGCGATAGGCGAGCGTTACCGCAGACAGGTGGAGCTTTACGAACGCGCAATGGAAAAAATTTTAAAAATTAAGGTAAAAAATAAATTTTTGTATTTATTTTCGACGCATAGTGTGATAGAATTATAACATAAGGGGCGTGAAAATATGGCGAATTACGTTAATTTCAATACGGCAAAGCCGAGAAAAAGCAAGAAATATATAATAGTAATACTGTGCGTTGCGGCGTTTTTACTCGCGTGCGTGTATGTTATAGGAATAATCGTGAACATGAACGGCGAACACGGACGGGAGGCGGCGTCTGCGGTGTCGGAGAACGTACAGCTGAAACAGGAAATAAGCGAAAAGGACGCGGAAATAGAACGGCTCAACGGCGAAATAGCCGCGCTGCGCGGCGAGCTTGACACACGCCCGACGCCCGCGCCCGCCGAGCCGTCGCCAGTTCCGACTGTCGCGCCGACAGGCAATGACGACGGATACGCGTCTCCGCGCTCGGACATGCAATAAAAAATTACAAAAAAATCAAAAAAGGGCTTGACTTCATCATAAAGCAATGTTATAATAACAGGGCTGAAGAAAAGCTTCTTTTTTTTTGCATATGAAAAAGAAGTCCACACATACGGATGCGGAGGTGTAAAGAATGAGAGTAAAAATCACATTGGCTTGCTCGGAATGTAAGCAGAGAAACTATAACACAATGAAGAATAAGAAGAACGACCCCGACAGACTTGAGATGAATAAGTACTGCAAGTTCTGCAGAAAGCACACTCTTCATAAGGAAACGAAGTAAGTCTCGTCAAGCGTTATTTTAAAGTAAGGATGTGTAAACATGGCTGATACAAATTTAGCGAACGGAAGAAAGCTCAGTTTCGGAGAAAAAATGGTAAAGTTCTTTAAGGACACGAAGGCGGAGCTTAAAAAGGTCACATGGCCCACAAAAGACCAGCTTATCCACAACACCGGCGTAATCATAGTATTCATTATTATAGTTACGATAATCCTTTCCGTGCTGGATATTGCTTTCGGAGAGCTGTTTAAGGCGCTTTCCGGCATACTGGCGGCATAAACGCCGTTTGAAAAAATCGGAAAGGAGAACGGTTATGGCAGGAGAGGCAAAATGGTATGTGGCTCACACATACTCCGGCTATGAAAATAAGGTTAAAGCCAATATAGAAAAGTCTGTTGAAAACCGTGGTATGCAGGATTTAATTCTCGACGTGCGCGTTCCCACCGAGGACGTTGTCGAGGAAAAGGGCGACGAGAAAAGGGTAGTAAAGCGCAAGCTGTTCCCCGGCTATGTCGTCGTTAAAATGGTTATGACCGACGAAAGCTGGTACATCGTGAGAAACACGCGCGGCGTTACCGGTTTCGTAGGCCCCGGCTCAAAGCCCGTTCCGCTGTCCGACGCGGAAGTCGAGAGAATGGGCGTTGAGGTAATACGCATGAAGGAAATCGACTTTTCTGTCGGCGATATTGTTTCCATAAAATCGGGCCCCATGGAGGGCTTTTCGGGCAAGGTTACGAGCATAAACAACGAAACGCGCAAGGTAAACGTCGCCGTTTCGATGTTCGGACGCGAAACGCCCGTAGAAATAGACTACACGCAAGTGGAGCTTATGGACTGATTAAGTTGATTAAAGGATAAAGCGATTTATTCTTTTCTCATATTCCCTCTGGTAACAGTGGGAGAACCCGAAGGGTTCGCAATTACCACATGCACCGCGGTGTCTTTGGCATCGGCGGCTGTAAAATTTCAAGGAGGTGGCCATTATGGCACAAAAGGTTGCAGGATACATTAAGTTACAAATTCCTGCCGGAAAAGCAACCCCGGCGCCCCCGGTCGGACCGGCACTCGGTCAGCACGGCGTAAACATTATGCAGTTTGCGAAGGAATTTAACGAAAAGACGGCGAAGGACGCAGGTCTTATAATCCCCGTAGTTATTACGGTGTACGCAGACCGTTCTTTCTCTTTCGTAACAAAGACGCCGCCCGCAGCGGTTCTTATCAAGAAGGCTTGTAAGATCGAAAGCGGCAGTGGCGTTCCCAACAAGACAAAGGTAGCCACGATTTCAAAGGCTGATTTGCAGGCGATAGCCGAGCAGAAGATGCCCGACCTTAACGCGGCAAGTCTTGAGGCTGCCATGAGCATGATTGCCGGTACTTGCAGAAGTATGGGCGTTCTTATCGGAGACTAATAGGTATATTGTTGAGACGGTGGGAGAGACGGAAGTCTTGTTTGACCACGAAGGAGGAAAGAAATGTTTAGAGGAAAGAAATATCAGGACAGCGTAAAGCTTGTTGAAAAGTCAAAGCTTTACGACACAGGCGAGGCTATGGAACTCGTCACAAAAACGGCTAAGGCAAAGTTTGATGAAACGGTCGAGGCTCATATAAGACTCGGCGTCGATTCGAGACATGCCGACCAGCAGGTAAGAGGCGCGATCGTACTTCCGCACGGAACGGGTAAGACCGCGAAGGTTCTCGTATTCGCGAAGGGTCCCAAGGCTGACGAGGCTCAGGCTGCGGGCGCGGACTACGTTGGCGAAATGGAGCTTGTACAGAAGATACAGGGCGAAAACTGGTTCGACTTCGACGTTGTCGTAGCAACTCCCGACATGATGGGCGTTGTGGGTCGTCTCGGTAAGGTTCTCGGCCCTAAGGGACTTATGCCGTCGCCGAAGGCGGGTACGGTAACGATGGACGTTACAAAGGCTGTAAGCGAGATCAAGGCAGGCAAGGTTGAGTACAGACTCGACAAGACCAACATAATCCACTGTCCGATAGGCAAGGCGTCGTTCGGCGCGGATAAGCTCCGTGAGAACTTTGACGCTCTTATCGGCGCTATCATAAAGGCTAAGCCGGCTGCCGCTAAGGGTCAGTATTTAAGGAGCGTCGTTGTCGCCTCGACAATGGGCCCCGGCATTAAGATCAACCAGGCAAGACTCGGTTAAAAAACAACTTGACAAAACGTATCATAAATGGTATAATGCCGTTTGTTGATAAATCCGTAGACAGCAGGCGTTCGGCGAAAGCCGAAGGTAAGTCCCGCCGAGGAATTATAGTAGAAATTACTATGGCTCTTTGCGTCTACGGCAAAGAGCCTTCTTTATTTACGTAATGAAGGCATATTTATCCGAAATACAGGAGGTGAAACAAAATATGCCAAGCGCAAAAGTATTGGAAACAAAGAAAGCACAGGTTGCGGAGGTCATAGACGTCTTAAAGGACGCTCAGACAGGCGTAATCGTCGATTACCGCGGTCTTACCGTTGAGGAGGACACGGCTCTTCGTACAAAACTGAGAGAGGCGAACGTAAAGTATTTCGTAATAAAGAATACGCTGCTTTTGAGAGCCGCCAAGGAAGTGGGTCTCGACGCGCTCGAAGAGGCGCTGCACGGCCCGACGGCTATCGCCGTATCGTCCGAGGACGCGGTTGCTCCCGCAAAGGTTCTCGCGGACTACGCGAAGGAAAACGACAAGCTTGAAATAAAGTCAGGCTTTATGGACGGCTCCGTTATGACCCTCGATGAGATTAAGAGACTCGCGTCTACGCCGAGCTTTGAGACATTGATCGCGAAGATGATGGGAAGTCTTAACTCACCTATTTCCGCACTCGCACGTACTTTGCAGGCTATCGTTGACGGCGGTAAGGAAATTTCCGACCTCGTAGCCGAAAAAGCGGGCGAAACAAGCGCGGAAACTCCGGCGGAGGAAACTGCTCCCGCCGAGGAAGAAAAAGCCGAAACTCCGGCTGAAGAAACGGCAGCCGAAACAGAGGAGGCTCCCGCAGAGGAACCGGCTCCGGCTGAAGAAGAAAAGGCTGAAACTCCGGCAGAAGAAGAAAAGACGGACGCGGAGTAATTCCAAAGAAACCAAGGTTATATTTTTAGAAATTAGGAGGAAACTAAAATGGCAGATATCAATGCAATTCTTGATGAAATCAAGGAATTAAAGTTACTTGAAGTTGCTGAACTCGTAAAGCTTATGGAAGAGGAGTTCGGCGTAAGTGCGGCTGCTCCCGTAATGGTAGCGGGCGCTGCAGGTGAAGGCGGCGCGGCTGCCGCTGAGGAAAAGAGCGAGTTTGACGTAGTTCTTGCCGACGCGGGCGCTGCTAAGCTTGGCGTAATCAAGGTAGTAAGAGAGCTTACCGGTCTCGGTCTTAAAGAGGCTAAGGCTCTCGTTGACGGCGCACCCAACACCGTTAAGGAAGCGGTTGCGAAGGACGAGGCTGAGGCTATGAAGACAAAGCTTGAAGAGGCTGGCGCTAAGGTAGAATTGAAGTAATTTGCTCTGATTTAATTTAAAGGCGTAGGAGCGTAGCATGAAAGTAGACGTATCTTCAATACTCAAAGAAACGGGCGGACGATTGGAAATAAACGGCGAGGTAAAACTGCCCGACACGGATTTTCTGGGCGAATACCGATTTCCCGAACCGCTGAAGGTAAAGGGCAGCGTGTCAAATAACGGAAAATCGCTCGTACTGCGTGCGGACGCGGAGGGAGTTATGATAACGAACTGCGCGCGCTGTATGAAAGAAATTGCCGTACCGGTAAACTTTCATATTGACGAAAACCTCGCGCGAGAGGACAGCGGTATAGACGACGCGGATGTCATTCTGTTCAGCGACACCGATATTGAGATTGACGATATTGTATACGACAACTTCCTCATGAACGTTGAGGGTAAATACCTCTGCAAAGAGGACTGCAAGGGGCTTTGTTCCGAGTGCGGCAAGGATCTCAACGAGGGAGAATGTGACTGCTCAAAGGAAAATATCGACCCGAGATGGTCGGCGCTTTTGGATATTATGAAGGACAATGAATAACAGGTCAGAGAAAGTTATGGAGGTGTAAACTATGGCGGTACCTAAGGGTAAAGTTTCTAAAGCCAGAAGAAATAAAAGACGCGCAAACTGGAAGCTCACGGCTCCCAACATGGTAGCTTGCCCCCAGTGCAGCGAATATATAATGCCTCATACTGTTTGCAAATTCTGCGGTTATTACAACGGCAAGGAAGTAGTAAAGAAGGCTGAGGACTAATTCGGCTTTGATTAAGTAAAAAAGAGAACGCAAAGCGTTCTCTTTTTTTGCGGTCTTATACAAAATCTCAAAAAATCGTAGACAAAATATACCGATTTGATATATAATAATACAAAATCCGAAAAACGGGGTGTAAAGCGATGGCGGGGAATAAGAAAAACGTGCATGAGGGTCACAGAAAGCGTATGCGTACGGATTTTGAACGCGGCGGTTTCGCCAAATGGCATGACCATAAAGTGCTGGAGTATCTTCTTCATAGGGTAATACGCCGAACCGACACGAACGAAACGGCGCACAACCTCATAAACGAATGCGGCGGCTTTGCCGAGGTGTTCCGCGCACCGAAGGAGAAACTGACCGATATAATGGGCGTCGGCGAGGAAACGGCATTGTACATACGCGAGCTGGGTGAATTTCTGCGTTACTACAACGGCATGCGCTACGACGTGAACCGCCTCGTACTCGACAGCGACTCATGCGAAAAGTACCTGCTCAACCTCTTTGACGGAGTGGAACGTGAAAATTTTTACATAATTTGTCTTGACGCGCAGAACCGCATAATATATAAAAGGCGCATGTTCGAGGGCAGCTTTGAGAGTATGGACATAGATATAACGCAGCTTGTGCGCGTAGCCGTGAAGTGCGACGCGTCATACGTCGTGCTGTCGCACAACCACCCAAGCGGTATCGCGGTCGCGTCAAACGCCGACATAACGGCGACAAGGACGATAGAACGCGCGCTCGGTCTTGCGGGTATAAGACTGCTTGACCATATTATAGTCGCGGACGGTAAATGCGTGAGCATAAAGAACGAATATTCGGGTACAAAGACAATAAAACAAAGGAAATAATGTCAAAAATATTGACTTTACCGCGCCGTTGTGATAATATAAGCGGTGTATTGTTTTTTTGAAAATAATGTCATTTAATATAGAACGGGGAGGCACATTTATATGGCGAAAGCTGCAATCATGGGGTACGGCACCGTCGGCAGCGGCGTGTACGAAATCATAAAAACCAACGCCGATAAACTCACAAAAAACGCCGGCGGCGAAACGATAGACATAAAATATATACTTGATATACGCGATTTTCCGGATCACCCCGAGCCGGCTCTTTTCACAAAGGATTTTAACGATATATTGAACGACGGCGAGGTTACTGTCGCCGCCGAGGTCATGGGCGGACTTCACCCCGCGTACGAGTTTACAAAGGCTCTTTTGGAGGCGGGGAAAAGCGTCGTAACGTCGAATAAGGAGCTTGTCGCGACATACGGCACGGAGCTACTCGAAATCGCGCGCGAAAAGAACGTAAACTACTTCTTCGAGGCGAGCGTCGGCGGCGGCATACCTATCATAAGACCGATGCACCAATGTCTCACGGCTAACAACATAACTCGTATAGCCGGAATACTGAACGGCACGACGAATTATATCTTAGACCAGATGATACGCAAGGGCAAGACGTTTGACACGGCGTTAAAGGACGCGCAGACAAAGGGCTTTGCCGAGAGAAATCCCGCCGCCGACGTGGAGGGACATGACGCCTGCAGGAAAATAGCGATACTCGCGTCGCTCGCGTCGGGGCTTACGGTCGATTATAACGACATCGACACCGAGGGCATAACGAATATAACGCTCGACGACGTGAAATACGCGGCGCAGATGGACTCGGTAATAAAGCTGATAGGTTACGCCGAGTTCCGCGAAGACGGCAAAATATACTCAATCGTTTCACCGATGATTATAAACAACGAAAATCCGCTTTCGGGCGTTGACGGCGTAATGAACGCGATTACGGTAACGGGCGACTGCGTGGGCGACGTTATGTTCTACGGCGCGGGCGCGGGCAAGCTGCCGA
The DNA here is from genome assembly GCA_947623955.1 of uncultured Clostridia bacterium. Taxonomy (GTDB): domain Bacteria; phylum Bacillota; class Clostridia; order UBA1381; family UBA1381; genus Hominilimicola. Next base: position 37,307 of record CANQIP010000001.1, on the reverse strand, counting down.
CGGCGAGCGCGGTTGTCGCCGACGTTGTAGACGCGGTAAAGCACGCCGAGAGAAGTAAAAAGATTATGTGGCAAAAGCCCGATGGCAATATTATGGCTGACGGCGACAGCAAAAAGTTCGCGTGGTTCGTGCGCACTACCGACAGCGCGGAAAACGTGAGCAAAATATTCGGAAGATGCGAGTTTGTGGATAACATAACGGAAGGCGAGTCGGCGTTCGTAACCGAACCCATTACACGTTCCGAGATCGAGAACAAAACGGGCGCGCTCAAGGACGTTATCACAAGCATAAAAATTCTCGGTTAAAACAGACAATTACCGAAAGGAGTATATATATAAATGGCATTGGTAGTTCAGAAGTACGGCGGTACTTCGGTAAAGGACGCGGAAAGAGTAATGAACGTCGCAAGACGCGTTACGAACACATATAAAGAAGGCAACAGCGTCGTCGTAGCCGTATCGGCGCAGGGCGACACGACCGACGACCTTATCGAAAAGGCGATGGAGATCAACCCCGACGCGTCAAAGCGCGAGATGGATCAGCTTTTGTCAAGCGGCGAGCAGATTTCGATAGCGCTGTTGGCTATGGCGATAGAGAAGCTCGGCTATCCGGTAATATCGTTTACCGGCTGGCAGGCGGGAGTATTAACGGACTCAAAGCACAGCGCGGCGAGAATAAAGAGAATAGACACGGAAAGAATACAGACCGAGCTTGACAGAAAGAGAATTGTAATCGTCGCCGGCTTTCAGGGTATAAACAAGTACGACGATATAACGACACTCGGACGCGGCGGCTCGGACACCTCCGCCGTTGCGCTTGCGGCTGCGCTGCATGCCGATTTGTGCGAGATATACACCGACGTTGACGGCGTTTACACGACCGACCCGAGAATATGCAAGACGGCGTATAAATTAAACGATATATCCTACGACGAGATGCTGGAGCTTGCGTCGCTGGGCGCGAACGTGCTCCACAACAGGAGCGTCGAAATGGCGAAGAAGTACAATGTCAAGCTGTCCGTTCGTTCGAGCCTGAACGACCACGAAGGCACATATGTTAAGGAGGTTTCTAAAGTGGAAAAAATGTTGGTAAGAGGCGTTACGAGAGATAACGACTGCGCGAGAATAGCGCTTTGCGGCGTTGAGGACGCGCCGGGCAAAGCGTTCCAGATATTTGAAATGATTGCGAGAAAGGGCATAAGCGTTGACCTCATAATCCAGTCGATAGGCGACGGCAAGACGAAGGACATCAGCTTTACCGTCACCGAGGGCGATTTGCAGAAGACGCTCGACCTGCTTGAAGAAAACAAGGAGTTCATAAATGCGAGGGAGATCAAGTCGACAAGCGATGTGTCGAAGGTGTCGATCGTCGGCGCGGGCATGGTAAACAACTCCGGCGTCGCGGCGAAGATGTTCGAGGCTCTGTACGACGCGCACATCAACATCAACATGATAGCGACCTCCGAAATAAAAATTTCGGTGCTTGTAGCGCGTAAGGACGCGGAGGCGGCGGTCATTGCGATACATGACAAGTTCCTGCTTAAATAATCGAATACCAATCACAGAAAACCACAAGGGCGTAGTTTTTGGAGCACTTGTGGTTTTCGTGCCGAATGGAGATATATAATGGACGATAAGATAATAGGCAGAAACCCCGTCCTCGAGGCGATAAAGTTGGGAAAAGCGATTGAGAAAATCCTGATTAAAAAAGGCAGGTACGAGGGCGGCGTTATACCGATAGTAAAACGAGCCAAGGAAAACGGCATAATCATACAGGAAACGGCAAAGGAAAAGCTTGACGCGCTCGCCGAGGGCGGCAATCATCAGGGCGTTATCGCGATAGTGAGCATGCAGGAGTACGCGACGGTCGAGGATATTCTGCAAAGAGCAGCCGAAAAGGGCGAGCCGCCGTTCGTGATTATCTGCGACAAGATAACCGACCCGCACAACCTCGGCGCGATAATACGTACCGCGAACTGCGTCGGCGCGCACGGCGTTATAATACCGAAACGCGGCGGCGCAGGGGTCAACAGTACAGTCTTAAAAACGTCGGCGGGCGCGGCGGTTTACACGCCTGTGGCGAAGGTCACGAATATCGCGCAGACAATAGACGACCTCAAAAAAGCGGGACTGTGGATAACCGGCGCGGATATGGACGGAGAGGAAATGTATAAAACGGATCTTAAAGGCGCGCTCGGTATCGTGATTGGCAGCGAGGGCGAGGGCATTTCAAGGCTCGTGAAGGAGAAATGCGATTTTATCGCGAGTATACCGATGGCGGGCGATATAAATTCGCTGAACGCGTCCGTCGCCGCCGCCGTGCTGATGTACGAGGCATTGAGGCAGAGGAAATGTAAATTGTGATTTATGTGCGTAAATGCGGGCGACCGCAAGGATCGCCCCTACGTGAGGCTCCCCTTGAGGGGAGCTGTCGCCGAAGGCGACTGAGAGGTGGTTCTAAAATTTGTTGCCACCTCTCCGTCATCGCTTCGCGATGCCACCTCTCCTCAAGGAGAGGCTAACGGGCTGTCGAGGGCGCCAGCCCCTACGGCGCACATTTTTATAATTACGGGTGTAGGGGACGGCGCCCCGACGTCCCGCATTTACACCGTCAAATCACAATTTACCGATAAAAGAAGGAGAACAAAAACGATGAAAGCAGTTGTAACGGTAATAGGCAAAGACCAAAAGGGAATAATCGCGAAGGTCAGCAACATACTTTACGCGCACGAGGTAAACATACTCGACATATCCCAGACGGTCATGCAGGACATGTTCACGATGATAATGCTCGTCAACTTCGAGAACGACGCTGTTCCGTTCAAGGACGTGACGGACGCGCTCGACAAGTGCGGCGAGGAAATGGGACTGTCCATTCACGTACAGAGAGAGGAAATATTCACCTCCATGCACAGAATATAAGGGGAGGGATGATATAATGATAAATCCCTTTGAAATAGTCGAAACAATACGCATGATCGACGACGAAAACCTTGACATACGCACGATCACCATGGGCATATCGCTCAAAAGCTGCGCGGGCGGCGACATAGACGTTGTGTGCGACAAGGTGTATAAAAAGATAACGACGCTCGCGAAAGACCTCGTAAAGGTCGGCGAGGACATAGAGGAACAGTTCGGCATACCTATCATAAACAAGCGCATATCGGTAACGCCCGTCGCGACGCTCGTTGACGCGCTCGACGAGCCGAGTGAGGAAAAGGCTGTGATGATAGCGAAAACGCTCGACAAAGCGGCAAAAACGGTCGGTGTAAACTTTATCGGCGGCTACAGCGCGCTTGTGCATAAGGATTACACGAACGGAGAAAGAATACTTATAAACTCGATCCCCAACGCGCTTGCGTCAACCGACCTCGTATGCTCCAGCGTCAACGTCGGCTCGACGAGGGCGGGAATAAACATGGACGCGGTAAAGCAGATGGGCGAAATCGTGAAAAAAGCGGCTGACAAGACAGCCGACACGCAGGGTTTCGCGTGCGCAAAGCTTGTAGTGTTCTGCAACGCCGTCGAGGACAACCCGTTTATGGCGGGCGCGTTTCTCGGCGAGGGCGAGGGCGAATGTGTTATAAACGTTGGCGTATCGGGCCCCGGCGTTGTAAAATGTGCGCTCGAAATGGCGAAGGGCAAGGATTTCGGCTACGTCGCGGAAACGATTAAAAAGACCGCGTTCAAGATTACGCGCATGGGACAGCTTGTGGCGCGTGAGGCGTCGAAACGTTTGGGCGTACCGTTCGGAATAGTGGACTTGTCGCTCGCGCCGACTCCGGCGATAGGCGACAGCGTTGCGTATATATTAGAGGAAATGGGGCTTGAAAAATGCGGCGCTCACGGCACGACAGCCGCGCTCGCGCTTTTAAACGACGCGGTCAAAAAGGGCGGCGTAATGGCGTCCGGCTACGTCGGAGGACTGTCGGGAGCGTTCATACCGGTGAGCGAGGACGCGGGAATGATAAGCGCGGCAAAGGAAGGCGCGCTCACGATTGAAAAGCTGGAGGCTATGACGTGCGTATGCTCGGTGGGTCTTGACATGATAGTAATCCCCGGCGACACGCCCGCCTCGACCATATCGGCGATAATCGCCGACGAGGCCGCGATTGGCATGGTAAATTCCAAAACGACGGCTGTAAGAGTGATACCCGCGCCCGGTAAAAAAGAGGGCGATGTTGTGGAGTTCGGAGGACTGCTCGGTACGGGGCCCGTAATGTCGGTGAAACGGTATTCGAGCGAGGAATTTATAAACCGCGGCGGACGTATCCCCGCACCGCTGCAAAGCTTGAAAAATTAGGGCGTCGTTCACCTCGCGGCGTGCGGCGCATCTTGTGAGCCTCTCCTTGAGGAGAGGTGGCATCGCGGAGCGATGACGGAGAGGTGGCAACGAGTAAAAACCACCTCTCAGTCGCCTACGGCGACAGCTCCCCTCAAGGGGAGCCTCGCTGTAGGGGCGGATATTATCCGCCCGTTAAACGGACAATATATAATCACCGTAGGGGCGAACCGTGTTCGCCCGCCAAAAAAAGGAGATGTTTCATAATGGAAGAGATTATCAAAAAAATTATGGAAATAGAGGACAGGGCGCAGGAGATTATCTCCGACGCGAAACAAGCCGACAACGGGCTTGACGAGTCAATCGCCGAAAAGTTGAAGGAAATCGAGGCGGACATAGAGCGCCGCGCACACGAGCGCGAGGAATACGTCAAAAACGTCGAGGAAAAGGACGCCGAAGAAAAAATCTCCGCCGTGAAGAAGGAACTTGACGAAAAAATCGCGGGGCTTGAAAGCAAATATCAAGCCAATAAGGAAACATGGGTAAACGGGATAGTCGAAAACGTAATCGGAAGGCGGATGAATTAAGCGATGGGCGTTGAATACAGCGCGGTTGCCGCGAAACTCAAAGCCATGTACGCGCGGTTTCTCGACCAAAAGGATTACGAGGAACTGCTGTCAAGGAGGAGCGTCGGAGACGTGTGCGCATACCTTAAAAGCGCGGCGGGCTACAGCGATGTGCTGTCGGACGTGGACGAGCGCGAGATACACCGCGGCGTTATGGAACTCATACTCGAAAACAACGTAATGGACGAGTATATCAGAATTTACAAATTTGTGGATAAGGAAAAACGCAGCCTGTTAAACTTCTGGTTCATGCAGCGTGAAGTGGAATTTCTGAAACGCGAAATCCGCTACATCTACAACAACGAGAAACGCAGCAGCGACGAGGTGAACCAAGGCAGGTTCGACGCATTTTTTGAAACGCACACGAAAATAGACAAGTCGATAATGCAGAGCGCGTCGTCGCTTGACGACTGTATACGCGCCTGCGCCGTGACGCCGTACGCCGAGCCACTCGGACGCGCGGCAAGCATAGGCGCCGACTTCTTCTCTATGGGAGCTGTGCTTGACGCGTTTCTCTATTCGCGTGTGTGGCGCGAGGCGCACAAAAAGCTTAAAAACGGGCAGCTTAAACTGTTTGAGGAGCTTATAGGCTCAAAGATAGATATGCTTAATTTAATGTGGATTTACCGCGGCAAGAAGTATTACGGTTTTCCGAGCGAGATTATTTTCACGTACCTTCTGCCGGTACGCCACCGCATAAGCGAGGAAAGCCTGCGCGCGGCGGTACACGCGCCCGACGCGGAGAAAGCCGTTGAAATTATCGTCGGGCAGACGCCTTACGGAGAATTGTTCGACGGCATTTCGGATGGCAGTTTCCCCGAGGAAAATTACCGCACGATGTACGCAAGGACTGCGCGAAAGATATTCGTAAACCACACGGAGTCGCTTGCCGCAATCTTCGCGTATCTGGTGCTTAAACAGTTTGAAACGGAAAATATAACGACCGTAACCGAGGGCGTAAGATACGGATTAAACCCGAACGCCATACGCGGTCACGTAAGATTTTAGGAGAGGAGGTACAACATGGCGATAACAAAAATGAAAATGGTGGTAGTGTCGGGACCTATCGACCGTTTTGACAGCGTTGCCGAAAAGTATATTTACGGCAGGGATATTCATCTTGAAAACGCGATGTCGGTGCTTACGGGAATAAAGCGGCTGCGCGCTTTTGACGAGGCGAGCGAGTATGACGCGGTCGTAAAGAGCGCGGAAAACATCTTCCGCCTGACCGGCGGCATACCGCAGGACAGCGAAACCGAATGTAAGGAGCAGACGGCTGACGAGATGCTCAAATTTATAGACGAGATAAACAGCCACATCGAAAACGAAAAGAAAGAGGCGGCGTCGCTCAGCGCGGAAATAGAGAGCAACAACGACGCGATTAAAACTCTCGGCTTGATGAACGGCTTGAATGTCGATATGGCGAAGATAAACAATATGGAATTTGTCAAGTACAGGTTCGGACACATTCCCAAGGCGAGCTACAAAACGCTTATGACGTATCTTGACGACCTTGAAACGGTGTTTATAAAAACAGCCGAGGATCAGACGGATATATGGGGTTTTTACTTCACTCCGAGACTTAAAAAGTCGAAAATCGACGATGTGTTCACATCGCTTTACTTTGAGGAAATACCGCTTGACAAAACGTACTCCGGCGCTCCCGATGAAATAAAGCGTATGCTCACAAACCGCAACGAGGCTCTCAAAGGGCAGATCACGGAACTCAGCAAAAAGACGGCTGATATTATAGCCGACTTAAAGACGGAGCTAATCGGCATATACAACCTCGCGAAAAAACGCAAGCAGTTCTCCGAAATACGCAGATGCGCGGCGCACGGCGAGATGTTCTTCTACATCGTCGGCTGGATGGAGGCGAAGGACGCGGCGAAACTCGAAAAGGAAATCGGCAAATCGGGCGACGTTGTTATATTCAATCAGGAGGACGCAGAGGACGTAAAGAATATCACCCCTCCGACGAAACTCAAAAACAACCCGATATGCAAGCCGTTCGAGATGTTTGTAAAGATGTACGGACTGCCCAATTACAGGGAAATCGACCCGACGCCGATACTGGCGTTCACGTATATACTGTTTTTCGGTATAATGTTCGGAGACGTGGGACAGTCGGCAGTACTCGCGATAGTGGGATTTCTGGCGTACAAGTTTAAGAAAATGGATCTCGGCGGCATAATCGGCATGGTCGGACTTGCCGGAATTGTCAGCGGCTTTATATACGGCAGCGTGTTCGGCAACGAGGAAATATTGCCCGAGCTGTTCCGGTACACGCCGATACAGCCTATGGAAAACATCATGTCGCTGCTTATCGGCACAGTCTGTATGGGCGGCATAGTCATCATATTCGGCATGGTCTTAAACGTCATAAACATGCTTAAAAGCGGCAACAAAGGCGAGGCGTTCTTCGGGCATAACGGACTGGCGGGAATACTGTTTTACGTCGCCGTGGTACTGCTCGCCGCGAATATACTCTTAAACCTCGGCATACCGACGGTCGTATTCGTGGTAATGCTCGTCGCAGCGGTACTCGTCATGTACCTTTCCGAGCCGCTTACACGGCTTATCGAGGGCGAGAAAAACCTGTTCCCGACGGGCGGAATGTTCTTTGTGGAGAGTTTCTTCGAGCTGTTCGAGGTAATACTCAGTTTCTGCACAAACACAATATCGTTTTTGAGAATAGGCGCGTTCGCGGTCATACACGTCGGCATGATGATGGCTGTCGCGTCGCTATCCGCGGGCGGCGGCGTGGGCGGTATGCTCGTGACCGTTTTCGGAAACATACTCGTCATGGTTCTCGAAGGACTTATCGTTGCGATACAGGTACTCCGTCTCGAATACTACGAGATGTTCAGCCGCTATTACAGCGGTCACGGACGCGAATTCGTATCGCTTAAAAACAAGTAAACAACGCCTCTTTGGCGCGAATATAAAACACATATTGGAGGTAATTGAAATGTTATTGAAGATTTTACTGATTTTGGTTGGTTTGAGCGTTGCCGTTCCTTACGGCATTTACCGCGCGACGGGCAAGAGAAAGGGTAAGGAGTGCCTTTTGATGAACACGATCGCGTTTTTCAGCGTTATGGGCATAGGCGTTATTTACTGCCTCGGCTGCGCCGTTCCCGCGCTCGCTGCCGGTGAAACGGCTGCGGGTTTAAGCGTCGGCGAGGGCTTAAAGTACATCGGCGCGGCAGTGTCGACCGGTCTTTCCGGTATCGGCGGCGGTATCGCCGTATCGTCGGCAGCGTCCGCCGCTATCGGCGCGATGAGCGAGAACGAGAGCATCATGGGTAAGACGCTTATCTTCGTTGCATTGGCGGAAGGTATCGCATTGTACGGCTTGGTAATCTCGTTTATGATACTTAACGCGTAAAGCGGGAGCAAAGCAATGAAAATGTATCTTATCAGCGACAATATCGACACTCTTATCGGTATGCGTCTCGCCGGAATACCCGGCGCGGTGGCGCACACGCCGGAGGAGGTTGACGCGGAAATAAAAAAAGCCCTTGGGGATAAGGATTTGGGCATACTCATGTTCACGGAAAAGGCGGGCGCGCTTGTAAAAAGCGAGCTTGACAATTTAAAGCTTACGCTGCACACGCCGCTAATAATAGAAATCCCCGACAGACACGGCAGCCGCGATATTGCCGGCTCAATCAACAGACTTGTTCAGGAGTCAATCGGCTTGAAACTGTGATTTTGCATGGAAAGAAGGAAATGACATATGGAAAATTTAACAGAAAAATTAAACATTTTTTCCGAACTTGTACTGCGCGACGCGACGCAAAAGCGCGACGAGCTGATAGCGGCGGTTGAAAACGAGCGCAGCGAACGTCTGACGCAAAAGGAAAACGAGTTTCTGCAGCGCGCTTACGACGAAATTCAAAGCACGATTGCCGAGGCGAAGAAGGAGTCAAACTCAAAACTCCTTCGCGCTCAGCTTGACGCGAAGAAACAGCTTTTGATAAAGCGCGAGCAGATCGTGGACGACGTGATGAACGAGGCTGAAAGGAAACTCCGCGGTTTTTGCCAAAGCGCGGACTACGAGAAATGGTTTAAGGACTTGGTAAACAAGGCTCTTTTCGAGGTCGGAAAAGGAACCAAAACCGTATATATATCGCCCGACGACCTCAAATTCAAGCCGTGGATAGAGGATATAGTAGACACGGCGAAAATCACCGTCGAACCGGCGCAGGAACACGATTTTCTGGGCGGCGTAAGGATTTATAACAGTTCAAGGCGCATATCGGTCGATTATTCGTTCGGTGAAATGCTCGCGGAGCAGAAAGAGAAATTTCTGAGGGAAAACAGCGCTATGCTGAACTGACGGGAGGTAAACAGATATGGCAATCGCAAACGGCACAATATTCGGTATATACGGCCCCGTCGTAAAGGTAAAGGGTTCGGACGCGTTTGAGATGCAGGAGATGGTGTACGTCGGCGGCGAGGAACTTATCGGCGAGGTCATAGGCGTTACCGAAAACGAAACGATTGTGCAGGTATACGAGGAGACGACGGGTCTTAAAAAAGGCGAGCCGGTGCGCGGCACGGGCGGACCCTTGGCGATAACTCTCGCGCCCGGAATACTCTCCAATATTTTCGACGGCATAGAGCGTCCGCTAAAAGACATACGCGCCCTTTCGGGAGCGTACGTGACGCGTGGACTGAAGGTGTCTAACCTTGACGAAAGCAAGGAGTGGGACGTCAATATAAAAGCGGCGCAGGGCGACTATGTTCACGGCGGCGATATTATAGCGACCGTCCGGGAGACGAGTCTTATCGAGCACCGCGTTATGGTTCCGCCCGATATAAGCGGAAGAATAGAATGGGCAGCCGAAAGCGGCAAATACAAAATAACCGACGTCATAGCGAAGGTGTACGCGGACGACGAGATAAAGGACATAACGATAGCGCAGAAGTGGGCTATAAAAAAGGCGCGCCCCTACACCGAGCGTCAGCCCATATCGAGACCGCTTGTCACGGGTCAGCGCGTGATAGATGCGTTTTTCCCGCTTGCCAAAGGCGGCGCGGCAGCTATTCCCGGCGGTTTCGGCACGGGTAAAACAATGACGCAGCACCAGCTCGCGAAGTGGTGTGACGCGGACATAATCGTGTACATCGGCTGCGGCGAGCGCGGCAACGAAATGACGCAGGTTTTACAGGAATTTTCGGAGCTTATCGACCCGAAATCGCAGCGTCCGCTGCTCGACAGAACGGTGCTTATAGCGAATACGTCGAATATGCCGGTGGCGGCGCGTGAGGCGAGCATTTACACGGGCGTTACGCTCGCGGAGTATTACCGCGACATGGGCTACGACGTCGCGCTTATGGCTGACTCCACGTCGAGATGGGCTGAGGCTCTGCGCGAGATCTCCGGCAGACTGGAGGAAATGCCCGCCGAGGAAGGTTTCCCCGCGTACCTCGCGTCGAGACTTTCGCAGTTTTACGAAAGAGCCGGCTACGTTACGAACCTTAACGGCACAGAAGGCTCGGTGTCTATCATCGGTGCGGTATCGCCGCAGGGCGGCGACTTTTCCGAGCCTGTAACGCAGAACACAAAACGTTTTATCCGCTGTTTCTGGGCGCTCGACAAACCGCTTGCATATGCGCGCCACTACCCCGCGATACACTGGCTCACAAGCTACAGCGAGTACCTTGACGAGCTTGCGAAGTGGTACGGCGAAAACGTCGCGCCCGACTTTATGCAAAAGCGCGAGCGTCTCATGGCTATTTTGCAGGAGGAATCGAGCCTTATGGAGATAGTAAAGCTGATAGGCGCGGACGTTCTCCCCGACGGTCAGAAGGCGACGCTGGAGGCGGCAAGGGTTATACGCGTCGGATTTTTGCAGCAGAACGCGTTCCACGCCGACGACACATACGTGCCGCTTGAAAAGCAGAACAAGATGATGGACGTAATATTGCTGTTTGACAAGCGCATAAGGGAGTGCGCCGAAAAGGGCGTTGTGCTGTCCAAGGTCGCGGAAAGCGGTATAGCGGACGACATTATAAGAGTAAAATACACTATAGGCAACGAAAATATAGACGCGCCGTTCGAGGCGCTCAAAGATAAAATAAACGAGACGTTTGACAGGATTATCGGGTGAGGTGATAAAAATGGCAATCGAATATATGGGACTTAACAACATACAGGGCCCCCTTGTAGTTCTCGAGGGCGTGGACGACGCGTTTTACGAGGAAATGGTAACCGTAACGCTCGACAGCGGCGAAAAACGTATCGGACGCGTCACGGAAATTGCGGGCGACAAGGCTGTAATACAGGTGTTCGAGGGCACGTCCGATTTGTCGCTCACGAACACAAAAACGAAATTCAACGGCGAGCCTATGCGTCTGCCGCTGTCAAAGGAAATGCTCGGCAGAACGCTCGACGGCGTTGGCAGACCGATAGACGGTCTGGGCGACTACTTCGCGGACGAGATACGCGATGTAAACGGACTGCCGATAAATCCGGTGTCGAGAGAGTACCCGAACAACTTCATACAGACCGGCATATCGTCCATAGACTGCCTTATGACGCTTATCCGCGGACAAAAGCTGCCGATATTCTCCGGCGACGGTATGCCGCACGACGAGCTTGCCGTGCAGATCGCGCGTCAGGCGAAGGTCGCGGATGCGGACGACGTAAGCGGCGACAAATTCGCGATAGTGTTCGCGGCTATGGGCGTAAAGCACGACGTGGCGAACTACTTCAAACGCTCGTTTGAGGAAAGCGGCGTGCTCGGAAAGGTCGTAATGTTCTTAAACCTTTCAAACGACCCCGTCGTAGAGCGAATAATAACGCCGCGCTGCGCGCTTACGGCTGCGGAATACCTCGCGTTCAAGCACAATATGCACGTGCTTGTAATCCTTACGGACATGACATCCTACGCCGAGGCTCTTCGTGAAGTGTCGTCGTCAAAGGGCGAGATACCGTCGAGAAAAGGCTTTCCGGGCTATCTGTACTCCGACCTCGCGTCGCTGTACGAGCGCGCCGGAATAATAAAGGACTCGCAGGGTTCGGTAACGCAGGTGCCGATACTCACGATGCCGAACGACGACATCACGCACCCGATACCCGACCTTACCGGCTACATCACCGAAGGACAGATAACGCTCGGACGCGATTTGCACCTGAAGGGCGTGTACCCGCCGGTGGCGATACTTCCGTCGCTGTCAAGACTTATGAAGGACGGCATAGGCGAGGGTTTCACGCGTGAGGATCACCAGGATCTCGCGAACCAGCTTTTCGCGTCGTACTCGAAGGTTGAGGACGCAAAAAGTCTCGCGTCGGTAATCGGTGAGGACGAATTGTCGGATATGGATAAGAAGTATATCGCGTTCGGAAAGGCGTTTGACGATAAATTTCTCCGCCAGGGCAAGGACGAGAACAGAAGTATAGAAGAAACGCTAAATCTCGGCTGGGAGCTTTTGAAAATGCTGCCGAAATCCGAGCTTGACAGAGTGGACGACAAGATACTCGCGAAATACTACAAGGGCGAATAAAACCGAAAGGAGAGGATATTATGCAAAACGACGCCGCCCCCACAAAGGGCAACCTGATAGCGGCGAAGAACACGCTGCGCCTGTCGCGGCAGGGATATGAAATGCTTGATAAAAAGCGTAATATCCTTATCCGCGAGATGATGAACCTAATAGAGGAAACGAAGCGTGTGGAGGCTGACATAGAGCGTACGTTCGCAGCCGCGTACAAGGCGCTTGAAGGCGCGAATATAATAATGGGCGTGAGCCATGTGCAGTACCTTGCGCGCTGCGCCAAACTGGAGGACAGCGTGAAGGTCGATTTAAGGAGCGTAATGGGCGTGGAGATACCCGTCGTGACTGCCGATGCAAAAAGCGGCAGACCCGCTTACAGTTTCGGCGACACGTCCTCCGCGCTGGACGAGGCGATGGCTAAATTCAACGAGGTAAAATCGCTTACCGTGCGCCTTACGGAAATAGAAAACGCCGTGTACCGCCTCGCCATGAACATCAAGAAAACGCAGAAACGCGCGAATGCTCTCGAAAACATCACGATCCCGCGCTACGAGAACATCACGAAGGAAATAGCCAACGCCCTGGAGGAAAAGGAGCGCGAGGAACACACGAGACTGAAAATTATCAAGCGCACCAAAGAAATCGGATAACCACTATATATTGTGGCAACGAAATCACGCAAACACAAGGGATATGTAAGGCTGCACAAAAAACAGCCTTATTTTTTGTCTATTTTGCCACCGCACAAAGTAACATTATTGTAAAAAAAGAAATGTCGGTTTTACGTGATTTTTTCGTGTCAAGTTACATTATGTTTACAAAAACAATTTTTTTGACCCTTTTTGTCGCAAACTTGTAAACATAATTCAGTTGCATTTAAAAAAATCTTGTGCTATAATTTGGTTCGTATTCAAGATATAGAGAGTTTGCGTAACGGACGGCACAAAATATAGTGGTATATGAATGGCGTCGGTTTTAAAGCATTTCGGGAAGGGAAGGAAAGAAAATGAAGGTTCAAAAGCGTGACGGAAGAATAGTCAGCTATGATGTGGAAAAGATAACGAACGCCATAGAGAAGGCGAACGTTGAGGTTGAAAATTCACAGAAAGCCGATGAGGAGCTTATAGCGAAGGCTGTCGAGAACGTGGAAAATCTCAGCGGCGACGTTATCCCCGTAGAGACTATACAGGACATTATAGAAAGAACTCTGGTAAGTCATAACAAGTACGTGCTCGCGAAGAAGTACATGATTTACCGTTACCAGAGAAGTCTGCTCCGTAAAAAGAACACGACTGACGAGTCGATCCTTAAACTCATAAAGAACGAGAACAAGGAACTTGCGGAGGAAAACTCCAACAAGAACACGGTTCACGCGTCGACGCAGCGCGACTACATCGCGGGCGAGGTATCGCGCGACCTTACAAGAAGAATACTTCTTCCCGAGCATATCTCGATGGCGCACGACAACGGCGTACTCCACTTCCATGACGCGGACTACTTCATTCAGCCGATATTCAACTGCTGCCTCATAAACATAAAGGATATGCTTGACAACGGCACGGTAATGAACGGCAAGCTTATTGAGTCGCCCAAGAGCTTTCAGGTTGCCTGCACCGTCACGACGCAGATCATAGCGGCGGTCGCGAGTAACCAGTACGGCGGACAGTCGGTGAACGTGGCGCACCTCGGAAAGTATTTAAGAAAGAGCCGCGATAAGTTTGAAAAAGAGGCGAGAGAGAAGTTCGGCGACAACATAGACGCCGACACGCTCGAAAAGATAGTTTCGATGCGCGTTGACGACGAACTGAAGTCCGGCGTGCAGACGATACAGTACCAGATTAACACGCTCATGACAACGAACGGTCAGTCGCCGTTTGTAACGCTTTTCCTCTACATCGACGAGAACGACGAGTACGTTGAGGAAAACGTAAGAATAATAGAAGAAATACTCCGTCAGCGTCTCGAGGGCATAAAGAACGAGCAGGGCGTTTACGTAACGCCGGCGTTCCCGAAACTCGTGTACGTGCTTGACGAGAACAACTGCTTAAAGGGCGGCAAGTACGATTACGTTACTAAACTCGCCGTAAAGTGCAGCGCAAAGAGAATGTACCCCGATTATTTGAGCGCGAAGAAGATGCGCGAAAACTACGAGGGCAACGTTTTCGGACCTATGGGCTGCCGTTCGTTCCTCGCTCCGTGGAAGGACGAGAACGGCAATTATAAGTGGGAAGGACGTTTCAATCAGGGCGTTGTCAGCATAAACCTCCCGCAGATGGGCATTATCGCGAAGGGCGATATGGATCGTTTCTGGAAACTGTTCGAGGAAAGACTGGAGCTTTGTTTCGAGGCTATTATGTGCCGTCACAAGGCGCTTGTCGGCACAGTGTCGGACGTAAGCCCCATTCACTGGCAGTACGGCGCGATAGCGCGTCTTAAAAAGGGTGAGAAGATTGACAAGTACCTCTACGGCGGCTACTCCTCGATCTCGCTCGGCTACATCGGACTGTACGAGCTTACCTACCTTATGACAGGCCAGAGCCAGACGCACGGCGAGGGCAAGGAGTTCGCGCTGAAGGTAATGAAAAAGATGCGCGAAAAGGTTCAGGAGTGGAAAAAGAGAACGAATATCGGTTTCGCGCTTTACGGTACGCCCGCGGAGTCGCTCTGCTACCGTTTCGCGAAGATTGACCGCGCCAAGTACGGCATAATCAAGAACGTAACCGACAAGGGCTACTACACAAATTCGTACCACGTTGACGTAAGAGAGAATATAAGCGCGTTCGACAAGTTCGACATCGAGAGCGAGTTCCAGGACATTTCGCTCGGCGGCGCGATTTCGTACGTTGAGATACCGAATATGCAGAACAACCTGCCCGCGCTCGAAATGCTCGTGAAGTACATTTACGACCATATCCAGTACGGCGAATTCAACACGAAATCCGACTATTGCCAGGTATGCGGCTTTGACGGCGAGATTATGATAAACGACGACCTCGAATGGGAATGTCCGCAGTGCGGCAATAAGGATAAGAACAGGTTGTCCGTAACGCGCAGAACGTGCGGCTACCTCGGCGAGAACTTCTGGAATACAGGCAAGACAAGCGAAATAAAGAGCAGAGTGCTGCATCTGTAATGCGAATTTTTCGGGGCGGTTGTGCCGCCCCTTTTTTTCTGAAAAAATGAGGGAGCGGAAAGGAACTCAAAATGAACTACGCGACAATAAAAAAAACCGACGTTGCGAACGGGCCCGGCGTGCGCGTATCGCTGTTTGTAAGCGGCTGCCGCCACGCGTGCAAGGGCTGCTTTAACAGCGAGGCGTGGGATTTCGCTTACGGAGAGCCGTTTGACGACGACACGCTCGAAGAAATACTCATCGCGCTCGAACCCGACTACATAGAGGGTTTCAGCGTACTCGGCGGCGAGCCGTTCGAGCCGGAGAACAGGGAGACGGTGCTTAATGTCATACGCGCCGTGAAGGACAAACACCCCGACATGAGCATATGGTGCTACAGCGGCTTTACGTTCGAGCAGCTTAAAGACACGAACGTGTCAAAGGACATACTCGCGCTCATCGACGTGCTTGTGGACGGCAAATTCGTGGAGGCAAAGAAAAATCTGCGCCTGAAATTTCGCGGCAGCGAGAACCAGCGGCTTATAGATGTGAAAAAAACGCTCGCGTCAGGCGAGATACAACTGCTAAAAATATAAAAAGAGCGAAAAAAATCCACCCCGTGGGGGGTGGATTTTTTGTATTACTGAATAATTATGGGACCCGTATTTCCGCCGGACGAACCGGAAGACGGCGCGGGCGTCGTTGTGCGCTGCGGCGCGGGCGTGCTGTCCTCGTCGTCCGAATTTGAATTTTCATCGGTGTCGTAATCCGAATTTCCGTCCGTACTGGTATCCGAACCGTTATCCCCGCTGCCGAGGCTTGAACTGTCGGAAGATGAGCGATACTCAATATCGTCGAGCCTGTGGAACGTGTAGCCCTCGCCTCTCAGATATTCTATAATCGAGCCGAGCGCGTCCGCGGTCGCCTGCTTAGCCGCCGCGTCGTGCATAAGCACTACAAGATTGTCCTGACCCTCGGCAGATTCTATGAGATAATCGAGGAGTTCGTCGGCGTCCTTCGTTCTGCCTTCCGCGTCGCCGTTTAACGCGTTCCAGTCACAGTAGTAGAAACCGTACTCCGCAAGCGCGTCCTTACACTCCTGCTTTACGGGCGAATAACTGTCCGCGCTCGAATTGAAACCGCCGCCCGGGAAACGCACAAGCTTAAACGGCTCAGCCTCGCCGGTGATGTCCTTGATAGCCTCGTAACATTCGTTGACCTCATTCATAAATGTGTCGGCAGAAACATATAATTTTGCATAGTTATGTCCGTCGGAATGGTTTGCGATAAGGTGTCCTTCCTCGTAAACGCGGCGCGCCATGGATGGGTTTGTCTGTATAAGCGAGCCTATCTCGAAGAACGTAGCCTTTACGTTGTAGCGTCTTAACGTGTCGAGAATTTGCGGCGTTATATTTTCCGTGGGGCCGTCGTCAAACGTGAGATAGCAGCGTTTTTCCTGATCGGCGTCTTCTATGATGTCCATCAGGTCGTTGTTTTCCGAGGCGGGGGGTATTGTCATCGGATTTGCCGTGGGAACGGGAGTGGGCGTTTCTTCATTTTGGGGAGACAGCGTAGTCTCGCTCGTACCGTCGCTGCCGAGTTGTACCGTTTCCGCGGGCTTGTTTGACGAGCATCTGCTCATAACCAATATGACAATCAATATAACGGCACATACGAAAGCTATAAGAATAATAGCGGCACGAATGCGTTTCTTCCTGCGGCGCTCACGCATCCTGCGTTCACGGCGTCTGCGCTCAAATTCATTCATAGTTGCCATCGTAATCCCCCTTTTAACACATTAAAGTAAATATATATTTAGTATACACCAAAACAATTTAAAATTCAACAACATTTGACAAAAAATTCTGACAAAAAAGAAAGGAAGATGTAAATATGAAAAAATTTTTTGTAACAATCATCTGCGCGGCGCTTATTTTAACGGGCTGCGGCGCGGAAAAAAGCGAGGAAACAGCGAGCGTCACGTCAAATCAAGGCTCATACGAAACGCTCGACAACACGGGAACGGGCTGGGGATTTGTGAAAAAGAAGGGAAAGGCTCCCGACATTCCGCAGAAGGACAGGGACACAATGGCAAAATACGACTGCTACTACATGGACGAAAACGCGCCGAAAACGCTTTATCTGACGTTTGACGAGGGCTACGAAAACGGCTACACCTCGCAGATACTCGACGTTCTTGAGGCGACGCACACGCCCGCCGCTTTTTTCGTGACGGGGCCGTATCTTGAAAACCAGCAGGAGCTTGTCAGGCGCATGATCGACGACGGTCACATAGTGGGAAATCACACCGTCAACCACGTAAACCTGCCGAAACAGAGCGTCGAAGCAGTTCAAAAAGAACTTGACGATTTAAACAAAACGGCGCAGGAAATGTACGGCTATACCATGACGTACATGCGTCCGCCGGAGGGCGAGTGGTCGGAGCGCGTACTCGCTGTGGCACGCGATATGGGGTACAAAACAATTTTGTGGAGTTTCGCATACAAGGACTGGGACATAAATATGCAGCAGGGCAAGGAACACGCATTTAAGGAGGTCACGCCCTATTTCCACGACGGCGCGATACTGCTCCTGCACGCCGTTTCGTCGGATAATGCCGCCGCTTTGCAGGACATAATAAACTGCGCGAAGGAGCAGGGCTTTGAATTTAAGAGCCTCGACAATATCGGAGTGGGAACGGCGGACGGCGCGGAATAAAATCGCCGCGCATAAAAATTTGAAATTTTTTCAAAAACCCCCTTTACTTATTCCCCGCCTCGGGTGTATAATTAAAATGATATGTTATACGCCGAGGTGCGCCCGTGCGCGTCGGCGGGGATAAAATTTACGGGCTGAAAGGTAATGGAAAAAGGTTATGTTTACAAAAGCAAGCTTTGATTTCGGAAAGAAAACCGTTCAAAACGGCTGCACAAAGGTTACGGAAACCACGCTTTACACACCGGAAAAAGGCTACGGTCTCATTAAAACGGCGTCGGCTGTCGAAAGACCGGACGGTGAGAAGGAATTAAACCGCGATTTCCTTTTTGTCGATGAAAATACATTCAGAGTTGATATGGAAAACGGAACATATATCGTGCGCGTATCAACGGGCGATTACGACGACGAGGGCGACACCGTTGTGCGCTACTCGATAAACGGCGACAGAAAGCGCGTATGGGTGCGCTGCAACGTCGTTGCGGAGAGAGTGTACACGGTCGAGGTGACGGACGGAAAGATTGAATTCGCGTTTGAGTCAAGCCGTCACACCGCGCTTAACAGTATAGAAATAGCCATAAAGCGCACTGTCGGCGTTACAAATCTTACGGGCAGCGTTACCGCAAAACGCAGCGGCGCGGCGGTAAAGCTTACGTGGGATAAGGCGGCTGATGTTACGGGCTACCGCGTACAGCGCATAAACCACAAGAGAAATCACGAAATCGAGATTTGTACCGAGGTTACGGGCGAGGAATTTACGGACGACACGGTGGAGCTTGCGCAGGAGTTCGAGTACACCGTCTGCCCGCTTTACGCGCAGAATTTCCTCGGCGAAACGTCGTCGGTAAACGTCACCGTGGTTGACGGCGGCGCGGTCACGGCGAAGATAGAAAATCTCGACGCGAAGGAAACGGCAAATTCCGTCGCGCTCGTGTGGGATGGAACGGATGCGGCTGTTTGGTACAATATTTACCGCAAAGCTCCCTACGGCATATACAAGCTTATAGCACGCACGACCGATACCGATTACATAGACGACAAGGTTGTGACGAACGTGCCTTACGTGTACGGCGTGGAGGCTGTCACAACAAGCGGTAAAACGGCGCGTGCGGACGTTACGATAGATATGGAGGCGGAGCCTAAGAAGTACAAGATGGAAACGCTCGATCGAGGCGCGGTAGCCGTTCCGACCGAGAACGGCATATTCCTGAGCTGGAGACTTAACGCCTACGAGTACGAGCAGGGTATAAACTTTGTCGTGTACAGAAACGGCGACAGAATAACCGATATAATAACCGACTCGACAAACTACCTCGATAAAGATGGCAAGCAGACCGACGTTTACACGATAAAAGCCGTAAAGGACGGAAAGGCGGAAAAGCACGGCTGCGAGGTAAAGCCGTGGGATAAGGAATACCTCTCGATACCACTCGACAAGCCCGCCCCGTGGACAGACCCCGTAAGCGGCAAGGTTTACGAGTACACCGCGAACGACGCGTCGGTCGGCGACCTCGACGGCGACGGTGAGTACGAGATAATCCTCCGCTGGGACGCGAACGGCAAGGACAACTCGCACAAGGGTTACACCGGCGAGTGCATAATTGACGCGTACAAATTAAACGGCAAACGCCTGTGGAGAATAAATCTCGGCAAAAACATCAGAAGCGGCGCGCACTACACGCAGTTCATGGTTTACGACTTTAACAACGACGGCAAATCCGAAATGGTATGCAAAACCGCGGACGGCACGGTTGACGGCGTAGGCAACGTGATAGGCGACAAGGACGCCGATTACAGAAACAAGGACGGTTTCATTATAGACGGCCCCGAGTACCTGACGCTGTTCGACGGCTTGACGGGCGCGGCTCTCGATACCGTTGAATACGACCCCCCGCGCGGCAACATTATCGAGTGGGGCGACAACTGGGGCAACCGCGTTGACCGTTTCCTCGCGTGCGTGGCGTACCTCGACGGCGAGAACCCGAGCGTCGTAATGTGCCGCGGCTACTACGACCACGGCTGCCCGACGGTGCTTGTGGCGTACGACGTAATAGACAATAAGCTTGTTAAGCGGTGGAAATTCCTCGCGAACAAGGATCAGAACATAGAATTTACCGCGCAGGGCAACCACAACCTCGGCGTCGGCGATATAGACGGCGACGGTCTCGACGAGATCGTATACGGCGCGATGGCTGTCGACGACGACGGCACGGGCATATACTCGACCGGTCTTATGCACGGCGATACGTGCAACCTCGGCAACTTCACGCCGAATACGCCCAACCTCGACTACTTCCAGATACACGAGGAGCTTGATGCGGAACTCGGCTACGAGGTGCGCGACCCCGCGACGGGCGAGATAAAGTGGGGTTTCTACACGGGACGCGACACGACGCGCGGACTGTGCGCGAAAATCGACCCGCGCTACGTCGGCAATCAGTGCTGGGTAATGGACGACGGCATCTTCACAATGGAGGGCGAGATGATTAACGAGCACGGCCCCGACTCTATCGCGTTCGCGATATGGTGGGACGGCGACCTTCTCCGCGAACTGCTCGACCACGAATTTGTAGAGGAGAAGGGCTACGGCTACCCGAAAATTTACAAGTGGGATTACGAAAACAACAAGCTCGTCACGATTTTAGACCCTGCCGGCACGCTTTCAAACAACTGGAAAAAGGGCAACCCCTGTATTCAGGCGGACATTCTCGGCGACTGGCGCGAAGAGGCGATTTGGCGCAATGAGGACGACACGGAGCTGCGCGTGTACACCACTACCGACGTTACGCACCACAAGTTCTACACGCTCATGCACGACCATGTGTACCGCCTGTCCGTCGCGTTCCAGAACACGGCGTACAACCAGTGCACGCAGACGGGTTTCTATATCGGGCCCGAAATGGACGAGAATATCCCCGTTCCGAACAACGAGTATGTGAACGGCGTAAATATTCCCGACTTCACCGAGGATATAGATTAAATTACAAAAATCGACAGAATGTTACAAAAAAGTTACATAATTTACAAAAAAATTATATAAATTAAAAGAAATTGTAACATTTGTATTGACCTTTGCTCCAAAATGAGATAAAATAGATTGGCGGGAATGGAATATGAGGATTATATCCGGCAGTCGACGCGGACACAAACTGACGGAATTTCAAGGCGACAGCGTGCGTCCGACGACCGACAGAGTGAAGGAGTCCATATTCAATCTTATTCGTGATTATGTTCCCGAAAGCGTTTGTCTCGACATGTTCGCCGGTAGCGGCGCGCTGTCGTTCGAGGCAATATCGCGCGGGGCGGCGAGAGCCGTTCTTCTCGATAAGGACAAGCGTTCGACGGACATTATAAGAAAAAACGCGGAAAGCCTCGGTTTTGAGGCGCAATGCGAGATACGGAACGAGGACTGTTTTGCATACGCCGAAAGGACGGGGGAGAAATTCGATATAATTTTTCTCGATCCGCCGTACAATAAGGGCTTTATCGAGCCGGCGCTCGACAAAATCGCCGAAAACGGACTTCTCGCAGACGGCGGGATAGTCGTGCTTGAAAGCGACGATACCGATTTTTCCGGCAAAAAGGACGGTCTTGCGATTTTAAAACAGCGCAGATACGGCAGAACATATATCACGGTTTACGAAAAGCAGGGAACAAAAGAATGAGAACAGCGGTTTATCCGGGCAGCTTTGACCCGATAACGAACGGACACCTCGACATAATAAAACGCGCGAGCCGCGTGTACGATAAGGTAGTCGTGGGCGTTCTGAGCAACAAAAGTAAAACGCCGCTCTTTACCGCGGAGGAAAGAGTGGACATGATAAAACGTGTGACGAAGGAGCTCGAAAACGTCGAGGTTGACACCTTCGAAGGACTTTTGGTCGACTTCGCGAAGAGCAAAAACGCCACCGTTATAGTAAAAGGACTTCGCACAGTAGCGGATTTTGAATACGAATTTCAAATGGCGCTCCTCAACAAGGCGTTAAATCCCGAGTACGAAACAATGTTTATGATGACCGACACGAAATACTCCTACATAAGCTCCAGCATGGTCAAGGAGCTTGCGGGTTTTCACGGTGATTTGACAGGCTTTGTACCGTGTGATATAATTGAAACGATTAAGAAAAAATACGAATAAAAGGAAAGGATGAATATAATATGGCGATGGACATGGATATGGACATAATGGAAATTGTGGACATGCTGGAGGAAACGATCGACAAGGCATCCTCTGTGCCTCTCACGGGCAAGGTAATGGTTGACAAGGACGAACTTCTCGATTATATTCAGGAAATACGCCTTGTTTACCCGGACGAGCTCAAAGAGGCGAAGTGGGTCAAGGAGGAAAGACAGAGAATACTTTCCGAGGCCGAGAGCCGCGCCGAGGCGATCCAGAAGAACGCCGAGGAAACTCAGATGCAGCTTATCGACGAGCATGAGATTACAAAGCGAGCCTACGAGCAGGCGAACGAACTTGTAAACGCGGCGCAGTCGAAATCCGTTGAGATTAAGACGGACACCGACCAGTACGTCGACGACATCTTAAACGACGCGGAACATCGTCTCGACTTGCTTCTTCGTAAAATCCGCGAAGACAGATCGTATTTTAACAATAACTGATTTTGACGACAAAACAACAAAAAAGAGCTGAACCTATCTTCAGCTCTATTTCTGTTTGTATAATAAAAATTACCGCATTAAGGAGGACATTATGTTATCGGACATTGAAATCGCTCAGGGGGCGGAAATGAAACACATCCGCGAAATAGCGGCGTCCGTCGGAATAACCGAGGACGAACTTGAATATTACGGAAAGTACAAGGCGAAGGTATCGGGCGAACTGTGGAACAGAGTAAAGGATAACGAGGACGGCAAGCTTGTGCTCGTTACGGCGATAAACCCGACGCCTGCGGGCGAGGGCAAGACCACGACCACAATAGGACTGGGCGACGCGCTCACGAGAATGGGTAAAAAGTGCGTGCTTGCGCTGCGCGAACCGTCTTTGGGCCCCGTTATGGGCATTAAAGGCGGCGCGGCGGGCGGCGGCTACAGTCAGGTCGTGCCGATGGAGGATATAAACCTTCACTTTACCGGCGACATGCACGCCATAACGGCCGCGAATAACCTGCTTTCCGCGATGATTGACAACCATATCCACCAGGGCAACGTGCTCGACATAGACGTGAATAACATCGTGTGGAAACGCGTTCTCGACATGAACGACCGCGCCTTGAGGAGCGTCGTTGTCGGACTGGGCGGCAGACTTAACGGAGTGCCGCGCGAGGACGGATTTATGATAACGGTCGCGTCTGAAATCATGGCGATACTTTGTCTCGCGTCGGATTTGGAGGATTTGAAAAACCGTTTCGGTGAGATTATAATCGGTTACAACCGTTCGGGTAAACCTGTAAAAGCGTCGGATTTGAACGCGCAGGGCGCAATGGCCGCGCTTATGAAAGACGCCATTAAGCCGAACCTCGTTCAGACACTCGAACATACGCCCGCGTTCATTCACGGCGGGCCTTTCGCAAACATAGCGCACGGCTGCAACAGCGTACAGGCGACAAAGCTTGCGCTGAAACTCGGCGACTACACAATCACCGAGGCGGGTTTCGGCGCGGATTTGGGCGCGGAAAAGTTTATGGATATAAAGTGCCGCGCCGCCGGACTTAAGCCCGACGCGGTAGTTATCGTCGCGACGGTGAGAGCGCTCAAATACAACGGCGGCGTCGCGAAAGCCGACCTTAAAGCGGAGAACGTTGACGCGCTCTTTCGCGGTATAGGCAACCTCGAAAAGCACATAGAGAATATGAAGTCGTACGGCGTGCCTGTCGTTGTCGCCATTAACCGTTTCGACACCGACACCGACGCGGAGCTTGACGCGGTAAAGGAACGCTGCGCCGCGCTCGGCGCGAAGTGCGCGCTTAGCGAGGTGTTCGCGAAGGGCGGTGAAGGCGGCGAGGAGCTTGCAAAACTCGTAATCAACGCAATGGAAAACGAGAGATCAAACTACGCCCCCGCCTACGACGTAAACGACAGCATAAAGGACAAGATAAACACCATCGTGACGAAAATCTACGGCGGCGCGGGCGCGGTGTACAGCGCGAAGGCGAACCGTCAGATACGCGAAATAGAGTCGCTGGGGCTTGACAAAAAGCCCGTATGTATGGCGAAAACGCAGTATTCGCTGTCCGACGACGCGTCGCTGCTCGGCAGACCCGAGGGCTTTACCGTCACCGTAAACACCGTCAGAGTGTCGAACGGCGCGGGCTTTATCGTCGCGGAAACGGGCAATATTATGGTAATGCCCGGACTTCCCAAAGTACCCGCCGCGAACAATATCGACATCGACGCCGACGGAGTTATTACGGGACTGTTCTAAGGGGACACTAAAACCCCGTGGGGACACTAAAGTTACGGGGACACTAAAATATATAAAGGGACATTAAAATGCAATTTATTTCAAACAGCCCCGACGAAACACAGACCTTTGCTGCGGATATGGCAAAGAGACTAACAGCGGGCGACGTATTGTGCCTTTACGGCGACCTCGGCGCGGGCAAAACGGCGTTCGTGCAGGGACTTGCAAAGGGGCTCGGTATAGACGAGCCTATCACAAGCCCGACGTTCACGATAGTGAACGAGTACGAGGGGCGGCTGCCGCTATACCATTTCGACGTGTACCGCATAGCGGACAGCGACGAGATGTACGAGGTCGGCTTTGACGAGTACGTGTACGGCGAGGGCGTGTCGGTAATCGAGTGGCCGCAGCTTATAGCGGACATTCTGCCCGATAGGCGGTACGACATAGAGATAAAAAAAGACCTCGAAAGGGGCGAAAACTACAGAGAAATAACGGTAAGGGAGTGTGTGTGATGAGAATTCTGGCGGTGGAAACGTCCGCAAACGCCGCGTCGGCGGCTGTCATGGAGGATGATTTACTTCTGGGCGAATATATACTGAACCACAAAAAAACGCACTCGCAGAAAATCATGCCGATGATTGACGCGCTCCTTACGGATTTGGAGCTTACGCTGCAAGACATCGACGTGTACGCGGCAAGCGTAGGCCCCGGCTCGTTTACGGGTCTCAGGATAGGCGTTGCGACAGTTAAGGCTCTCGCGCACGCGGCGGACAAGCCCGTGGTGAGCGTCGGAACGCTCGAAACGCTCGCGTGGAACGTGCCGCACGCGGAGCATATAATCGTGCCGGTGATAGACGCGCGCGGCAATAACGTGTACGCCGCAAGCTATATCTGGGACGGCACTCTTAAAGAACTTGGCGCGCCGGAGGCTATGACGATTGAGGAATGTGTTGAAAGCTGCGGCAATTTTCTCGACACGATTTTTGTCGGCGACGGCGCGGCTGCACACAGAGAGTATATAACGGAAAAACTCGGCGATAAGGCGTTTTTCCCGCACGGCGCGGCTTTAAATCCGCGCGCGTCATCGGTCGCTGCTGCCGCGATGGACAAGGCGAAAAGAGGGGAAACGCAGAATTACGTGGACATGAAGCCGTACTATATAAAGAAGTCGCAGGCTGAAAAAGAACTCGAAGAACGCGAAAAGCGGGGACACTAAAACTGTACAGGGACACTAAAATAAGGGGGACACTAAAATGATAGCTATTGGCAGCGACCACGGCGGCTACGAGCTTAAAGGACACATAATAAAGCACCTCGCCGAGCGCGGTATAGAGGTAAAGGATTTCGGAACGTACACCGAGGACAGCGTCGATTATCCCGACTGCGCAAAGCCGGTGTGCGAGGCAATTCTTAAAGGCGAATGCGAGAGAGGAATACTCATCTGCGGCACGGGCATAGGCATATCCATGGCTGCGAATAAGTACAAGGGCATACGCGCCGCGCTGTGCGGCGACGTGTTCAGCGCGAAAATGGCAAAGGAGCATAACAACGCGCATATAGTCTGTCTCGGCGGACGCGTAACGGGCAGAGAGCTCGCGTTTATGATTGTGGACACGTTCCTTGACGCGGAATTTCTCGGCGGCAGACACCAAAACCGAATAGATAAAATCCACGCGATAGAAAACGAATAACGCGTATTTTCGGCGGTTTTTCTTCTCTTTAAAACAAGAGTGGGAAAACCGCCGTTTTTTTGCAATATATACTTGAAAAATTTAGTAAAAAAGTATATAATATAATTTACGGAAAAACCAAATGAAAAGGAGATATGCAAATGAGTACATTTATCGGCAAGCTCAAAGAAAGAGCTAAGAAGGACATTAAGACGATCGTGCTTGCGGAGGGCGAGGACATCAGAACCCTCAAAGCCGCGGAAACGGTTAAAAAGGAAGGCTACGCGAAGGTTATTCTCGTGGGCAACCCCGATAAGATCAAGGCGACCGTTGCCGCCGAGGGTATCGACATCGAGGGCATCAAAATCGTTGACAGCGAGAACTCGGACAAGAACGAGGAGTACGCGAACGCGTTCTACGAGCTGCGCAAGGCTAAGGGCATGACGCCGGAGCAGGCGGCGGAAACGATAAAAGACCCGTCCTACTACGCCGTTATGATGGTTAAGCAGGGCGACGCGGACGGTATGGTTTCGGGCGCGATTCACTCTTCGGCGGACACGATAAGACCGTCGCTGCAAATCCTAAAGACCGCCCCGGGAACAAAGCTCGTTTCGGCGTTCTTTATCATCGTTGTACCCGACTGCGAGTACGGCGAGAATGGCACATTCGTGTTCGGTGACAGCGGACTTAATCAAGACCCGACGGCAGACGAACTTTCGGAAATAGCGATTTCATCGGCTGCGTCGTTTAAGCAGCTTGTCGGCGCGGAGCCGAAGGTGGCGATGCTTTCATACTCGACCTATGGCAGCGCGAAGAGCCCTCTTGTTGACAAGGTTCAGGAGGCTACAAAGCTTGCGAAGGAAAAAGCCCCCGACATAAAGCTTGACGGCGAGCTCCAGCTTGACGCGGCGATAGTCGGCAGCGTGGCGGCGTCAAAAGCCCCCGGTTCGGACGTTGCGGGCAGCGCGAACGTACTCATTTTCCCTGACCTTAACGCGGGTAATATAGGATATAAGCTTGCGCAGCGACTTGCCAAAGCCGAGGCGTACGGACCGATTTTGCAGGGTATCGCAAAGCCCGTAAACGATTTGTCAAGGGGCTGCAGCGCGGACGATATCGCGGGTGTAGTTGCCATCACCGCCGTTCAGGCACAGGGTAATTAAAATATGAGATAAATTGTGATTTAGCGCATTAAACCCCTCAGTCAGCTACGCTGACAGCTCCCCTAGTAGGGGAGCCATACGATGTGCGGCGCATATCGTGAGCCTCTCCTTGAGGAGAGGTGGCAGCGCGAAGCGATGACGGAGAGGTGGCAATACGTATTTTAAGAAACCACCTCTCAGTCGCCTACGGCGACAGCTCCCCTCAAGGGGAGCCTCACTGTATGCCTCCCCTACTAGGGGAGGTGGCGCCGTAGGCGTCGGAGGGGTTTTTCACAGTTAAATCACAATTTACCACCAAAATTCTAACAGAAAGGAACCAAAACCATGAAAATATTAGTAATAAACGCGGGAAGTTCGTCTTTGAAGTACCAGCTTATCGACATGGACAGCGAAACCGTTCTCGCGAAGGGCTTATGCGAAAGAATAGGCATAGACGGCTCGAACCTTCAGCACACGAACATTGCGAAGGATGAAAAGACAAAGATAGAAAAGCCGATGAAGGATCACGGCGACGCGATACAAATGGTTATCGACGCGCTTGTTGACGGCGAAATCGGAGTTATCTCGTCGATGGACGAGATAGGCGCGGTAGGACACAGAGTGGTACACGGCGCGGAGGAATTCGCTGACTCGTGCGTGATAACGGACGCTGTGATGAAGGCTCTCGAAAAGTGCGTACCGCTTGCGCCGCTGCACAACCCGCCGAACCTGATCGGTATCGAGGCGTGCACGAAAATCATGCCGAACGTTCCGCAGATAGCGGTATTCGACACGGCGTTCCACCAGACGATGCCGCCGAAGGCGTTCATGTACGCGCTCCCCTACGAGTACTACGAGAACGACGGAATAAGAAAATACGGTTTCCACGGCACGAGCCACAAGTACGTTTCGCAGAAGGCTGCCGAGTTTTTGGGCAAGCCCGCGTCGGAGCTTAAAATAGTTACCTGCCACCTCGGCAACGGCTCGTCAATATCGGCTGTTGACGGCGGCAAGTGCGTCGATACGTCGATGGGCTTTACGCCGCTTGACGGCGTGCCTATGGGTACGAGAACCGGCTCTATGGATCCCGCAGTCGTGACGTACCTCATAAACCAGAAGGGAATGGACGCGAAGAGCGTTGACACGCTTATGAACAAGCAAAGCGGCGTGCAGGGCGTTTCGGGCGTGTCGTCCGACTTCCGCGATTTGAGCGCGGCTGCCGACGAGGGCAACGAGAGAGCAAAGCTTGCGCTTGATATGTTCGCGTACCAGGTCAAGAAGTACATCGGCTCGTACGCTGCTGCCATGGGCGGTATTGACGCGGTTGTGTTCACCGCCGGAGTCGGCGAGAACGACGCGCAGACGAGAGCCGCCGTTACGGACGGTCTCGGTTTCCTCGGCATTAAGGTTGACGCGGACAAGAACAACACGCGCGGCACGGTCGATATTTCCGCAGCCGACGCGACTGTTAAGACGCTCGTCATACCGACGAACGAGGAGCTTATGATAGCCATAGACACAAAGAGACTTGTCGAAGGCTGAAGATAAAAACATGGGGGCTGCTTGTCAGCCCCTTCTTTTTAGAGAAATTGTGCGGAGTGATAGTATGCGTATACGTATGCCCGACAGCGTAACAGAGATTATAAGCCGTTTGGAGGAAAACGGCTTTTCGGCGTACCTTGCGGGCGGCGCGGTGCGCGATATGCTCATGGGCAATCAGCCGCACGACTACGATATTGCGACGAGCGCGCTGCCGCGTGACGTAAAGCGGCTGTTTAAACGCACAATCGACACCGGTATAAAGCACGGCACGGTTACCGTTGTCGTGAACAAGGCGGGCTACGAGGTAACGACGTTCCGCTCCGACGGGGCGTACCGCGACGGCAGACACCCCGACAGTGTGGAGTTTGTGAGCCGTCCGAAAACCGACGCGGAAAGGCGCGACTTTACCGTGAACGCGATGATGTACAATCCCGAAAGCGGTATTCTCGACTATTTCGGCGGTCAAGCCGACATTAAGCACAGACTTATAAGATGCGTCGGCAACGCCGAAACGAGATTTAAAGAGGACGCTTTAAGGATGCTGAGAGCCGTGCGGTTCAGCGCGGCGCTGTCGTTTAAAATCGAGGAAAAAACGTGGCGCGCGATAAAAAAGTGCGCGGTGCTTATAAAAAAAGTGAGCGCGGAACGAGTTCGCGAGGAAATAAACAAAATCATGCTCTCCGACAACCCCGACTATATCCGCAAGCTGCACGAGTGCGGACTTATGCAGCACATCATGCCGGAGCTTGACCGCTGTTTCGGCGAGCCGCAGCGCAACAAGTACCACATCTACGACGTGGGCGAGCATATCATGCGGACGGTAAAGAACACGCCGCCCGACCTTACCGTCAGGTGGGCTGCTCTTATGCACGATATAGGTAAGCCGCTTTGCTCGTCAACCGACCAGAACGGCACGATCCATTTTTACGGTCACCACCGCGAAAGCGGTGCGATAGCCGTTGACCTTATGCACCGCCTGCGCATGGACAGCGATATTATACGCGACGTGTCGGTGCTCGTCGAGAACCACGACGTGCGCGTCGAGCCGTCGAGAGCACCGGTAAAGCGCATGATGGCGCGTACGGGCGAGACGCTGTTTGAAAAGCTTTTGCAGCTGCAGACAGCCGACAATATGGCGAAAAACCCGATATATTTCCCCGAAAAGAAAAAGCGCATAGACGACGCCTACACGCTGTACAAGGAAATTCTCGCCGAACGTCAGCCCTACCTTGTGTCGCACCTCGCGGTGAACGGTAAGGATTTGATAAAGCTCGGCTACCGTCCCGGCAGGGAGATAGGCGACGTTTTGAAAAAGCTTATCGACGAGGTTATCATCGACCCCAATCTCAATAACCGCGAATTTCTGCTCAAACAGGCAAGAGAGTATAGGGTAAGAAGGAGATAGCCCTCGTAGGGGCGAACCGTGTTCGCCCGTTCATGGGGACACTAAAAATACGAGGGACACTAAAATTTTAGTGTCCCCTTTTTGCTGTGCGATTATCCCAATTCGTTGAACTTTTGTAAAATTTCTCCTATTCTTTTTGTGTATTCAGCAACATCGGCGGGAGACATATCCTTTAAGCCGTCCTCATATTGTTTGGCTTTTTCCGACCATTCGGCTGTATCGCCCGCAAATTCCGCGTATTCTGATATTAACGCTGTATCGGTCGGATTTTCCTTATATTTTTTCATAAACGCAATGTAGGAGTCTACCCAATTTTCGTAATCATCCAGAAACTGTCTCCAGTCCGCGGAAACGGCGGACGCGTTCGCGGTTTCATTGCCGGTATCGTCCGCCGCTGCGGGAGCCGACGTAGGCTCGGTTTCGATGTATGTATAGTCGTTCTGCGCATAATATATGGTGACCTTCTTGTTTTTTGTCGTTTCGTAAGTGTAATCGGGGTTTGTTTCGTTGTTGACCTTAAATACTTCGCCCTTTTTCACACTTCGGTCGTATATGCCGTCCGACAAAATACTTCCGGCGTCGGTTTCAACGGCTGTTACCTTAAATCCGTTTTCATTCAGCACCGTCTCCGCGTCCGTGTAATTTATGCCCATTACGTTTGGAATTTCCTTTATCCTCGCTTTGTCTACGGATACGCTCACTATGCGGAATATGATAAGAAGAGCGATAAGTCCGATAACCCATATCCACCATCTTTGATAAAGTTTTTTCTCTTTCTTCATATTGTTGTTTGTCTGTTCATTCATAACAGAACCTCCTTTGTAATATTGATAATAATATTATAGTAAATATTTTTACTAAAGTCAATAGTAAATATATTTATTAGGATAAAATATTTATATTCTGATAAAATGAGGCGCTTGTTATGGAGTATATTAAAAGAATACGTGATTTACGTGAGGATAACGATAAAACACAAACGGAAATAGCCGAGTATCTCGGCACATCTCAAACGATGTACGCGCGTTATGAGCGGGGAGCAAACGAATTGCCGATACGCCACCTGCTTGCGCTGTGTAAGTATTATAATGTATCGGCTGACTATTTGCTGTGTATCAGTGACGTGAAACAAAGGGCGGACGAGCCGACGGCGGCAAATATCTCGAACAATGAAAGAAAATTACTGAACGCCATTCGTTCCCTGCCGTGCGACAAACAAAATCAGGCGTTCGGAATGATTTTCGAGCTTTTAAATACTTGACGGGTCGCCCCTGCGGCGCACATCGTGAGCCTCCCCTTGAGGGGAGGTGGCATTGCGCAGCAATGACGGAGAGGTGGTAACGCGCATTAAAAAGCCACCTCTCAGTCGCCTTTGGCGACAGCTCCCCTCGAGGGGAGCCTCACGTAGGGGCGGCGATCCGCCGCCCGCGGGCGACCAATGGTCGCCCCTACACCTGCCGCATTGAATGTAAAACAAAAACGGGCTGTCGGGGGCGCCAGCCCCTACGGCGCACGGTTTTAAAATCACGGACGTAGGGGACGGCGCCCTCGACGTCCCGTATACTCCTTTCGCATCAATTTCCCCAACATTTCTTTACAAACACTTGAAAAACACGCCGAGATATGATAAAATAACTATATCTGCATCATATTGAAAAGAGGTAACAAAAATGGTAAAACATATAGTATTATGGAAATTGGCGCCGTCGCCGGACATGGCGGAAAGGGCTGTTGCGATAAAGGAAAACCTCGAGGCTTTAAAGGACAAGATAGACGTTATAAAGGACATAACCGTGGGCATAAACGTAAACCCATCGGACGATATTTCCGATGTTGCGCTTGTGTCGGAGTTTGAAACAATGGCTGATCTCGGCGAGTACCAAAACCACCCCGCGCACAAGGCTGTCGCGGCGGCGTACGTAAAGCCGTACGTCGAGGAACGCAGAGTGTGCGACTACGAATTTTAAACGGGGGAACGCAATGGCAAAGCATATAACCGACGACCAAATGAAGGAGCAGCGCGGCTATATCATGAGACTTCGCGAGGACAACGCACGCTACGCCGCCGAGTACGGTCACACGCGCCGCGCGCTCACGGAGACGTACGGCTGTCAGCAGAACGAGAATGACACCGAGCGCATACGCGGTATGCTGCGCGACGCGGGGTTTGAGTTTACCGACGACATGAAAAACGCCGACGTTGTGATATACAACACCTGCGCCGTGCGCGAAAACGCGGAGCAAAAGGTGTTCGGCAGACTCGGACTGTTAAAGCCCGTGAAGGAGCGTCGGCGGAACATGGTAATCGGCGTGTGCGGCTGCATGGTGCAGCAGGAGCATATAACCGAGAAAATAAAAAAGTCGCACGAGCATGTCGACCTCATTTTCGGCACACACGCGCTCTACAAAATGCCCGAGCTTTTGTACAAGGCGATTAACGAAAAAAAGACCGTGGTCGACATAGCCGCGAGCGACGGCGCGATTGCCGAGGATATGCCCATAATGCGCGACGACGCGAAAAAGGCGTGGGTATCGGTGATGTACGGCTGCAATAACTTCTGCACATACTGCATAGTACCCTACGTGCGCGGACGCGAGAGGAGCCGCGAACCGGAGGCGGTAATCGCCGAGGTAAAGGAACTTGTGGAAAAGGGCTGCAGCGAAATATCGCTGCTCGGTCAGAATGTCAATTCCTACGGCAAGGACTTAAAAACCGATATTGACTTCGCCGACCTCATGCGTATGGTAAACGACATTGAGGGCGTGGAGCGTATACGGTTTATGACCTCGCACCCGAAGGATCTGAGCGACAAGCTGATAAACACGATCGCGGAGTGTGATAAGGTTTGCAAACAGCTCCACCTGCCGTTTCAGGCGGGCAGCGACAGAATATTAAAGCAGATGAACCGCCGCTACACAAAGGCGGAGTATCTTGCGAAAATAGAGAAAGTAAAGAAAGCCGTACCCGGTATATCGCTTTCGACCGACGTAATAGTCGGCTTTCCGACCGAGACGAACGAGGACTTTGAGGAAACGCTCGATGTTTTGAGGAAGGTCGAGTTTGACAATATTTTCTCGTTCATATACTCGCGCCGCGAGGGAACGCCGGCGGCAAAGCTCGATTTTGTGCTTACCGACGAGGAAATACACAAGAATTTCAACAGGCTTTTGGAGGTACAGAACGAAATATCCCTTAAGAAAAACAAGGAATACGTCGGACGCGTCGAGAGAATACTTGTGGACGGAGTGAGCAAAACGAACCCCGAAATGCTGTCGGGGCGGTGCGGCAGCTCGAAAATAGTGAACTTTAAGGGAACGGACGACCTTATAGGAAAATATATAAACGTGCGTATAACCGAGGCTCACACGTGGAGTCTTAACGGTGAATTGATAAAGGAGAATTGAAATGAACGAAGTGCTTGACAAAACGAGAGAACTCGGCGTGCTGATACAGGCGAGCGAGCAGATGAAGAACATGAAAAACGCCGAGATTTTACAGGCAAACGACGACAAGGCGCAGGAGCTTATGAAGGAGTACAACCTCACGCGATTGAACCTCGCCAGAGACATGCAGGCGGGTAAAATTTCACGCGAGGACGCGGTGAAGAAGAACAACGAGGCGTTCGACGACATTGTTGAAAGGTCGGACACGATAAAGAAATATATAGCCGCGAAAAAGGAATTTGACTCGCTTGTAAATCAGGTAAATCAGATTTTGAATTTCTATATCACGGGACAGGATCCCAACTGCACGCATGACTGTTCAACCTGCGGCGGCTGTCATTAAAATAGTATGCCGTTAGCCTCTCCTTGAGGAGAGGTGGCATCGCGAAGCGATGACGGAGAGGTGGCAACAAATTTTAAAACCACCTCTCAGTCGCCTACGGTGACAGCTCCCCTCAAGGGGAGCCTCACGTAGGGGCGACCCTTGCAGTCGCCCGCAAAACGAAACCCATAAACGTCCCGCCGTAGGGGCGAACCGAGTTCGCCCGAAGTCAAACATATTTACCTACCAAACAAAGGAGAAAACCACCATGCCGAAAGAGCAGTTTACCCCGATGATGCAGCAGTATCTCGAAACGAAAGAAGAATACCCGGACTGTATTTTATTTTACCGTCTGGGTGATTTTTATGAGATGTTTTTCGACGATGCGATAAAAGCGTCAAAGGAGCTCGAAATAACGCTTACAGGCAAAAACTGCGGTACGGAGGAACGCGCGCCCATGTGCGGCGTTCCTTTTCACAGCGCGCCGATGTATATTTCAAAGCTTATCGAGCGCGGCTACAAGGTCGCGATTTGCGAGCAGGTGGAGGATCCGAAACTTGCGAAGGGTATAGTAAGGCGCGAGGTAATACGCGTCGTAACGCCCGGCACGGTCGTTGACGAGGAACTTCTCGACGAAAAGACGAACAACTACCTCGCCGTTATTTACGCGCATGAAAAGGAGTATGGCTTTGCGGTGTCGGATATTTCGACGGGCGAAATTTACGCGTCGCAGCTTTCGTCGGACGACGATGTCATGTCGGAGACAGCGCGCTACGAACCTAAAGAAATACTCGTAAACGGCTTGGCGGCGGAGCGTCTCGGCGGACAGATTGAGCTGCGCTTTCACGTAAAGGCGGAGGAGTGCCGCGACGACCTGTTTGAGGACGGCGGATATGAAAACAAAATATTAAATCAGTTTGCGAAATCGTCGCTCGATGAGGTAAAGCTTGCGGGTAAAAATCAGACGGTGTGCGCCGTCGGCGCGCTGCTCACGTACATCGAGCACACGCAGAAAACGAGCCTCACCTACATGAACACGCTCACCGTTTACAATTTGAACCAGTACATGGATCTCGACATAAACACGCGCCGCAACCTTGAAATCACGGAAACGATGCGCGACAAGTCAAAGCGCGGTTCGCTTTTGTGGGTACTCGACCACACGGAAACGTCGATGGGCGCGAGACTTTTAAAGCAGTGGGTGGAAAAGCCGCTTGTGAACCCGATGGCGATAAATAAGCGGCTCTACTCGGTGCAGGAGCTTTCCTCGGACATAATGCTGCGCGACGAAATAAAAGGCGTGCTGTGCGATATGCGGGACATATCAAGAATTATAACGCGCGTGTCGCTCGGTACGGTAACGCCGCGCGACTTTTCGGCTCTCCGTGAAACGCTCCTTAAACTGCCGGAACTCGAATACGCGCTCAGCCGTGTGAAGTCGCCTATGCTTGCCGAAATGAAAAAGGATTTCGACCTTTTGGAGGACGTGGCTGATTTGCTACGACGCGGCATAAACGACAATCCTCCCGCTGTGCTGCGCGACGGCGGCGTAATAAAAGAGGGCTTTAACGAGGAAATAGACAAGCTGCGTCTCGCGATGAATAACGGCAGCGCGTGGCTCGCGGAGGTTGAAAAAGAGGAAAAGGAAAAGACCGGCATATCCAAGCTGCGCGTCGGTTACAACAAGGTATTCGGCTACTACATCGAGGTAACGAAGTCGTTTATGAACGACGTGCCGGACTACTACATCAGAAAACAGACGCTCGCGAACTGCGAGAGATATATAACGCCGAAACTGAAGGAAATAGAAAACACGATCCTCGGCGCGTCGGAAAGAGTGCTGACGCTGGAGGCGCACGTGTTTGAGGAAATAAGGCTCGCTGTCGCGAAGGAAATCGAACGCCTGAAAAGGGCGGCGAAGGTGATTGCCGTAACGGACGCGCTTTTGTCGCTCGCGCTGGCGGCGGTAAAGAACGGCTACGTCATGCCGGAGGTGACGGACGACGGCAAAATCGATATAAAGGACGGCAGACACCCCGTGGTGGAGCGTATGCTCAAAAACGCGATGTTTGTGCCGAATGACGCGGTACTGAACACAGACGGCGACAGGATGCTCATAATAACGGGTCCGAATATGGCGGGTAAGTCCACGTATATGCGCCAGGTTGCGCTGATAACGCTCATGGCGCAGATAGGCAGCTTTGTACCCGCGTCGTCGGCGCGTATAGGCGTGGTGGACAAGATATTCACGCGTGTCGGCGCGTCGGACGATATAGCGTCGGGTCAGAGTACGTTCATGCTCGAAATGAACGAGGTCAGCCACATACTCAAAAACGCGACGAAAAATTCGCTCATTATCCTTGACGAGATAGGCCGCGGCACGAGCACCTTCGACGGACTTTCAATCGCGCAGGCGGTCGCGGAATATATAGCAAACAAGCGCAAAATAGGCGCGAAAACGCTGTTCGCGACGCATTACCACGAGCTTACGGAGCTTGAAAAAAATATCGAGGGCGTGAAAAATTACAGCATAGCCGTCAAAAAGCGCGGCGACGATATAACGTTCCTGCGCAAGATCGTGCGCGGCGGCACGGACGACAGCTACGGCATCGAGGTCGCGGCTTTGGCGGGTGTGCCGAAGGACGTAATAAACGGCGCGAAGAAGATTTTAAGCCGTATTGAAAGCGGCGAAAGACCGAGGGAAAACGCCGTGAGCCGCGAAGAGGAAACGAACCAGATAGATTTCGGCGACACGGCGGCAAACGAGATTGCAGACGAGCTGCGCAATATGGACGTTACGACGTACACGCCGATTGAGGCGCTGAACAAGCTTTTCGAGCTGTCGAATAAGGCTAAGGGAAATTAAGCGAGGGATAAAAATGGGCAAGATAAGGGTGCTGGACACCGAGGTTTCCAATAAGATAGCGGCGGGCGAGGTCGTTGAACGCCCTTCGAGCGTTGTTAAGGAGCTTGTCGAAAACAGCATAGACGCGGGCGCAAACGTTATAACCGTCGAGATAAAAAACGGCGGCAGCCTGTATATCCGCGTGTCGGACAACGGCAGCGGCATGGGCGCGGACGACGCGAGGATATGTTTTCTGCGTCACGCGACGAGTAAAATACGCGAAAGCTCCGACCTTGACGCGATATACACGCTCGGTTTTCGCGGCGA